>DATGRX010000126.1:0-10063 GCA_035303185.1 Bacillota bacterium
GTCATATTTGGTTGTGCAGGGGAGAATCCGGTTTTAATCATTTGCATCTCTTGCTGTTCAAGTAATGCAACGTCATAATAGCCATTTCTATTTTGATATAAAAAGATCTCATAGCCTAATTCAATGACATTAGGAATGCTATCGGCAAATATTCTTCGTAAAACAGGGTTCGTCGTTTCTAACGCCGTCGTTGTAAATGATGTCGCAATTAATTTCACATTGTTCATCATATATGTGGAAATACATTCATCGTTAATTTCACTAACCGTCTGTGCCGGCGACTTTGGTTGTGCCGGTTGTAAGCCGTATGTGACGTTAGAAACATTTGCCATTTGATACGTTTGTGTCGGTGTTTGTGGGTCATGCCCGGATTGTAAGGTATCAATAATTGTGTTATACATTTGTGATATATACGCTTTTTGTTTTTGGATAATAGCTAGTAATTCTTGATCCTGGGCATGCTGTTCATACAAAACAAATTGTTCTAATGCACTAATAACTGTTCCGATAGCCTCATCCGCATCTAATAACTCATGTCCACCATTTGTGACGCGTGACGCCATATTATTTTGAGCAATATCTCCTGTTTGTCCTTGTTGTGGTTGCAAGAAAATAACCTCCTATACATAGTCGAGATTATTTTATGGAACTTTTATTAAATTATGCACGATTATTTTCCATTTTCATAAAGGTTAATAGTAAAAAGATGACGAAACTAATGAGTAAAATCGTTCCACCGACAATGAAAAAGATTAGGGAAAAGCTGCCATCTTTTGCAATGCCGAAAGGACCGACATATCTAAACCACATACCAACTGTTAACCCGATCGAACCGATAATTGCCGTCCAAACGTGAGCCGCTGCTAACTTTTCATTGGCTGGCGTAAATATTTTATAAAATACAGCAAAGGCAAATAAAGATAACCAACCGACGACAAGAATGTGTGCATGAATACTTAAAAACTCAAAAGTCCCTGCTCCAGCCATATGTGATCCGATAAACGCTCCAAGCAGAGCGAAGACCGCCGAAAAACGAAGTAATAATGTACTATATTGATTCATGTTCATCTCTCCTCATTCATAAATATCTCATCATGATATAAGATATATATGAATTATGAACTGAAGATGAACTTTTGGATTATGTTTTATAAAGTGGCCAATTTTTATGAATTGACCACATGTTCATAAATCCGGCTTACTTTTTCTTCAAAGGGTTGCATTGGGACGATTTGGGCTTCGCGTAAGAATTCCTTTCCGTTTACGAATAATAACAGTGCGGGAACGCTAAAAACAGTGTATTGCCCAGTAAAGGCCGGTACTTTATCCGCATCTACAAGTGCTGTTTTCACCTTGGGATACTTTGTAAACATTTCTTTTACTTGTGGTAATAACCCATGGCAAACAGAGCAATTTTCTCGAGATACGTAAATAAAAGCTAATTGATTTGACTGAATAAATTGTTCAATATCTTCGATGTTTGTGAATGGTTGAAACAATTTTCCCACCTCATTTCTGTTACTTCTATTGTATGAATGTAATCATGATATAACAATATTTTACAACTATATAATGAAATTGAATTCACGATCTGAAAATGGTACAATACTGCCACGTAAAATAGCGGTAGAATGCGAAAACTAATTATAAAGAGGTTGATACATGTGCAAAGTTCCAAGCGGGAAAAACAGTATGAACAGGAAAGATTACACGAAGTGTTTGCAGAAATTGATAAGCAAAAGGAACAACTTTTAGCCAAAAGTGGTGATATTAAAGAAAGTGTCGTTCATTTGCGAAAAGAATTTTGGGACGATGTGACGGTTAATATTGATAATGTCGATGAAATGGTTGAAACACAGGCAAGCATACGTCAACAAGCAGAGCTACTTTCAGAACGGGAACGGACGCACAGTCAGTTACACAATCAATTTAAAAAGTTAGAACAACTAGAAGATTCACCTTATTTTGCAAGAATTGATTTTCAAGAAGATGGAGAGGAAATAGAACAAATATATATCGGCCGCGTTTCTTTAATGGATGAGGATAATGTAAATTTCCTCGTTTATGATTGGCGAGCTCCGATTGCAAGTATGTATTATGACTTCACACCGGGGCCAGCTTACTTTGAAGCGTTAGATAGCAAAATTGAAGGGAAAATTCATTTAAAAAGACAATTCATTATTGAACGCGGAGAATTTTTAGGAATGTTTGATACCGGACTAACTATTGGTGATCATTTGTTACAAAAGGCGCTTAGCGGTCAGGCAAGTACAAAGATGCAAAGTATTGTTGCGACGATACAACGGGAGCAAAATAAAGTCATTCGCCACGAAAAGAGCAAATTTCTAGTCGTTCAAGGTGCAGCTGGAAGTGGAAAAACATCTGCTGCTTTACAACGGATTGCATATTTGTTGTACCGACATCGTGACATTTTACATGAAGAAAATATGGTTTTATTTTCACCGAATGACTTATTCAGTAGTTATATTGCTAATGTCCTTCCAGAACTTGGAGAAGAGAATATAAGGCAAATGACATTCTTACGATTTATTGACCGTAATATAAAGAATTTACGTGTTGAAACTCCTTTCGAACAAACAGAATATGTCCTTTCAAAGCGAGATAGTGACGATTATCCTTTACGAAGGGAGAACATTTCCTTTAAGTCCAATTTGTCGTATAAAAATGTGATTGATCACTATATTGAGGATTTATATGAAAGTGGAATTGTTTTTGAAAATATTATGTTCCGAGATGAAGTCTTTATTCATCAAGATGAAATAGCGAAATATTTTTATCAAATTGAAAGAAATGTTCCTTTAATGAATAAAATAAACATCCTACGTTACTGGTTACTCGATCGAATTGAACAACTTAGGGCGGAAGAGGTATTAAAGGACTGGGTTTTAGGTGAAGTTGAATTATTAGATGATGAAGCTTTCAGAGAAGCTTACGTACAAGTGCAAGAAAACGATATAGAAGAATTTCATGATTCAGGCAAAGAGGAAATATATTTACGGAGAAAAGTTGTTGACAGAGAGATAGACTCTATTGTTACATTCATCAATCAGTTTCGTTTTGTTGATGTATTACAAACTTATCAAAAAATGTTTACGGACTGGACGCCAAAGGGTGAAGTTCCTAACAATTGGGAGAAACTATGTGATTTCACTGTACAGCATATAAAAGATGGATGGCTTACGTGGGAAGAGGCGACTGCCTTTAGTTATTTTTCTGATACATTACTTGGGGATTCTGCAAATCGCTCGATGAAACATATTATTATTGATGAAGCCCAAGATTATACACCTTTTCAACTTGCATATTTGAAGCAAATTTTTCCACATACAAGTTTTACATTGTTAGGGGATATGAATCAGGCAATCTACGCAGAGACAGAAGAGAATAACATTTTAAAAAGAAGTTCTGATGACGAATTCACTAAAATTGAGCTGATGCGAAGTTACCGTTCGACGAAGGAAATAACCGAGTTTTCACGTGAGTTTGCCCCTGCCGGGAAATCGATTAAAACCTTTGAGCGAACGGGGAGTAAACCAAAAGTACTAAAAACAACAGAAGAAGAGCTAGCCCATATGATTGAACAAGAAATTGCTTCGTTCCAGGAAAAGGGTTATGAAACAATTGCTATCGTATGTCAGACGAAAAAGGAAGCTAAATATATCCAAAATAAGTTGTCTAATGCTCTAAACATTCAAGAAATTACGGAAATGACAAAAGAATATTCTAAAGGTATTGTTATCCTTCCAATCTATCTAGCAAAAGGAGTAGAATTTGATGCAGTCATCATTCCGGATGCATCTGGCCAAAAGTATCAAAAAGAAGATCGAACATTATTTTACACAGCATGTACGCGAGCAATGCATGATTTAACAATTTTTTCAACGAAGGATTGGTGCTCCTTTATTCATGAAGCAAATCCTGCGACGTATACTAAAAAATAATGAAAGCAATGCGAATACTCTACCCGAAATATATATATTATGGTATTTTATATGTAAGAACGTTAGCGGATAAAATGAAAAAGTGAGAGGAAGTAAATAATGGGAAAAACAAAAGTAGGCATCATTTTTGGGGGAAAGTCTGTTGAACATGAAGTGTCTTTACAATCAGCCAAAAATATCATTGATGCTTTAGACCGTTCTGCATATGAGGCTGTATTAATCGGAATTGATAAAGAAGGAAATTGGCATGTGTATGATGAACAAGAATATTTAGTTCATGAAGATGATCCGAAACGAATTGCATTACATGAACCAAAAGAGGATATTTCCGTTCATTTAAGTAAGTTAAATGATGTCCATCAAACATTTAAAAATGTAGATGTCGTCTTTCCAATTAATCATGGAACATTAGGTGAAGATGGGAGTTTACAAGGAATGTTTGAGATCCTTGATGTACCCTATGTCGGTCCAAATGTATTATCTTCTGCAATATGTATGGATAAAGATATAGCTAAAAAACTATTAAACTTAGCTGGTATCCATGTCGCAAATGGTGTGACCATCACCCGAGAAGATGAAGATAATGTCACTTATGCTGAACTCGTTAGTGAATTGGGAGAAACGATGTTTATTAAGCCAGCGAATCAAGGTTCTTCTGTTGGTGTCAGTAAAGTGACGACAGAAGAAGAATTTAATGAAGCATTAGCAGATGCGTTTTCCTATGATCATAAACTAGTCATTGAAGAAGCAATCGTTGGTCGAGAACTTGAAGTATCTGTTTTAGGTAATGAGGATCCAATTGCATCACTACCGGGTGAAATTTCTCCTCAAACAGAATTTTACTCTTATGAATCAAAATATATTGATGAAAAAGGTGCTACTTTAGAAATTCCAGCAGATGTATCTGATGAGTTAGCAGAGCGATTACAAACAGCAGCAATTAAAGCATTTAAAACATTACAATGTGAAGGGTTAGCCCGAGTTGACTTTTTTGTGACAGAAGATGAGCAAATTTATGTCAATGAATTAAATACACTGCCAGGTTTTACGCAAATTAGTATGTATCCAAAATTATGGGAAGTAAGTGGGATTGCATATACTGATTTAATTAGTCGTCTGTTGGACCTTGCGATTGAAAGACACAAACGGAATAAGCAATTAAAAAGCTCTGTTTTTGAGTAAAGTGCAAATCATCAGAGAGAGTCTCCTTTTTGAGGAGGCTCTTTTTTTGTCATAAAATAATAAGACTGAAATATGTATAACCATATACATAAACATTTGTCTGTGTCGGTGTGTCAATGGAATTTTTCCAGTAACTATACTATGATAAAAGAAGGTTATTTCTTATCGTTAGGGAGGGTATCATTATGGATAAATTTATGAAGCGAGCTGTTCAACTTGCCCTTGAAAATGTCAAAGAAGGCGGAGGACCTTTTGGAGCTGTTTTAGTTAAGGACGGCGAAATTATTTCAGAAGGTGTCAATGAACTTCACAAGAAACACGATGTTAGCGGTCATGCAGAATTACTTGCAATACGTTGTGCCCAAGAAAAGTTGCAAACGAAGGATTTATCAGGATACATTATGTATGCGAGTGGAGAACCTTGTCCGATGTGTTTATCAGCAATGTATATGGCTGGTATTGAAAAGGGATATTATGCATCATCGATAGAGGATGCTGCTAAAGTTGGTATCGATGGTTCTGTTCACTTATATGGAGATTTAAAAAAGGATCGGGAAGAAAGAAGTTTATCAATGGTTCATATGCCAATCGATGGTGAATTAGAAGATCCGATGGAAATATGGCATAGTAAGCAAAAATAAATGTACATATAGGTTGTAGGGAGGAGTTCTCTCTACACCCCCTATATAAAATGTAGTGAGTTGAAATAAGTCAGGGGGAAAAAGGATGTCGTTATACAGTGTTCTCATCGTTATTCACGTACTATCAGCGATCCTAGGGCTTGGTCCTGGTTTCGTGATGATTTATATTGTCACAAAATCAAAAACGATGACAGAGTTAAGACATGCGTTTTTTATTCGTAATCGAGTCCATCATTTTGTGATGATCGGTGGTATATTATTACTTGTCACTGGTCTATGGATGGGTTTTCTGAAAACATACTTATTTAAAGCTGGTTGGTATATTGTTAGTTTAATTTTATATTTAATTGCATTAGCTGCGGGCCCTTTATGGTTAAAACCTTTATCAGAACCAATTAAAAACATTCTAGAAAATCATCAAGGTGATGACATTCCAGAAGAGTATGAACAATATGCGAAACGATTATTTTTTTATGAGCGGATCTTAAATACTATATTTATCATCATAATCGTTTTAATGATTACAAAACCATTTTAATATAAATATAGTTGGAGGATTTTCAATGAAAAAGCTATCCCATGATGTCAAAGTACATGCTCCGATTGAAGATGTATGGGCATTGTTTGATCTGTCACTCAAACAAACGAAACGAATCATGCCAAATATTGTTTCTGTTGAACCTATTGAAGAGACAGAAGAAATGATCGGAAGTTCATATCGTCAAGTTGTTAGACAAAAGAGAACACAACAAGAGTTTTTAATTGAAGTCGTCGAATATGAGGATACTCCTACGTATAAATGTTTACAAACAAACTTTGAAATTCCAAATATGTTAGATGTAACAAACGTGTATAAAATGGAGAAAATCGATGATCGAACAACAACATTTACATCTAAGACAATTAATATCCCGTTACGCTGGGATATGAAAATATTACTATTTTTCACAGGTAAGCGTTCCGTCGTTGATTTATGCAGACGCGTGCAGGAAGCGGCAGAAAAGGATTTTGGCATTAAACAAAACGAATTATAAAAGTTTACGTAAGCTCTTTTCATTCTCCTGAAAAGAGCTTATTATTTTAATTAATGAGGAGGTGGTACATGTGACGAAAAATATTTTTGAAACTGTTTGGGGTGAAGATTATTTTGGCGATGAGAACACAGTGAACGTACATATGAGCCATTTACGAAAAAAGCTATCTGATGTTAATCCGAATGAAACATATATTGAAACTCTTTGGGGTATGGGTTATCGATTAAATCATTAAATTTAAGAATTTCTTAAGAATTTTTTAAAGAATCGTTATGAATGGGTTGCCATACTGAAAGTAGCGAAAGGGAGGTATGGCAAATGAGTGATATTGTTTTACGAACGAAAAATATTTATAAAAAATATGGCAAGAAAAATGTTCTCGATAATATTAGTATGGAAATTAAGCAGGGAGCTGTTTATGGATTTATCGGGTTAAATGGCGCTGGTAAATCTACATTTATTCGTCTTGTTTCAGGACTTACTCACCCAACGGAAGGTGAAATTGAACTTTTTTGCAAGACGGATACTAAAGATGTTCATCGATTAAGGCAAAATATTGGCATGTTAGTTGAAAGCCCAGGGTTACATCCGAATTTAACAGCCTATCAAAATTTAAATTTAATACGCATGAAACGAGTAATTCCTGGAAAGGAGTGTATTTATGAAACATAAGAAAAGGTGGGCTTAACTGTAGTTCGAAAAAAGAAAGTGAAGAAATTCTCACTTTGTATGAAGCAACGGCTCGGAATTGGAATGGCTCTTATTCATGATCCATTTTTTTATTATTAGATGAACCGATAAATGGTCTTGATCCGCTAGGTGTTATTGAGATTCGTCAGTTACTGAAGACATTAAACGAAGACTTTGGCGTAACGATTCTTATTTCTAGTCACATATTAACGGAAGTTCATCAAATTGCTACACATTACGGATTTATCCATGAAGGAAGGTTAATTGAGCAAATAACGAGAGAACAATTGGAAGATAAATGCCAATCCTATTTACTTATTGAAGTGGATGACCCATATCAAGCGGCAACACTTATTGAAGAGAAGTTACAAACAACTGATTATGATGTGTTACCCGATGGAAAGATAAAACTTTATCGTTACATACGGGATGTTTCAACGGTAAGTCTTTGCTTGTTGAGAATCAATTGGAAATTCATTAGATCAACCCACATCGTGATCAACTAGAAGGATACTTTACTCGGCTAATAAAGGGGGCTGAAGTAAATGTATAACCTTTTTCAAGCTTGAATGTTATAAGTTATGGAGAAATCGTGCGTTTTGGTTGATTAACATTATTATTTTCATTCTGTTTTTATTCGTAATGACAATGAACTATTTAGCAGAAAAAAGATATTTTGAATCTAGTCGTGTAACAGTAGAAATTGAAGATGTTGCGACAATAGATCCTTTAAGTGGTTCGAAACTATTAATTGAGGCGATATATGGTCCTGATGTTTTTATGATTATTTTTCTTATCAGCTTTTTAGGTGCTTTCTTTTTAACAAGAGATTATGATGTAGGGACGATGAAAAATGTTGTCTCGATGGGTCATGAGCGATGGAAAATTTATTTGATGAAAAATATTGTTCTAATGATAGGTACATTGTTTTTTGTCGTTTCTTTTATCATAGCCCCAGTTCTGTTTGGTTCTCTTTATTACGGGTTTGGTGATCTTATCGACCAAGAAATGTTTATCAACTTAACAAAAACGATCGCAATATCTTTGATGTACTATATGGCAATTGCTGCGATCATTGCTCTTTTATCATTAATATCAAATAATCCTGGGGTTACTACTGCTCTTACTCTCGGTATCTTTTTTGTTTGGAATACTGGATTAAGTTATTTATCTGGTAAGCATGAACTGTTTGAAAACATAGGAAGGTTTTCGATTTTACATCAATTTCCTACGATAGGCGAGCGTGTATTCAATAAGGAAAGCTTGCTTTTTCTCATCGGATTACCGATAGGAACAACAATCATCGTCATCATTTTTGGAATGCTTTTATTTCAGAGAAGAGAAATTAAGTAAAAGAAAGGATGAAGAAGATGATCTATCTGACAGTTATAGCGATTTTTTGCGCGATCATTTTCTTTATTCTTTGGCTCATTTTAAGTTGTCAATTAAAAAGGATGACTTATCAGCTCAAGGAAAATACTGAAAAGGACTTAGATACAAAAATATCAATAAGCCTTTTATATGAAAGGTTAAGTAACCTTACGCAAAAAATTAATAATTTAATCGAGCAAAAACAAATAGTACAAGCAGCCCAATTATCGTCTGAAAGAGAGTTAAAAGGAGCCATTTCAAGTATGTCCCATGATTTACGGACACCTTTAACAGCGATTATCGGGTATATTCAGTTAGCAAAACAAGATGATCTGTCGACTGACAAAAGAGACGAATATTTAACTGTCGCTAAAGAGCGCTCTTTTCAATTACAACGCCTTATACAAAATTTTTTCTCGTTATCTGTTGTTGAGTCATCAGAATATTTACTAAATATGAAAAAATTAGTGTAACGAAGATCGTAAGACAAAAAATATTATCTTTTTATGATGAGCTCCACGAACACATAATATCTGTAAAAGTTGAAATCCCGGAAGAGGACATTTTTATTTTTGCCGATCAAGTTGCTTGTGAACGGATTGTTGAAAATTTATTATTAAATGCAATTCATCATGGGGAGGAAAAGATAGTAATTTCTCTCGAACAAAGGGATGGATTTGGGTGGTTTATTATTAAAAATAATATGTCCCCGAGAGGAGTTTCTACCGAACACATTTTTGATAAATTTTATATAGCAGATGAAACGAGAAAATATAGTGGTGGTTTAGGTCTTGCTATTGTGAAAAACTTAATGAATAAAATGAATGCCAAGGTTGATGTCGTTATTGAAAATAATGCATTTATCATAACTTGTACGTGGAAGTTATATAAGCAAAAGAATTTATAGCAGAAAAAATTAATAATACCCCATAGATTAGAAGAGATTTAACTATAGGGTATTTTTATGCAAGGCTTCGTTTTTTTACGCATGTTTTTCGTATAGTTTACAAATTTCGATGATAACTTTTGTTGCTTGCTCCATATCATTGATAGAAGCGAATTCATAGGGTCCATGAAAGTTTTCTCCGCCGGTAAAGATGTTCGGTGTTGGCAGTCCTTTGAACGATAATTGGGATCCATCTGTTCCCCCACGAATCGGTTCGATAAGTGGTTTAATATTTAA
>DATGRX010000127.1:0-38077 GCA_035303185.1 Bacillota bacterium
TTGAGCAATTAACTTTTAATGATTTGACATGGCGATTGAATGAAACATCAAACAACATAGCAATTTTAGTGAAACATATTAGTGGAAATATGGTTTCTCGTTGGACAGACTTTTTAACTTCAGATGGGGAGAAATCTTATCGACGACGGGATGATGAATTTATCGATGATTTTACAACGAAAGAAGAAATAATAAATATTTGGGAACAAGGTTGGGAAGTATTTTTAAATACATTAGATGGTTTAACGGAGGATAACCTATTAGAAGAAATTACGATACGAGCAGAAAAACATACT
The DNA here is from genome assembly GCA_035303185.1 of Bacillota bacterium. GTDB lineage: Bacteria > Bacillota > Bacilli > Bacillales > Amphibacillaceae > CALAMD01. The sequence continues at coordinate 297 of DATGRX010000127.1, forward strand.
GTTATCCAAGCAATTGAGCGACAAATGTTTCATTACTCCTATCATGTTGGACAAATCGTATTCATTGCTAAACAAGTTAAAGATGAAGAATGGCAAACATTAAGTATCCCAAAAGGTAAGTCGGCAGAATACTTGCAAGAAAAACTAAAAGAGCACAAAAGGGATGATTGAAAAAGGATAAATTATGAATAGAAATATAGCTTACTTTCCCCATTTCAATGTCATATTTAATGTACAGCAATTTGCTCCTTTACTTACTGCTGGTGACTCTAATTTAAAGATGACTCCTGAGGGTGTGTACGTTATATCTGTCGGAACAAACATCCCTTCAATGGTTTGAATGAGTTCATTAACTTTATCTTGTTCATTAGCTTGGGCAGCTTCCATCACTTTTTTTGAAAAATCAATATCTGATAGTCGATTCAATAATATTTCCCCTTGCCACATGAGAATTTGAAATTCCTCAACTGACTGGATGAGAATGTCTTGTTCAGTCTCTGGGTATTCATTTCTTGTACATGCATCCTTGAAATTATACACTTTTTTAACATTCCCTTCTTCTTAGTTATTCTAATGTATGCTTCAATGATGATGAAGTGATTATAAGGTACAACAAGGTAAATGACTATGATATAATAAAAGTTATAACATTCCACAGGTCTACAGCTTAGAAGGCTGTTGCTCGATAGTGAACATAAATTCTTTATGAAAGTGAGTTTTATTATGAAAAGAAATATTAAATTTTTCCTAATTGGTTTAGGTATAGCTCTAGTATTAGGTGTAGGGGTCGTATATTTTACGTCTTCTGAAAGTGTTGATGAAGTAGTCGATTCAATTGCTGAAGATTTTGACCTTCGAAGTAAAAGTGTCGGAACAAATGATGCAGGACACTTTATTTATATTAATTTGAAAAATCGGGAGGATATTCCTGAAGTCGAACAAATATTAGAAAAAAGGTTGTCACGAAAAGATTTAGATAAATATCGAATAGACGTGACTGCTGTGCCAAGAGAGAAATAATTAATTATATATAAAAGTTAAACAACATAATGGGAGTATTGGAGATTAGAAAACATTTATTTGCTATTTAAGGAGTTTTTAGCAAAGGAATATACAGATACAGCAACGGTGTGTGATACATATCTGAATAAAACAGAAAATATTTACTTTTTTTGTGATATTGTATAGGAGAAAAGTGGTCTCGTTACATTTTCGACTACCGGGGATGAGAATGAACTTTCAATCAATGGTATTCACGTATATCCTTCCTTTGAAATTATTTGGAACGAGGATAGATTAAATATAACCGATGAAATTATTCAAGAGCAAGAAGATTTTACTGGCTTTGAGTATTCTTTACTTGAAGATTATCAAGATGAAGTTACTATTTTCCTTCATAAGTTAGGTGTTAAATCATTCAGAAGGCAATCCCGATGCTTTTTTGGATTTCTTCGATCCACAACAAATCGAAGCTTCAGAATACACAACGATGGTTGAGTTTTTAGATGAGGTGCATTCTTATTATAAAGAGGAATGGCCGCAAGGTTTGGAAAGAAAAGTTGAATGGATGTCTTTTGAATCTCTTTTACAAATTTTTGGTCTTAGCCGATACATTTGGGATGAGAAACGGTGAAGGAAATGGATATTGGGTTACAGATGCGTATAAAAGGCTTTATGGAAGTCCTGGAGAAAAGCAAGAATATATGTATTATGGGGAGTGGAAGGATAATAAACCTCATGGAAAGGGTACTTTATATGAATATGCCGGTTCAGATGTATTAATCGAGGTTCTTTTCTATGAAGGGGAGTTTAAAGACGGTTATTTCCACGGGTACGGTGTGAAGTATGATTTTGTTGGGAGTATTGAATATGAAGGAAAATTTGAAAAAGGCGAGTATGTAGGAGATTAAGAGAATATTAAATATCGAAAAGGTGCTCCATTTTCCATGGAACACCTTTTTTGCTTAATCATGTAAATATGGTTCAAGTTCTATTAATACATCTTCTGGTAGTTCTTTTTGAATTCTTTCAAAAATAATCCGTTCTTCTTTTCGTACGTGAGCATCCAACAGCTCGCCTAGCTTATGCATGACTGTTTCATCAATATCATCCATAGCTAAAATTTGCTTGACTAAAGAACGAATTTCAACATGTTCAAGGAGCATTTCGATGATTTCCGGTTGGTTAATATCTTTATATTGAGCATAGGTTGGCAGTAAAATTTCTTCCTCCTCTCGAAAATGTTCCTGTCCATTCGGTTCCCAAAAGTTTTTGAGTTCTTGCTGCAATTCTTCAAGGGTTAAATCACTCTTTTCTGTACCTGCTCGTCTTAGCTTTAAAGCTAAATGTAAAGCTTCCATATGATGACGTGACAATGGTTGTAAGGATTCGTGTCTTTTTAAACGTCTTCGCCTTTTTTCACTCATTTACTTCATCCTTTCCATCTTCTTTATTCCATGTAATCGTTGAATAGTAATCATAGTCAAGAATTAGTGTAGAATAATAAAAGATTTCGTCTGTTTTTTGTTGCATTGCTTTTAGTTCGTCTTCAGAGATATCTTGATCGTTTATTGGAATGACTTCATCGTTAGGATAATAATATTTAATGTCTTTTGTTATAAAACTTTTATCTTCGAAGACGACAAAAGGTTCTTCCTTAGAAAACACATCCCGGCCCATAAAAAGCCGCGAATCAAAGTCAAGACCCATTAAATTCGAGATTGTTGGTAACATGTCAAGGGTGTATGTTGGTTCCTCGATGACGACATCTTCGTTTTCCATTTCAGGGGCATATAAGATCCATTCATTTTTATAAATATCAAATTTTTCATCAACTGGTTCGCCGGTCAATTCTTCAATAGTGTCATTTTCTAACCCATAGGGATAATGATCTCCAGTCATAACGATTAATGTTTCATCTAAAATATCCTTTTCTTCTAATTGATTCAATAAAGCTTCTAACGCTCTATCTAGTTCGATTTGTCCGGCGATATATGCTTGGGATTCTTCAGACATGTCTAAATGGTCAACAAATTTTCGGTTTTTTTGGGCAATTTGATTACCAATGAAATTATATTCTAAATGGCCACTTACAGTCATGTAATAGACATGAAATGGATCCTTATCGATGTATTCGGCAACGGTTTCTTCAATCATTTCAAGATCAGATCTAGGCCACATGCGAGTAATGTTTAAGCCATTACCGCTCGCTTTATAATCATAGCCCATATTCGGATGAGAAATGTCACGATCATAATAATCATACGTATGGTTATGATAGGCTTTTGTTTCATATCCTTTTTCTTTTAATTGGTTGCCAATGGTAAAAGGGACATCGTTTTCTCCGGAACTCGAGAAACTCCAATCATTTGCCTTTGGTACGAGACTATGTAATATTGTGTACTCTCCATCCGATGTACTTACTGCCCATAGTGGATTATAGAAGTTTGGAAATTGATAGCTCTCTTTTGATAATTTATGTAATGTTGGTGTTAGTTCTTCATGAACCGCATATGGGGCATAGCCTTCAGCGGTTATCCAAATGAGATTGTAGTCTTTAAATTTTCCTGTAAATTCGTTTTTATTTGAAGGTTCTTTTTGCTGAAAATATCGATGTAATTGGGTAATTTTCTCTTCACTAGTTTCTTCGATTAATTCGTCAAAGGGAATGTCTAGTTTATTTTGTTCTATTTTTTCTTCTTTTTTATCTTCTTTATTCTCATTTTCATATGTCGGTGGCTCTTCCTTTTCATTATGTTCAGGTTCCTTCGTGGCAACATCTATTATCGGTGTCCACCCGGTTACGTTTCGCTGTAAATCTAAGCGAAAGGTCGTAAAAAGTCCGAGTTTCTCAACAGCATAATTTTTCGCATAGGCATGAAAGTACATTTCATGTTTTCGCTCATCACTATTAACAAACAGGATACTTAAAAAATGAGAAACGATGAATAGGACAAAAAATGAACTAATAAAGAGAGTCTTTGTTTTCCAAGAATAACGATTCATTAAGTGTTTTTTTCGTTTCCGGATTTCAATATATAAATAAATTCCGATGATTAATAAGCTTAATATCATCCACCATAAATTTCGGAAGATAGCGGAGATGACGACACTTCTGAAACTTAATCCTTGGTCAACATGTGTAATTGACTGGACAAAATAAAAGGTTCGAAAAATGTCTTGATAAATAATTTGGCTAGAAAATAGGATAAATAAAACAATCATCCATGCGATGGCATAAATATAGTGATATCTTTCGTGAAAAAGATAAATGAGGCAAAGGGCGAGAAAAGTAATGGAGATAGAAAATAAAACAGAAGTAATTAAACCAGAAGAGAACAATTTAATTTCTGGACTCGTAGATAGAATCCTAGTTAATATTTCTAAATACATTAAAAAAAGGAGGCTCCATAAAAATATTGTCAAAAATTGTTTGCTAGGATGTATAGCTGGCTTTTTCATCATCCTACGCAATCGTCTCACCGCATATCACTCCAAACAGATTACTAGATAACATTTTTAATATTATATATGTATTGTCAATTTCTATTATTGATTACACTTTATCAAATCATAGAAATATTTCAACAAGGATTTTACAGCTTTTGTTCAATGATCTGATTGACAATATGTTCAATAGGTTTCATATCTTCTTGTTCGGAAAGTGTAATAATAATCGCATCTTTTTCAGGAATAATCGCTAATATTTGTCCGTCTGTCCCGTGCCCAAAGTAGATGTTTTTCTTAGCTAACCAAAGACCGTATCCGTAACCATATCTTCTAAATATTGCATGTGGAGTATCAACGTTTTTAGTATGTGTATTTATTTGTAACATTTTTTGGATCCAAGAAGCGGGAAGTATTTGACGTCCGTTATATTTGCCATTATTTAATAATAATTGTCCAATAGCTAATAAATCTTCTGGCATTAGCCATAAGCGTGTTGCACCTGCGATGTAATTCCCGTACTTTTCCCATGTGAAATTTTTAATTCCGAGAGGTTCAAATAACTCTCTTTGTAAAAAGGTATGTAAATCTTCTTGAAGAAATTCTTGTAAAACTACACTTAATAAATAAAAGCCAGCATTAGAATATAAATAATAATCTCCGGGTTCATGCACGATTGGATAATTGATCACATAATCGACTAGAGAATATGGATCTATATCAATGATATCGTTTCTCATTAATAACACATCTTCAAAACCGATTGTGTGTGTGAGCAAATGTTTAATTTGCACCTTTTTTAGTTTAGGAATGTTTTCTTCATTTTTAATAGTAATACCATCTTTTATGATAGGAAAAATGTAAGTATTCTCGTTTATTTCTGGATATTTTCCTTCCTTTGCTAATTTTTTAACGATGCCAAAAGCGATTGTCATAACTGTTTTGCTAATACTACGAACATCGCTAGGTTTGTTCCAGTTTTTAAAATGATGAACATACGTTTGTTCGTTTTGATGAATAAGAAGGTAATTCATATTCAGTGTGTTGTTATGTCTATCTTTTGTTTGTAAAAATAAATCAACGATTCGGGAAAATTTTTTTTCATTCATAAAATCACCTCAATATAATAGTTATTATAAGAAGCACGGATATATTGTATATTTAGTATTATTGTAATCATGAAAGGAGTAGTTGTCTAATGTGAATAAAAGATACAATATAAACATAGTTCAAAGGTCTAAACAATCATGAGATAATAGTCCTAAATAGATGAAAAAGACTTGATATTTAATAATCTATCTGCTAATTTTCAAAGTAATGTATATTAATTGGTCGAAGTGTGTGAAGAAACACTATATGAATTCGGCCTCAATATAATACATAGAATGGAGAATAATTTTATGAAAAAACTTAAAGCACTTATTTTATTGTTCATAATGGTTTTATTATTTAGCGGTTGTATTACTAGTGAAACCGAAATTACTCTTAAAAATGATGATAGTGGAACAGTAACCTTTAACATGGAGATAGCAAAATATCTTTTTGAATATTCAGGAGCTGAATTTTTAGAAATTGAAGAGATGGTAGAGGAGGCTATTGAAGAAATAGAAGCTGAAGGTTATCAAGCTACTTCACAGATTGAAGATGACAATATTATCATTCAAGCAACGAAAGATTTTGATGATATAGAAGGATTGGAAGTGACTTATTTATCTACGGAGCTTGATTACGAAGGGGATGAAGCGCAACCTGTTGTTTTTGAAAAAGAAGTTGACGGAAAAAATGTAAAGATTACAGGTGGTCCATTAACAGATAGAGAGTATGTTGGTGATTTTCAAGAAGATGATATGATGCTAGATATGTTTGATAGCAATTTTAAGATTACATTTAAGGTAAATTTACCTTCTGAACCAATTAATCATAATGCGACTAGTGTAAATGGCAATACATTAACATGGGACGTCTTTGAATTAGAAAAGGAAGGTAGAGGAGATGATCCCATTGAATTTGAATATAAAAGAGGTAGTTTGTTTGGTTCAAGTATGTTACCTATCCTAGGTGGTATTGGAGTAGTTGCACTCGTTATTGCCGTTATGTTTTGGTTTATTAATCGTCGAAAGAAAGAAGGCGCTTAAAAGTATAATAGTGGTTTCAGCTAAACAAAGCTGAAACCACTATTTATTTGTGTGAACATTTAAAAATGAAATTTACAATACAAACCATCTTTTCCGTATAGCTAATAGTACTAAGTCGACTCGATCACGAACATTCAACCGTTTATATATAGATGCAATGTGATTGGCTACAGTTTTAGGAGAAATATACAGCTCTTTTGATATTTCTCCTGTATTTTTCCCATCAATGATAAGAGAGAGTATTTCCCACTCACGTTTTGACAATAGATTGGAAGGTCGGCTTACTGTATTTTTCATTCTTTTTCTATATTCAAGTAACAACAATACGGATAATTTTGGATGAATATAATGCTCACCATTGAGTAATTTATGAATACTATAAATAATCTTGTCACGAATCATATCATCTAACAAATATCCTGTAATGTTATGCTGAAATAACTCGTTAAGTTTATGCTTGTTATGTTGATTAATCAATATGGCAATAGGTACTTTATTTCTTTCATAATGCTTAATAATAGGAATAGGGTCGATTGATGATGTTACATCAATTAAGACCAAATGTGGCTCCAGATTTTCAACAAAATTGTTAGTTTCACTATCTAGATTAATACTAAACACACGATATGATTCAAAGTGATCTTTTAAAACTTTTCCCCAATGATGAAACACATAGCTGTTTTGTTGAAAAATTACAATATCTCTCATTGTCCAAATATTCCTCCGCTGTTAAATTAGAAAAGAGAAAAAACCTTCTAAAAAACTATTCAGGTTAATTTCCTAGGAAACTTTCTAACAATTATTTACAAAGGCAATTCTACAGGTGTTTTTATATGTAAACATCTTTTTAACATTAAAGTTTAAATCGTTGTACAAGTTCGTTTAATTCTTCGGCTAATGTTGCCAAATCGTTAGAACTGGCTGAAACTTCTTGCATTGCACTACTTGTTTGTTGAGCGGATGCTGTAGTTTCTTCAACGCCTGCTGCTGATTCTTCAGTAACGGCAGCAATTTCCTGGACTGAACTATTCATTTGTTCGCTTTCTTTAGCCATATCTGTTAAATGGGTTGTTATTACATTTATATGATCAACCATTTGTTCGATGGCGGATGAAATTTCATTAAATGTTTCCCCAGTTTCTTGAATTTGTTCCGTTCCTTCTTCTACTTCTTTATAGCCTTCTTCTAAGGAGCTTGTTACATGTCTTGTTTCATTTTGTATATTTGTAACAATTTGGGTAATGTCTGTCACAGAATCAGTGACATCTTCTGCCAGCTTCCTTACTTCATCTGCAACGACAGCAAAGCCTTGCCCATGTTCACCTGCACGAGCTGCTTCAATAGCTGCATTTAATGCTAAGAGATTTGTTTGTTCAGCAATATCTTCTATAACATTAACTAATTCATATATTTTTTGGGATTGCTCACTTAATTTATGTACTTCTGAAAAGGCATTTCGAACAATTTCATGAATAGTATTCATTTGTGTTGTTGATGCTTTCATCAATGAAAAGCCATTTTCCGTCATTTCCAGTACATCATTTGATGAGGCTTGCATATCGATACCATTATTGTTCACCTCGTCAATTTTTGAAACGAACATTCCCATTGCACTTGATAATTGATTGGCGTGATTAGCTTGTGTTTCCGTGCCATCTGCAATTTCTGTCATTGTTGTTGCAACTTGTTCAGATCCAGCATTTACTTCGTTTGCAGCTTGTGTCAATTCCTCGCTTTGACTACTGACGGTTTCGGAAACCTCACTTACTTGCATTAATAAGTTTCGCATGTTTTCATTCATTTCGTTCGTTGCTTCGACTAGTTGACCAGATTCATCAACTAGTTTCGTTTCTAATGGTTCTATACTTAAATCTCCATTAGCCATGGCTTTCATACGTTCCATGACCATTCGAATAGGTGATGTAATGGAGTTAGCCGTAATAATGGCGATTATAATACCAACAATAATTGCAAGTATAGATACCCCAATGGCCATCATTAGCGTTATTTCACTCGCAGATAGGTTATCGTTGCCAATATTGATAATAGTATCAGTCTGTTGTTCTTTTAAACCTTCTAATCTGTCGAGTATCTCCTCAGAAATAGGAAGGACCTTTGATGATAATGCAACCCGGGCAAAATCTTCATTTCCACTTTCATAGGGAACAATTACCTCATCATTAATAATTTCATGCCATCTGTTCATCATTTTAAATAAATTATTTATACCTTTATCATTATTAACATTTAAAATGTTTTCTTGAAGATCTTTGTTTTCTTTAATAATTTGATTGAATTCATCCTTATACTCATCATTTCCATATAAAATATAACCCCTAATTAAAGCTATACTGTGTGCTGTATTATATGATAAGTCACTATTGTCTAGTAGTGCAGGCAATTGTTCATCAATGATATGTTCTGTACCTTCATTGGAACGCATTAATGTAAAAGTAGTAAATACAGCTAAAAGTAAAATTAAAATCAAAACTAAAGAAAATCCAAGTAGCATCTTAGTTCGAATACTTCTAAAATTTAATATGTATCTTAATTTCTTTTTCATAGAAAACCTCCATCATATTTTTGCAATTTGTTTAATACTAAATATGTAAAGGATACATTGATTTACTTTTAATCGATCAAAACGGTGTGAAAAGTGACTGTAAACCATTTGGGGTTAAAAGGTAAATGGACATGTAGAAAAGTAATAGAAAACATGTCTCTGACAGCATATCATAAGTCTAAAGGTATATAAAAAAGTCATGGGAAGCCGGGACTTTACGCTTATCATTAAATCATTTAAAAGCTTTATTTTCAATTAAAATATAAAAATGAGTAAAATACCATAGGTTAAAGTATTCATTTCAATACTATTAAACGCAATTTTCAAAATACTAAAGTGTCCTATGAGAACAATCTTTCTTTTTAAAAATAGAAGATTTTTTTAGGCATTTGGATGTATTTATGTAAATATTTTAATTATTATGTTGATTAGTAGATCAGAAAGAAGATTGTTTTAGCTAATGATTTCTTTGCAGTGCAGAAATAACAGGGATTTATTGTTTTAGAAAGAAGTTATGAAATTAACTTTTCATTTATGTAAATTAATAGAACTTTTAAGAATAGCATACAATTATAATACTAGTGAAATGCTATTTAACAGAAATATAGAAATATTTTATATGAAATGAGAATATAATTAAAATTTAAAATGAAAAAGCCTTGTACATGTTGATGTACAAGGCTTTGTAAAGTATGGGCTGTGCTGGGATCGAACCAGCGACCTCTTCGATGTCAACGAAGCGTTCTCCCCCTGAACTAACAGCCCGTTTTTTGTCAATCATTTTTGACGACAATTAATACTATAATAAAACTTTCAAAATAAGTCAAGGATAAACATTTTTTTCTTTCATTTTTATGTTTACATTCATTTACATAGTTTATCAGACGGGCATTTTCTTTTTTATGCCCGCCATTATTTTATTGAATAATTTCAGGGTTTTCATATTCATACCCACGGAGTTCAACGGTTACTTTTTTCATCACTTGATCTTGTTCTGGTTTGTCATTGGCATCTGTTTGAACGGAGACAATTTCATCGGCTACGTCCATGCCTTCAATGACTTTACCAAAGGCAGCGTAATCACCGTCTAAATGTGGTGCATCTTCAACCATAATAAAAAATTGGGATCCTGCAGAATCTGGTTCATTTGTTCGTGCCATGGATAAAACGCCCCGTTCATGTTTTAAATTGTTTTCAAAACCGTTTGAAGTAAATTCGCCTTTAATAGAATACCCTGGCCCGCCTGTACCGGCTCCGTCTGGGTCTCCCCCTTGGATCATAAACTCAGGAATAACTCGATGGAAAATTACACCATCATAAAATCCTTCTTGAATAAGAGCTATGAAATTATTTACCGTATTTGGCGCAATATCTGGAAAAAGCTCGGCTTTAATTTCCGAATCATCTTCCATTGTAATTGTTACAACTGGATTTTCATCGCTTGTACGATTGTTTGCTTCATCATTTTCATTATCTGAATTGCTACAGGCAGATAATAATATAATCATTACAAACATAGCTACAATGATTGTTAAATTCCTTTTCATCTTATCACTCTTTCATCTATAGTTTACTCTATAGATTATATCATAAAAATAAATTTTGCCTACAGTTGTTCTAATTACTCATTCGTTAAGTTTAGTAATTCTAATAATTTAAAGAATAAACTTAAGATAACAGCAACGACTGTTGCAAGGCCCATACCAGAGAGGGTTGTTTTTGCTTCTCCGATACCAATTTCTAAGGATACACCACTAATTCCGATAACAAGTACGACACAGGTTAAAATTAAGTTTTGTGACTTACTGTAATCAACCTTTGCTTCAACGAGCATGCGAATTCCACTCGCTGCAATAATTCCGAAGAGTAAAATCGAAATTCCACCCATTACTGGGGAAGGAATGGAAGAAATAAGGGCAGCAAGCTTACCAAAAAATGACAATATAATTGCTAAGACAGCAGCGAGTCCGATAATCCATGTTGAATAAACTCTTGTAATCGCAAGAACACCGATATTTTCCCCGTACGTTGTGTTCGGTGTTGAGCCGAATAGGCTGGAAATAATCGTTGAAATTCCGTTTCCAGCTAAAGAGCGATCAAGTCCTGGATCCTTCGTTAATCGTTTTCCGACAATATTTTCAGTTACGAATAAATGCCCAATATGTTCTGGAATGAGAACGAAGGCTGCTGGTAAAATAATGAGAATAGCGGACCAATCAAACTTCATTTTATAAAACGTTGGTAAAGCAATCCAAGATGCATCTTTAACTGCTTGAAAATCAACGAGACCAGCAAAGGCTGCGATAATATAGCCTGAAATGATTCCGATAAGGATTGGAATAATTTTCAAGAAACCTCGTAAGGTAACCCAACTGATAATCGTAATGAGTAACGTTAATAAGGCAACGGTGGCTGATTTTTTATCCATTGTCCAATTATCTCCTGCATCTTCTGGTGCAATCCAACCGGCCATTTCAGCAGCAACTGGGACTAATTCTAATCCAATAACAGCAACAATGGCTCCCATTGCTGCTGCTGGGAAAACAACATCAATCCATGATGTTCCTGCAACACGGATAATGACTGCAACTAAGGTTAAAACAATACCAACAACAAGAAAACCCGCTAAAACGTAGCCATATCCTTCTACTCCACCGTATTTGGTTAAAACGATTGTAACAGGGGAGATAAACGCAAAACTAGACCCTAAGTAAGCTGGGATTTTCCCTTTTGTAATGAAAAGATAAAGTAATGTTCCAACACCGTTCATGAGTAATATCGTTGCTGGATTGACACCGAATAAAATCGGTACTAAAACAGTAGAGCCGAACATAGCAAACAAATGCTGTAAGCTTAGGGGAATACTTTGTAATAATGGTAACCGTTCGTTCACTTGAATTTCTCTTTGTGTAGACATGATTTCCATCTCCTTCTTTTCATTTCGTTTACCGGTTACCATTTTGCATAAAAAAACACCTTGCCTATATATAGACAAGGTGAGAGATGTCTAACTATGTAAAAACATAGATGTATTTTTGCATAGATAGACATAATTATCCCGTTGCACCTTGTCAAACTCTCAGGAATGACTTAAAGGTAACCGTATAAACTTTTCTTCATACATTATTACATAAGTAAAAAATAAGTCAATATTTAATGCCTATTTTCATATTCAATAAGGTAATATTTTAATCGTTATTCCTGTGAATATTTATTGATCATTTCCGTATTTCTCGATATGCTTTTAATAAGAGAATGTTCACGATTAAGTTAAGGAGGGAGTAGTCCCATGAGTCTTTCTTTAATTATCTTTTTTATTATTTTATTTATCGTTACGATTGCTTTAACCTTATATGCTTATCGTGTAGAAGAGAAGAAAATGGAGGAGTATGAAAAAGAATCTCCAAGTGATGCCTTGAAACGTTCCCATGAATATGAATCCCGTTCTTTACGGAATAGTATAAAAATCCAAATTGTATATTATTTTGTTGCAGTAGCTATTATGACAATAGGTTTAGTACTTTACGTCAAATTTGTGCTGTAAGATGTGTTACATAATATAAAGGCATTAAGTAATAATATTCTCTCTACTAGAAGAGTTTGAAGCACTATTGTATGATTGGACTTTCTTAGTGTTTAAATGTACAATGAATGTAACAAAAAAAGTGAATGCAAAAGCCTTCAAGGGGAGCTATTGATGCTGAGAGTGAACAATTTTGTTCAGACCCTTCGAACCTGTGAGTTAACACTTGCGTAGGGATGGTGGCTTTTTTGATGGAGTACATGTAAGCGATGTGAGTAGAAGCGCCCATCAGGAAGCTTCCCCTTGCATTGCTTTTTTTGTGTGAAAAAATATAAGGGGGAGTAAGTGAATATGGATGCAAGACAAAAACGATTGCGAATGCTAATTGAAATTGCTATTTTAACAGCATTAGCAATTGTATTAGACAATATTCCGTTTCTAAAGTTTTCATTATGGCCAAATGGTGGTTCTGTTTCCTTTGCTATGGTACCTGTCTTTATCGTCGCTTTTCGTTGGGGACTAGGCGGAGGACTTATTTCCGGACTTTTATTTGGGTTATTAAAACTTGTTTTCGGTCCAACGATTTTACACCTTTACCAAGCGTTTATTGAATATGGCTTTGCCTTTACTGTTATCGGTTTAGCAGGTATTTTTTCAAATACGATAAAAGACGCCCTCCGAAACGAACAAGCAGGAAAAGCCTTCACGTATATTACTTTCGGAACATTACTAGGATCAGGCCTTAGATTTTTAGCTCATTTTTATGGAGGAATTGTTTTCTGGGGTGAATTTGCTCCAGAAGATCAGCCGGTTTGGTTGTATTCCCTCGTTTACAATGGTTCCTATATGTTACCATCCTTTGTTATTTGTGCAGTTGGAATTTACTTGCTATTTAAAGCACATCCGAGACTTTTATTACGATAAGATAAAACTAGCGCTTCACTCACGAACAGAAATGAGAGCAGTCTTTTTATAGGCTGCTCTTTTTTATTCACTCAAATAAGTATTTTTCATAAGACAATAATAGATGGTTACAATAAAAAATGTTACAAGGAGGTTGAAAAATGGAAAATCATACAGTAGAAATGATTCGCCATTCTTTACATGTGTTAGAAGATGAATTAACATTTTTGCCTGATTTATTTGGTGAATCGCGAAAAAAAGCATTTAATTCCTTACTTGCTATATTGACGACACCGAATCATGTAAATAAAGCTTACTTGCGCATTCCATTAGAACGGGGTGACGTTATTCGGGTTCCTGCCTTTCGCGTACAACATAACAATGTTATGGGTCCATACAAAGGTGGCATTCGGTTTCATCAGCGAGTAGATGAAGATGAAATTGTTAATTTAGCTATTTTAATGACGCTAAAAACAGCACTACATAATGTTCCCTTCGGTGGGGGCAAAGGTGGTGTTGTCGTCGATCCACATTCGTTCACAAAGCAGGAGCGATATATGATTTGTAAAAAGTATGTGCAATATTTTAGTCGGGTATTAAGTCCAACAGAAGATATTCCAGGACCAGATGTAGGAACTGGCGCCCAAGAAATGGATTGGATGATGGGAGAATATAAAAATATTAATCCTGGAAAAGAATATTTAGGCAGCTTTACGGGTAAGAGCGTAGAAAATGGTGGTTCTTTAGGTAGGGAGAAAGCGACCGGAAAAGGTGTCTATTTTAGTTTGAAGTATTTACTTACAGACTTTGTGAGCAAGGATATGCCCTCAGAAAGTGTGCATAAATATTCGAAAACATTGCTAGCAACTAAAGAACAACAGTTATCGATTGGTATACAAGGGTTTGGAAATGTCGGCTCTGTTGTTGCAATGGAAGCTTATGATTGTAAAAATATTGACAATAAAGTAACAGTTGTCAGTGATCGAAACGTAACACTTTATCATGAAGAGGGATTACAGATTCCAGCTTTACAAAAATTTGCTCAATGGAATAAAGGAGATTTACCAAAGACAGAAGAAGAGCTCCGGGAAGCGGGCGTTGAGGCCAAAATTTTAGAACGGGATGCTATTTTTTCCCAATCTGTTGATGTTTTATTTTTAGCGGCTTTAAGTAATCAAGTAAATGAAACGAATATGACAGAAATCGAGGCGAAAATCATCGTTGAAGGTGCAAATGCCCCGATTTCTAAAAAAGCAGATGATTATTTTAATGAAAAAGGTGTCATTATTATTCCGGACATTTTAGCAAACGCAGGTGGTGCGATTGTTTCTTATTTCGAATGGTTGCAAGGGAGAGATACAAGGTTTTTATCTGAGCAAAAAATTTATGATGATTTATATGATAAAATGCTTCGTACCTTTCAAGCAGTGTATCCAGAAGTCTTTAATGGGGAGCATTCCTTTCGCGATACTTGCTATATATATTCGATTATGAAAATATCAATGATTTTATTTCGCCTTGGAAAATTGTATGGGTAATTATTTATGTTAAATTTGTTTTATTAGTGAAACGCTTTGCTGAATAGCTTGCTGTATCGTTTTTTCCTTAAGCAGTCCAGACAAAATACAAGCTGCTAGAGCATCTTGTTCTCGCTCAGATTTTATGTTTGGTATTTTGTTGAATTTTCGCAGCTCATTATCGTGTTTTGAAGCATATACTAATTGCTCGTTTTCATGAAAAATAATGATATTTTCAGCACCTCTGTCTATTATTGTTTTCGCTCCTTGTTTCATATCTTTTTTGTTAGTTATCGTGTGCCTACTTAGTGTTTCAAGTTCTTTTGTAGTAAGTGATATTAGTTTAACGAACGATAAGTCTTCAGGGAGGTGTTTTGCTTTGCTTGGTGAAACAGTGTCGATAAATATCGGGATTTGTTGAGTTTGTAATCGCTCAATGATATGTGTAATGGCTTCTGTATTGAAATTTGTATCAAGGAAAACACCTTTTGCTGATTGAATGTGTGGCCATTTGTTGTCGATCATTTTCGGTGTTATTTGTTCATAAATGTTCATATCAGCCATGGAAACGATGGATTCATTTGTTGGACTAACTAAGCTTGTGTAAGTCCCGGTTTTCTCATTTGGGAATATCCATACTTGATCGGTGTTAATTTGGTCACTATTTAACGTTTGCAAGAGCATTTCCCCTGCTGTATCATCACCGACTGCTGTAATCATTGATGTTTGGATATGAAGTTGTTGTAATGTGTGGGCATAGTTACGTGCGACACCACCGATTGTTTCTGTTATTTCTACCGGATTTGATGCTTCAAATTGGACAGGTTCTTTCGTTTTTGCGATGCGATCAATATTTACAGCCCCAATGCAGACGATGGTTTCTTCTTGTAAAATGTATGCTCTACCTTTAATAATGCCTTCCCTCGTTAAAGTCGCGATGTAGTTTGCCACTGCGGGCCTTGATAAACCAATTTTTTCTGCTAATTCCTTTTGGGAAATAAACGGGTTAAGTGTTAAAATTTCAATAATTTGTTCCTTTTTACTCATGTTATTTTCACCTCGATGAATGACTTTAGTTTAATTGATCAACAAAAGTTTGTAAAGAGAGCAGAAGTTGTTGACAGCAAATCTTTCATCTATTATTATAAACATATGTTTAGTTTTCAAACAATTGTTTGGGAGGGAGGATGTTTTTGAAGGAGATAAAGAAGAAGTTTACCATTGCTTGTATTGGTGGAATGAATGTTGATCGAAAATTTTACGCAAAAGACTCTCTCCAATATGAAACATCTAATCCGGCAACTTCATCTGTGTCTGTCGGTGGAGTGGCGCGTAATATCGCCGAAAATTTAGGGCGATTAGATGAAAGGGTAACATTATTTTCTGTAAGTGGTGAGGATGGAGATTGGGAAATGTTAAAACAACTTTCATCCGAATATATGGACTTATCGTTCGTTAAAAGTGATGCTCGTCTCTCAACGGGAAATTATACGGCGATTTTAGATATGAATGGTGATTTATCAATCGCTCTAGGAGATATGGAAGTTTTTAATCATATCACTATAAATCTATTAAAGCCGCATGAGAGAATGTTAAAAAAAATGGACTGTATCATTATCGACTTAAATTGTCCAGCTAAAACTGTAGAATATATCATTTCATTTGGGGAGAACTACGACATTCCGGTATTTATTATTCCTGTATCATCACCGAAAATGGATCGACTTCCTGAAACCCTAACAAGTGTTGACTGGCTCATTGTTAATAAAGATGAAACCGAAACGTTTTTACAGATGCGTATTACGGATGATGAATCTTGGAAAAAGGCAGTGAACTTATGGTTAGAAAAAGGTATTCAACATGTTGTGATTACGAATGGAGAACAAGGCGTTATGGCAGGAGCGAAGGATGAAAAGGTGAGGCATTTTCCAGCGATACCTGTGCCCTTCGTTAAAGATGTTACTGGAGCGGGGGATGCTTTTTGTGCGGCTGTTATCCATATGTGGTTACATAAATATTCATTCCCAGATATGATACAAGCAGGTCTTATGAATGCACATCAAACCATTATGTCTTCTTATACAGTTCGACGTGATTTAACGAGAGAAAATCTCTTGTCATTAATAAATGAAAAAAGGGAAGGATGTTGACATGAATAAATATCTTGTATTTTCCGAAGAAGTTAATAAAGCAATCAAGCAAAATAAACCGATTGTCGCTTTAGAATCGACAATTATTTCCCACGGGATGCCTTATCCTCAAAATGTTGAGACAGCAAGGGAAGTAGAGGAAATTGTTCGTGAAAATGGAGCAACTCCAGCAACGATTGCGATTATGGATGGAAAAATTAAAATAGGTTTATCAGAAGATGAATTAGAATTATTCGGTAAAAGCGAAAATGTAGAAAAGGTGTCACGTCGGGATTTACCTCAAGTAATTGCTACGAAAAAGTTAGGAGCTACAACAGTGGCGACAACGATGATTTGTGCGGAACTTGCTGGTATTCATATCTTTGCAACCGGGGGTATCGGTGGAGTTCATCGTGGTGCAGAGGTGACGATGGATATTTCTGCAGATTTAGAAGAGTTATCTCAAACAAATGTAGCGGTAGTCTGTGCTGGAGCAAAATCTATTTTAGACTTAGGGTTAACCTTAGAATATTTAGAGACGAAGGGTGTTCCGGTTATCGGCTATCAAACCGATACCTTTCCAGCATTTTTTACAAGAACGAGTGAACATGAAATTCATGCTCGAAGTGAAACGATTGAAGAAATCGCTGAAACGTTAGCTGTGAAATGGGATATACCAGTAAAGGGTGGAGCAGTTATTGCTAATCCAATTCCAGAAGAAGACGCTATGGATGAGGCATATATTACTAAAATGATCGAAGCAGCTGTAAAGGAAGCGGAAGAAAAAAGTATTCTTGGAAAAGATGTCACACCGTTTTTATTAGCGAAAGTAACCGAAGAAACGGAAGGAAAAAGTTTAGCAGCTAATATTGCCCTTGTTAAAAATAATGCAAAAGTTGCCGCTCAGCTTGCAAAGACTTTTAAAACTAAACAATAAATAACAACTCCAGTTCACAAGAAATTGCGAACTGGAGTTGTTTTATGCGAATAGATACACGGAAAAAATAGTCGTTAGCATAAAGAGCAGGTTTAATGGGAGCCCAACTTTGAAATAATCTTTAAACGTATATCCCCCTGGACCGTAAACGATTAAGTTCGTTTGGTACCCGATTGGTGTAGAAAAACTTGCAGAAGCGGCTACTGCGACAACAACGGCAATAATCGTTGGTTCAATGTTAATGTATGTGGCAACATCTACAGCAATTGGTAGAACAATGACAGCCGCAGCCGTATTTGTAATGACTTCTGTGAGTATATTCGTAATTAAATAAACACTTACGAGTAAGCCAAAGGTTCCAAAGTGCTCAGAAATTAATTGAATGAGCGAGTTAGCAATCAGTTCAGATGTCCCTGATGTCTCAACAATTTTTCCAATACCAAGTGAGGCGATAATTAGTAATAATACTTGAAAGGGTATTGTTTGCTTAACTTGATTCGTATCAAATAGATCTAGCAAAATATATAGTCCGATAACGAGGAGGGATGCTTCAAACATGGATAACCATCCTAAAGCGACAACGAGAATCATGGCAATAAAGCTTGTAATGGCAATCGTCGATTGGCGCCTATTCATCGTTTTCGTATTAGGTAAGTCTGAAATAACATAAAAGTCATCCGTACGTTGAACATTTCGTTCAAAATCTTTACCAGCTAAAATGAGTAATACATCACCGGGTTTGAGTCGAATTTCTCCGATATTATCTTCGATTCGTTCATTCATTCGGTGTACAGCAACAATTGATGCATTGTATTTATTTCTAAAGTTCGAATTTTTAATTTTATAATTTACTAGTGCAGAGTAATGGGATATGACACCTTCAATCAGTCTTGTTTCACCCGTTTGTAGCGTATTTACTGTAATATCTTCTCCTGTTTGAATGGATAAATTATCCATGGCTTCTAAATGGGATAAACTGTTTAAAGTTCCTGTAAAAACGAGCAAATCATTTTCCCGAATTTGATCTTCTAATCTAATCGGCGAAATGGTTCGGTCATCTCGGACAATTTTGATTAAATATAAACCTTCTAACTTTTTAAATTCATTTGATGTAACTGTTTTTCCAATTAAGTTACACCCTTCATGAACGATAGCTTCATATAAAAACTGGCGATCCTCATCATACCTTTGATCCATTGCTGTATCATTTTCAGGCAGGAATTTATAACCAATCGTCATTAAATAAATAAGTCCAAAAATAGCACCTAAAAATGTGTAAGGAACGAGTTCAAAAAAGGAAAAGCCGGTAAAGTCTCGTTCGAGTAACCAACCATGAACAATTAAGTTTGTCGATGTACCAATAAGTGTAAACATTCCACCAAAAATCGTCGCATAGGAAATCGGTAATAGAAATTTACTCGCATAAAAACCTCTTTTCCGACACCAGTTTTGAATGGAGGAAACCATCATAACAACAATAGGTGTATTGTTAAAAAAGGCCGATACGCCCATTAATGATGGCAGTAAACGAAGGAGAGCCATTTTATCAGATCGAGATTGATCAAGGATACGCACGAGTAATCGATCAATGATATTCGTTCGCTCAACAACAGACGTAATGACAAAAATTAATGTTAATGTAATGACTCCTTCATTGGAAAGGACACTTAACATTTCGTTCGGTGAAATAAATCCTAACACGAAAAAGATAATAAGGGTTGTTAATGCAACAGTGGCAGGGTGTGCAATCTCTAAAATCATTGCCGTAAACATTAAGATAATTAATAGGATGATTATAATTTGTGTCGCCATCCTTCAAAAACCTCCTCCTAAAAAGTTTGATTTATTTATCTATGTGAAGGTAAAAAAACTTACTATTGTAAAGATTATTATTTATGTTATCATAAAATAAAATGAAAGACAGTCTAAAAACAAAAATCCAACTTATTTTAAAGGAGATGGGCAATTGTTTATTGTCAATGTTGAAGGAGCTATCCAAAGAGAAGACAAATGGCTCATTATCAAGAGAAGTACGAAAGAAGAACATGCAGGTGGACTGCTTTCCCTTGTGGGTGGAAAGGTGGAACTTGAAGGAAATAGCCCGGATATACTAGAGAGAACGTTAGAACGGGAGATTTTTGAAGAAGTAGGTATCAAGATAAAAGCTCAGATGAATTATGTACATAGCACATCTTTTGTAACTGATATGGGAGATCATGTTGTTGATGTTGTATTTCTTTGTGAATATGAATCAGGAGAAGCACACCCTAAAAGTCCTGATGAAGTAGAAGAAGTCCATTGGTTAACAAGTGAAGAAATATATAATCATCCAAATGCTCCAGATTATTTAAAGGAAAGTATCAAACGGAGTGATGAAGTTATTTCTGCTAACGAAGGGAGTTAATTGTTTTGGGCAGAAAATATAATGATCTAATTGGAGGTATTTTAGCTTCTACCGGAGAAAAGGATAATTTTAAAGGAAAAGGCAAACCGTTGCCAAAGAGATATGTAGAACAAGATCTCTTCCAAAACTTTCAGGAAAAAGCTAAGGATGCTGGATTTTTACCTCCTTGGTTAAAGTTACAAAAGGAAATTAGTACACTAGTCGAAATTGCTGAAACAGAAGAAGACATCAAAAAAGTTAATAAAAAGGTTCGCAAATATAATTTAAACTGTCCACCACCGATGCAAAAATTACCCGTTCGTCTAAAGGATTTAGAACAAACTAAAAAAGTTTGGCGCTCATAAGCTGTCAATCTTTTTATTAATCCATTAGATATGGTTCGATTTTTTCAATCGTTTCTTGAAGTTTCATACTATTTAATTCATACATACGTCTTGATCGTTCATTGTTCGAATAAATAGCAAATCGCTCGATATCAATTTGACATTTTTGCAATGTTGCGAGTAAAAGTTGTCTATCATCCTGTTTTGGCACGTCCTTTTCATAATCATACAGTTGTATTGTCAGTTTCCCGTCTTCATCGATCTGCCCAAGAAAGACGTCTCTTATTTGTACGTGTAACTTTTCTAACTCATGATGCAACCAATTTTTAGAAAAAGTTATTTCATTTAATGCATCCTTTAAAATTTCCCCGTCCATAATAATTGTAATCGGTTCTTTTTTCGTATGTACGTGTAATTGAACCATTTTTGGTGTAAGTGGTTGGGATTCTCTTTTCGGAAGAACGCTTAAAACACCAGATGGCTCAAGAACGGCAAATTCAACATCTGAGAGATGGAATATATTGTTTTGCCGTAATTGTAGTAATAAATCATCTGCTGAAAAACGTTCTTTTCGTAAGTTCTTTTCAATAATTTTCCCATCTTGAATAAATATCGTTCCTTTTCCTTGCATAAAATCTCGAAATGCTTTGTTTTTTAACACAACAAATTCAATAGCTAAGGGAATAACGTACCAAATAACCATGGCAATTAATCCATGTGAAAACTTTAATCGTGTATCAAAAGAATGTAACGCAACGATCCCGCCAAGAACAATGCCTGTTAAATAATCAAAGATACTTAGTTGAGAAAGTTGTTTTTTCCCTAAACTTTTCGTCATGAAAAATAAAATGACTAATAAAATAATTGAGCGAAAGATAATTTCAACGAATTGTGGCATCGGAAATTTCCTTTCTTAAGTCATTGATAATTTGTTGTAAATCTTGTCGAGCCTCTTCGTACACTTGTTTCGTTTCTTCGCTGTATGTTTGATATGTTAGTTTTTTTATCATCGCGTGGGCACTTTTTAGATCGATATAACAAGTTCTAATTCGGGATATAGCCATCTGAATATCCTCCTATCCTTTCGGCTTAAAAATCAATGCACCGATAACTCCAAAGATTATTGCCGCTGAAATTCCTGCACTCGTTACTTCAAAAATTCCAGTGATAATTCCAATGAGTCCGTGTTTGTTTGCTTCTTCTAAAGCCCCGTGAACGAGGGAGTTTCCAAAACTCGTAATTGGAACTGTTGCTCCAGCCCCAGCGAAATCAATTAACGGTTCATATAAGCCAATTCCATCGAGAAGAGCCCCAAGAACGACAAGAAACGTTAACGTGTGAGCAGGTGTTAGTTTAAATACATCAAACATAATTTGTCCGATAACACATAGAAGACCACCAACGATAAAAGCCCATAAAAATATCATTGTCCACCACCCACATTTTCGATTGAAACAGCATGAGCAATTGCTGGTATTGAATCGCCTTGTTGTACGGTAAGAGGAGAGTGTAAAGAGCCTGTTGCAACGAAAAGAACCTTTTCCAAGTTTTTATCCTTTAACTGTTTCCATATATGCCCATAAGCAACGACCGCCGGACATGCCGCACCACTTCCTCCAGCGTTAACAGGTTGGCTCTCCTTATAAAGCATCACTCCACAATCATCGTATTGTTCCTGTTTTAGTTGCAAACCTTTTTCTTGTAAAAGATCGAAGCAAATTTGACTACCTATTTTACCTAAATCACCTGTGATGACTAAGTCATAATAGAACGGGTCGATATTGCGATCTTTAAAATGGGTCATAATCGTATCAACAGCGGCAGGCGCCATCGCTCCTCCCATATGAAAGGGATCGGTCATGCCCATATCGATAACTTTGCCGAAGGTTGCAGTTGTAATCGATGGACCCTTTCCTGTTAGGCTTATGAGGGCTGTTCCTGCTCCGGTTACTGTCCATTGAGCGGTTGGAGGCTTTTGCCCACCATATTCGGTCGGATATCGGTATTGCCGTTCAGTAGCCGCATTGTGACTAGCACATCCGGTCAAGACGTAGTTTGCTCCTAAATTGTTCGTCATCATAGCTGCAAGGGCTAAGCCTTCAGTTGTTGTTGCACAGGCACTAAACATGCCTACATATGGTCTCCCGATCGTTTTAGCTGCGAAGGTCGATGGTGTCATTTGATTAAGTAAATCCCCACTGATAAATAAATCGACTTGGGAAGCAGAGATATTTTCTTTTTCGATCGCCACGTCAGCTGCTTCTTCAAGTAATAGTTGCTGTGCTTTTTCGAAAGATTTTTGTTCCATCCATAAATCATCTTTACATTGATCAAAATCAGAAGCTAAGTTGCTCCCGGCTTCAAAAGGTCCACCGATAACTCCGGTGGAGACAATTTTCGGATTTGATTGAAATTGATAAGTACTTTCACCGATTTTCATTATAAACCACTCCAATTTAAAAACAATGTTCGCACAAAGGCAATAACAAAGGCTGAAAACACACCATAAACAATGACAGGACCAGCTAATTTGAGCATATTCGTTCCTACACCAAGAATAAATCCTTCCGTTCGATGTTCAATTGCAGAAGAGATAACCGAGTTCGCAAAACCTGTTACTGGAACAGCCGTGCCTGCACCAGCGAATTGGGCAATTTTGTCGTATACACCAAAACCAGTCAGTAACATTGTTATAAAAATTAATGTGGCGATCGTTGGATTACTCGCCGTTTTTTCCGTAAAATCGAAAAAGTGAACGTAAAACATAGATATAACTTGTCCGATGAGGCAAATAAATCCCCCGATAAAAAATGCTTTCAGACAATTTTTCACAACCGGTCGTTTCGTTTCCTTTTCTTTTTGGAATTGTTGATAGGCTTTTGCTTCTTCTGATAATGTTTCATCTTTAGATTTGCTCATGTAGATCCTTCCTTTTTGCTTCATCGGTTGTTAGTTGGATGATTTTTTGTAATCGTTTTTTAAGTTCTTGATTGTCTATATTTCGCTCATGGATATCTTTTTCTAACTCTCCTAGTTCTAAAAGGATTTTTTCATCGGTAGAAATTGTTATTTTTCGATGGGGATAATCACTATCTAATTGTTGTTTTAATTCTTGTTCGATTTTTGCTAAGGAAAAGCGATGTTTATGGGGGACATCGAAGGCAACGACAATATCTTTTCCTTCATTAACGACAAGCAATTTTTGAAGTTCATCGTGATGTCGTAATTTTTTCTTAATGTCGTTGGATGTGTCCTGTTCATACTGTTCATGTGTACTTAATTTCATGAGAACGGCGTCTTTTTGAATTTCATTCGTTTGTTGCTCGCAACTGATGAGAAAAAGAGCGATGAATCCGATTAACAATATCTTTTTCATAGTTTCCACCTTTATTTACAAATTGTATTGTTTATATCGTGGTATTATTTTCGGAAATTATACATAAGATATCCTGCTTTCTAGTGAAAAATGAAATTGAATTCATGTCTATTTTTGTTCATGTTTGCTAAAATAGGTATACTAACATATTGACACATATGAAAGGAGAGGGGAGTAAGAAAATGGTTGAAGTTAGAGATCCGATTGAAGTAAGTGAAGCGGTTAAACGTGTTATGAAGCATAAACAACGTGGCGAGGTTGAGAGTGTTTCTTTTCATGATAGTGATTGGCGACGTCTTGCTGAACCGGTTCTTGCGACTAACGATGTTCCTTCTTTTGATAAATCACCTTATGATGGATTTGCTCTTCGGGCAGAAGATACAAAGGGTGCCTCACCAGAAAATCCAGTGCGTTTAAAGGTTATTGAACATATCGGTGCAGGCGTATTACCCGAAAAAGACATTTCCTCTGGGGAAACAACACGCATTATGACCGGAGCCCAAATTCCTGAAGGTGCAAATTGTGTTGAAATGTTTGAAAAAGTTAAGGAAACAAAAGAGGACGGAGAAACATATATTGTAATAACCCATGAAATGGAGTCTGGGCAAAACATTATCGAAAAAGGTTCGGAAATTAAGAATAGGACTCCATTAATAGAAGTAGGGACCCTTATTGATCCGGGAGTAAAGGCTTCTTTAGCAACCTTTGGCTATAGTGAAGTGAGAGTTGCAAAAAAACCAGTTGTAGGTGTTGTTGCTACTGGTACAGAATTATTGGATGTCGATGAACCGTTAGAACCTGGAAAGATTCGAAATTCTAATGCGTATATGATTTGTTCTCAAATTGAGCGGGCAGGAGCAGAAGCCAAGTATTTAGGAACCCTTCCTGATGATTTAAAATTAAGTTTTGAGGCAATTCAAGCTGCGCTAACGAAAGTTGACATTCTCATTTCAACTGGTGGAGTGTCTGTCGGTGATTTTGATCATTTGCCAGCGATTTATGAAAAGCTTGGAGCAAACATTTTATTTAATAAAGTCGCTCAACGTCCAGGTAGTGTAACTACTGTTGCAGAGAAAGATGGTCAATTATTGTTCGGTTTATCTGGTAACCCTTCTGCCTGTTTTGTCGGATTTGAGCTGTACACTCGGCCAATTATCGAGTATGCTTTATATAGTAACCGTCCATATTTGCCAAGGATTCAAGCAAAATTAGCAGAAGATTTCCCGAAGAAAAATCCGTTTACTAGATTTGTAAGAACCTTTGTAACTTATGAAGGAAATGAAGTGTTCGTACATTTAGCGGGTATGGATAAGTCAAATGTCGTTACGTCTTTAGCTCATACAACAAGTTTAATGGTTTTACCAGCGGGAACGGAGGGCTTTCAAAAGGGAGATCTCGTTGATGTACTTTTAGTCGATAGTTTTGCCGGTCAAGAGCAATTTTAGTGGAGGTGTTTGAATGGCGAAGGAAATTAAGCCTATTCGAGATGTGTTCGGTAGGTTATTGAAGGATCTGCGAATTTCCGTTACCGATAGATGTAATTTGCGGTGTACGTATTGTATGCCGAAGGAAATTTTTGGCGATGATTATCCGTTTTTACCAAGGGAGCAGCTGTTAAGTTTTGAAGAAATTACACGAGTAGCTACTGCTTTTTCAAAGTTAGGTGTTAATAAAATTCGCCTTACGGGTGGAGAACCGTTAATGCGAAAGGATTTGCACAAATTAATTGCTAAGTTAACAGAAATTGAAGGAATAGATGATCTAGCTTTAACGACAAATGGATTCTTTTTACCTAGAGATGCCCAAAACTTAAAAGATGCTGGATTACAACGAGTAAATATTAGTTTAGATGCGATCGAAGATGAAGTTTTTGAGGTTATTAACGGTCGTGGCGTAGGAACATTACCAACCTTAAAGGGAATAGAAGCGGCTCAAGAAGTAGGCCTAGAAATAAAAATTAATATGGTCGTTAAAAAAGGAATGAATGAGGATCAAATTGTTCCGATGGCGCGCCATTTTAAAGGAAAAAATATGATTCTTCGTTTCATTGAATTTATGGATGTTGGTAATCATAACAATTGGGATATGAAATATGTCATTTCCAAGAAAGATATTGTTGATATGATTCATAAAGAAATGCCTCTTGTCCCAGCGGAAGAAAACTATTATGGTGAAGTCGCTTCTCGTTATAAATATGAAGATGGGGAAGGGGAGATTGGTGTTATTTCATCGGTTACGGATTCCTTTTGTGGAACGTGTTCTCGAATGAGACTATCAGCTGACGGGAAACTTTTTACTTGCCTATTTGCGACAGGTGGATTTGAAATAAGAGATAAACTCCGTGCGGGTATGACGGATGAAGAGTTGATGAATGAGCTTACTTCCATTTGGGAAAACAGAACTGATCGTTATTCAGAAGAACGCGGAACGATTAATCATTCTGATCGAGAAAAAATTGAAATGTCTTATATCGGTGGATAAATGTAGGAGTTGATTTCGTTTGAAAACCTTTAAGTTAATTTCACTGCAAGTCATTGAAGAACATACTAAAACGACAATTCCTTTACATGACGGGCTTATTATCGATCAAGAAGATGATTATAATCGTTGGATTATTGAAGCCTTTATCGATCAAAAGTATAAGTCTTTTTTAAAAAAAATGTCAAAAAACGAAAATGTTATCCTAAAGGTAAAAATAACAAAAGAAAGTAATAAACCAGCCACATTTCAAACGACAATTGCTCACATAACCAATATTGATCATAGAATGAATGTTATTTTCACTGGCAAAATTGTTAATGACCAGGAAAACAAATTTGAAAAACAACTTGCTGACCTTATTGAAAAAGGTTATGAAGGTAAACAGTTACTTGAACAAATGAAGAAACGATTCCAATCAGAAAAAGACTGAAAATCTGGTTGTAAAGAAGGATATTTCTTTTTTAGATTTTCAGTTTTTTCTTTTTCTAGTATAATAATCTTAATATATCCATAATTACAGATAGTATAGACGTGAATGGAAAGATTAAGGAGACACTTATGCGAAAGTATACACATCCACGTTTACATTGGACAAAACATTTATCACCGGTACGTATGCTCGTCCTATTTTATAGTTTAGCAGCGCTTATATCATCTATTATTTTATCCCTTCCATTTGTCTATCAGGATGGAGTGTCTATTTCCCTAATTGACACTATTTTTGTTGCGGTAAGTGCCTTAAGTGTGACGGGTTTAACTCCTGTTTCTATTGCTGATACTTTTAATACATTTGGTATTATTATCATATCAATTATTTTACAGTTAGGTATGTTAGGGATCATGGCGATAGGTACATCGATTTGGCTTTTACTTGGTCGTCGAATCGGTTTACAGGAGCGAAGGCTTATTATGGCTGATCAAAATAGAACATCATTATCTGGTATGGGGCAGCTGATTAAACAAATTGTTCTTTTATTAATCGTTATTCAGCTCATAAGTTTTTTAATGTTGGGGACTTATTTTTTAACATACTTTTCATCGACTGGTGAAGCTTATTTACATGGCTTTTTTGCGACGATAAGTGCCCTATCTAATGGAGGATTTGATATTACCGGGAATTCGCTTGTTCCCTATCGTCAAGATTATTTCGTGCAATGCATCACCATGATTTTAATCGTTTTCGGAGCGATCGGATTTCCTGTTTTAATCGAAGTGAAAGAATATTTATTCACAAGGAAAAAAGAACGAAAGTCTGTTAAGTTCAGCTTGTTTACGAAACTGACGACTGTCACGTTTGCGATTCTTATTGTCGTTGGAGCCGTCGGTGTTTATTTATTAGATATGAATCATTACTTTCAAACGGTTAGTTGGCATGAAAAGATTTTCCATTCACTATTTCAATCGATAACGACGAGAAGTGCTGGATTAACAGTTTTCGATGTGAATGAACTAACTTCACAAAATCATTTATTTATTTCTTTATTAATGTTTATTGGAGCATCCCCAAGTAGTGCAGGTGGGGGGATTCGTACAACGACTTTTGCGCTTGTTGTGTTATTTATCGTTATGTTTGCTCGAGGTGGCAAAAATGTAGTCATTTTTAGTCGAGAAGTTTATAACGAAGATATGAAAAAGGCTATTGTCATTATGATAATGGCAATTGCACTTATGTTTGTTTCAGTACTCATTTTAACGATTGCAGAAGCGGATGTAAGTTTACGCGCAATTTTGTTTGAAGTGATGTCTGCTTTTGGGACCGTTGGCTTATCATTAGGTATTACATCTAAACTAAGCAGTATAAGCAAAATTGTGTTAATGATCCTTATGTTTATCGGGAGAGTTGGTGTCATTACGTTTTTATATATTTTTAAAAATAACAGGCGGCAAGGTAGAGTACGTTATCCAAAAGAGCGAATTATTATCGGATAGTAAAAAAAGCATTCTAGAATAAATGTTCTAGAATGCTTTTCTTTGTTAATAATAAAATGTTGCTCCGACAATGATAAGCAAAATGAATAATACGACGATGAGGGCAAAACCACTGCCACCACGTCCGAAACTTCCACATTGACTAAATCCACCTACATTAGAACCATATCCATAACCCAAAACATTCCACCTCCATGATTCATTGTCAATATCACTGTATGTTTCATGGGGATAAAATGTATAGACGTTTTCCCTATAAGCTTTGTTTATTGTTTGTTGTATGAGTAATCGATGATTTTTACTTGGTCATTTTCATAACTAATTGTAAATGTATATTCATACTCTAATTTTTCCATATCATCTTTATTCGGTAATTTTTGCTCAAGAGAAACCTTCGCAATTGTCTCAGCCATCTGGTCATCTAATATTACAGTATCTTGGATGTCGAAATCAATTGATGTCGTATGAACGTATATTTCCCGGAATTCAGAATAAGACATCTCATCCTGTAACTCATTTCCTAATAAAGCATAGGAACTAATGAAGTCTCTAATTTGAATGCCTTCGAAATAATAGTCAACTAAGTAATTAGCATCTTCTCTTAATTCTTCTTCATCAAATTGTAAAATATCTTCAGTTAATGGAAACTCTAAATCCTCATTGTGAATACTTGCAGACCACTTTTCGACGTCATCAATAATTTCTATAATAGGAATACTAAAACCAATCGTTCCATCTTCGCTTCCGACAGAGTTCATACCGATAATAAATCCGTTATCCCGATTAATTAAGGGACCACCACTATTTCCGTAGGTGATTGGTGCTGATATTTGATAAATATTTTCATACGTATAGCCTTCAAGGGAAAAATTTCGCTCAGTACCAGAAATAATACCTAGAGTTACTGTGTTTTGAAATCCATGGGGACTTCCTAAGGCGATGACCTCATCACCTGTTTCAGCAAACTTTTCCTTTTCTAAAGGTAAAAATGTTTCCCCGGCTAGTTGTGGAACCCTTAGCACGGCTACATCTGTTTCATCACTATAGTTGACGATAGCCGCAGGATAAATATGTGCATTTGCTGTTCGAACATATATATATTCAGAGTTTTCGATAACGTGTGCATTCGTTAAAATATCACCTTTTTCATTAAATAAGAAACCTGATCCTGTTGTCGCCTCACTCCTTTTATCATAAGCTTCTATTTGAACGACAGAATTTTCTGCAAGTCGAATGATAGATTTAAAGTCTCGATCTTCATTTTCAGCAACTTGTTCGATAAATGTCGTTCCACCATCTACTTCTTGCATTTTAAAATAATTGTGTATGAGGAAATAACCGATAATACTTAAAACAAAAATGATAATTGAAAAAGTGATAGGAGCTATATTTCTTTTTGCCATAATCTCACTCCATTGCTAATTTGTATACCAAGTAAATTTCTCGATTTGAATATCAGTAATTTTGATATCTTCATCAATATCATAATGGATAAATTCAAATTTTCCACTATCTCCTGGATATAAAGTATCTGGATAAATGAAGGCTTTATTAGATAAAAATGGTTCGTCTGATTTATCATGGTAGAGTATGTATTCAACGATCGTTGAATGTATAGGTATTGTTGCTACACTTTCAACATTGCCTGTAATAATGATTTCTCCTTGTTCTCCTTCCTCAAATGCAATGTCTTTTAATTCTACGGCTTCCATTTCATTTAATTCCCGTTCTTCTTCAGCTAAATAAATGGCTTGTTCGATGCGTTCTTGTTGGACTGTTTCAAAAGCTTCTTGTTCTTTATCGATCGTTTCTTGTAAACTGAGTAATTTTTCTGAATTTGATGCATATCTTAGGCCGTCTTCAACTAATAAATGGGCATCTGAAAATTGATGTTTATTTAATCGTTCAACAGCTTTTGAATACGTGTAATCTGCTATTTGATCACGAATACTTTCTGCAACAGCTTTTGCCTCATCTGTTTTTATATCTTCAGCATTCCAAAGTAGGGATTTCAAATCGTTTATCGATGGTTGCTCTTGTAGGGAAGCTACTACCGATTCAAATTTAATAATATCTCGCTCTTCAGAAAGTTGATCAATAAGTTTATTTGCTGCATCGCCATGATAACTACGCAATTCGCGTTCAGATTCGGTAATAAAATCAAGTGCTTTTGTAAATTCTTGTTTATTTAAATGTTTGTGTGCTTTTTGAATATTATTTTGGATTTGAATGGCTATTTTGGAAAAATCTAACGCTACATGAGCTTGTTCAAATCGAGGTTTTATATTCACAGCCTTTTCTAAATGGCTTACTGCTTTATCAAATTGCTTATCTAAAATGAATTGTTCACTTTGTTCATAATATTTAATGGCCCGATCTTTTTGCTTATTGTCATAAAAATATAATCCGAAAACCGTAAAAACAAACAATAATATAATTCCTATCGGAAGAAGCCATAAATAATTAAATTGTTGCTTCGTTGTATCGATTCGCTTTTCTAAATCGGCAGGTAGTTTTTTTCCACAATTTAAACAAAAGTTTTCATTTCTTTTTACGTTTGTACCACAAAAAGGGCAGTAAAGCATTTTAATCCACCTATTTTCTGTTTATCGATAATGTTGTAAATCTATTTTAGCACATAAATACTTTCCTTAGGTATAATTTATGGTATGATATAATTAGTAAAACTATTTACATATACTTTCTTTAGATAAATGACGTATACATAGGGGGTATAAACAGTGTGGGAAATGGCATTTGTGGTAATTTGTTTCGGAATTATCATATTAAATATTGGATTTTGTCTTTTCGATAATGAGTAATAAATAATGATGAACAAAAAGCGGGCTGACTCTATAGGAATCAGCCCGTTTTATTTGTGTCTGTAACTTTTTACTTCGTCCGTGCCCAATCATGAAACGGATAAATGATCACTTCAGAACGACCGATAATATTTTTTTTATGAATGAATCCTAGACCATTTCGACTATCTTTACTTAATCCACGATTATCGCCCATCACAAAGTAGCTGTCTGCCGGAATAGACACAGGCCCATAGTTTGCTGTTCTATTAACATACTGTTCCGGGATAAAATTTTCTTCTAATGGTTGGTTGTCTATATATATGACGTGGTTTCGCACTTCAAGGGTTTCTTCAGGAAGTCCGATCACACGTTTTACATAATTTTTATCTCCCTGTTCAATAATGACGACATCTCCACGCTTAGGCTCACTAATTAAATAAATAAGTTTATTAAAAATAATGCGATTGCCTGATTCAAGAGTAGGCTCCATACTTTCCCCTTCGACGATGGATGCTGAGAAGACAAAGGATTGTAAAATGAAGGCGATGAATATCGTGACGATAATGGCCTTAACCATTTCAATCCATTCGTTTCTTTGATTTGTATAATCCAATCCGATAACCTCTTTCTATAAAACAACTTATATACATAATAGCATAGCCTTTAAGCAAAAATCGAATGTAAAGAAAAGGATATTAAAAAAAATACACCATGCAACTATTAAAGGTGCACGGTGTATAATTTGTGAAAAACTTTATGATAATCTTTTTTCTAAATCTGCTTTTTTATCTTCAAATCCTTCTTTTCCTAAAAGAGCGAACATATTTTCTTTGTATGCCTCTACACCTGGCTGATCAAAAGGATTGACACCGAGTAAGTATCCACTTAAGGCACACGCTTTTTCAAAGAAATAAACGATATATCCGAACGTATATGCATCAAGTTTTGGAAGTTCAATGATTAAGTTAGGTACGCCACCATCGTTATGGGCAAGTATGGTTCCTTGATAAGCTTTATCATTAATTTCATGAATAGTTTTTCCGGCTAAGTAATTGAGTCCATCTTTATTTGCATCATCTTTTTTAAGAGTAATATTTTTACGTGGTTCTTTAACGCGTAAGACAGTTTGAAATATGTTTCGGCGTCCTTCCTGAATGTATTGCCCGAGAGAGTGTAGGTCCGTTGTAAAATTCGCTGAAGCGGGGAAGAGTCCCTTTTCATCTTTTCCTTCACTTTCACCGAAAAGTTGTTTCCACCATTCAGAAAAGTACGTTAAATGTGGTTCATAGTTAATCAGAAGTTCCGTTACTTTTCCTTTGTTATATAAAATGTTTCGTGCCACAGCATATTGGTAAGCTTCATTTTTAAATAAATCTTTTGCTGAATATTCTACCCGAGCATATTGGGCACCTCTCATCATATCATCGATATTAATTCCAGCTACGGCAATCGGCAAAAGTCCAACCGCAGTTAAGACGGAGAAACGTCCACCAACATCGTCAGGAATAATAAATGTTTCATATCCTTCATCATTAGCGAGTTCTTTTAATGCACCTTTTTCTTTATCTGTCGTGGCAAAAATTCGGTTCTTTGCTTCTTCTTTTCCATACTTCTCTTCCAAATAATTTCTAAAAATACGAAAGGCAATAGCTGGTTCTGTAGTCGTTCCGCTTTTCGATATAACATTAATGGAAAAATCTTTATCTTCAAGAACATCGAAAAGTTCACTCATATATGTAGAGCTTAAATGATGTCCGACGAAAATAATTTGCGGCACCTTTCGCTCATTGCTTGGCAACATATCTTGGAAAGAGTGGGTGAGCATTTCAATTGCGGCCCGGGCACCTAAGTATGAACCGCCAATACCGATAACGAGTAATATATCGGAGTTTTCTTTAATTTTTTCAGCTGTTTCTTTAATTCGTTCGAATTCCTCTTTGTCATAGTTTGTTGGTAAGTCAATCCAACCTAAAAAATCGCTACCAGCTCCCGTTTTGTCGTGTAAAGCATGATGGGCTGTCTCTACGAGGGGAGCCATTTTTTTTATTTCTTCTTCTGTAAAGTAATCGATAGCACTTTTATAAGAAAAAGTAATATGTGACATGTCGTTCCTCCTATTTGTTTTATATTCCAACTTTACTTTATCGAACTATGTTGTGTTTATCAAGAAAGGTCTGTTTCGCTCATTAAAGTTGTGTTTTTTAGTAAAAAAGAGTGCATGAAAGTCATGCACTCTAAAAACTAGCCTTATTTATATTTTATAAGTTTGACTGTTGTAACCATTGTTCTAATTCTTCTTTCATCGTATTAAAACCTGAAGAAGAATTGTCTTTTGTTTGTTTCTTACGTACTTGTTTTTTGCTTTCCTGAGCTGATTTATCCATTGTCGCACGGATGGATAATGAGTACTTATTATTATCTTCATCAATGTTTAAAATTTTAACGTTTACCTTATCTCCTATAGATAAATGTTCGTTAATATCTTTAACAAATCCATGCGTAATTTCAGAAATATGCACTAAACCTTCAACGCCTTCATCGATAGCGACAAAAGCCCCGTAAGGTTGAACACCGGTTACTTCTCCTTCTACAATTTGATGAACTTCTAATTGATTTGCCATGTTGAACAACTCCTATTGCTTTATTTCACACAAAAATAGATTATATCATGAATTTAGCAATAGGCAAAGGAAGAGCACTTGTTACTTAGGATAACGTTTCTTTAAAGCTCTCATATACTCCATTCCAAAGCTCTTCATTTGAACTAAATTCTTTAGAAGTAATTTTTACCATTTCACGGAATTTCTCTTCATATGTTTCATCGTC
The DNA here is from genome assembly GCA_035303185.1 of Bacillota bacterium. GTDB lineage: Bacteria > Bacillota > Bacilli > Bacillales > Amphibacillaceae > CALAMD01. The sequence goes on from DATGRX010000127.1 coordinate 34,593, forward strand.
TTTTGGAGGGATGTTTTCGCGTAATGGTGCGACAAATTTTCGTGTTGTTTCAGCCATTGGACCCCATTTTGCCACCTCATTACCATCCTCATCGATAAAAATGAAGATAGGAATGACTCGGTTGCCATTTGTTAAATACTCGTCCATTAGTTCTAAATTTTCATCACGATTTAAAAACCGAACAGGCATATTTGCTTTTTCTGCAATTTTTAAGAAGATTGGAATGTTAAGCATACAGTGTCCACACCAAACTTCCGCTAAAACGATCGCTCGCCAATTTTTGTTTTTTAGCTGGGAGAAAAACTCCTCATCTTCCGGAACTTCATAGTTATTAAAAATGTTATAATAATTATCTTTATGATCATCAAGCTGTTTTTCGTATTCGTCTGTCAATAAACCTTTGTCAAACCAATTGTTTAAATTCATTTTATCCACTCCTTAAAATATTACTAGTGTCTATATTGTAGCAAAAAAGTGATAGAGGATTAAATGAATGGTTTTAAGGGATAGACAGTTGGCTTTTTAGGGCATCGTATTGCACAATATAATAACCATTTTCATCTGTTCGTAATAAATTTTCTTTTCGCAAAAGGGAAATGGTTCTGCTCACTGTTTCTCGACTTGAACCGATCATACTAGCTAAATCTTGGGTTGTAAATTGAAGGGAGATTATCTTTTCGTCTTCATTTACTTGTTTTCCGTAATTATCGGCTAATCGGATAAACAGCTTTATAATTTGTTCATAAACAGAAAGGAGCATTCGTTCCTCAAGTCTGTTTTGTAAATCGACGATGATTTCACCTAAAATACGAAACATTTTCACGCTGACAGAGGGATAAACGATTAAAAACTCTTCAAAGTCTGCAATCGAAATTGACATTAACTTTGCTTCTTTACTTACCTGAGCATTTGCTGGGTAGTTACCTTGTCTAAAGAGACCTTGATGGGGGAACATATCGGGTGCTTTTAATATATTAATAATTTGTTCTTTTCCATCAGGATTAGTGCGAAATATTTTAATTTCACCTTCTAAAATAAAGTAAACATGAGTGAGACGCTCATTTTTCATAAAGATAAATGTATCTTTTTCATACGTTTTTGTATTCATTAAATCGGTTAAAGGTAACATTTCATAATCAGATAGATTTTTAAACAAAGAAAATTTGCGTAAAAATTGAATCTTTTGCTCTTTATCATTACTCATATTTACTCACCCTTACTATTTTAAAGTCTTTATTAAGTATAATCATACATTTTACATAGATTATACGCAATATTATATCTGTAATAAAAAAGCCCTAGGCTCTTAAATTAACCCTAGGACTGTTCGAGAAATGTTAATGGAATGGTGATATACTTGTAACAGTTCATTAATAATGTCTAAGTAAACACCACTTATTTCTGGATTGTATTCATGTTCAATAATTAAACTATTAAAGTGTTCAAATTTAATGTCTTTTTCAAATTGATTAATGATCGATTGATTTTGAATATTAGACCTTGCAACATCTCTTTCATCATGTTTAAACGCATATAAAGATCGTTCATAAGTCTTTTCGATATATGAAAGTAATGTTTTTAGTTGTTTTCGGTCATCTTCATTCAATTGGATGTTTTTTTCTTTTAATTCCTCGCCTTTGCGTAAAAAACGCATAACCATATCACCAATATGTTCGATATCATTTAATATATTTAGAAGTTTAACCTCGAGATCCGACTGTGAACGAGAGAGATCCCGTTGTCCAAGTCTTAATAAATATTGTTGAATTTGAATATATGAATCGTTAATAATGTCTTCAACTTCTTCAAGTTGTTCCTTTGTATAAGTTCCTTCAATATAATTTTTTAGTTGATAAATCATTTTTTCCTTTACCATGTTAGCTAATCGAATAATTTCATGTCTACTATTATTTAAGGCCTCTTCCGGAATATCTAATAATCGATCATCCAGATTAACTTCAAAGGTTGGTCCTTCTTCTGCTTGTGGGAACAAGCGATGGAAGAGTTTGGCTACGTAAGGGAGCAATGGGAAAAATAAAACAGTAACACCAATATTAAATAAGGTATGGAAATGAGCAATTTGTCTTTCTGGTGAGCCAGGTAGTAATGGTACTAGTTTGCTTATCCACGTGAGGAATAGCATTGCGATTGTTACACCGATCACTTTAATGCTAAAGTAGAAAAGAGCTAGCTTTTTACCTTCTGCACGGGAAGCTAAACTTGAAATAACGACTGGAAGCGTTGTTCCGATGTTCGCTCCTAAAACAAGCGGTAGTACAGCAGAAAGCGATAACACATCCGAGGTAACAAAAGCAATACCAATGATAATTGTCGCCGCACTACTATGCATTAAAGCGGTTAATACTATAGCGATAAGAGCAAACAGAACAGGCTTGTTTGAAAGGGTAATTAAAAATTCCAAAACATGTTCATGCTCACTGAGCGGTTCCAGCGATGAGGTAATTAAACCAATACCGAAAAAGATAAATCCAATCGCAAGAACAATTTGTCCAATCGAACGAGATGTATGATTTCTAATAAACATAATAAGAACAACGCCGAGAAAAATAAAAACCGGTGCAAATTGGGATACATTAAACGTTAAAATTTGTACAGTTAATGTCGTACCAATTGTCGCTCCTAAAACAACACCGAATCCTTGGGTTAATGTAAGCACTGCACTACCGACAAGCCCGACGACAATGATGTTTGTAACGGTACTACTTTGCAAGAAAAAAGTAACAACGATACCACTTAACATTCCTTTAATTCGTGTATCTGTTATCGTTGCCAAATACTCCCGCATTTTAGAGGCACCTAATTTTTGCAGGCTATTACTAAGTAAATGAGCCCCATAAAGGAATATCCCTAGGCCTCCAAGAAATCCTAATAAACTTGAAAACATTGTAATTCCTCTTTCTAACGATTTTGTTCGGTATATTCTTTGTACATTTCTGCAGCATTGACAAGATGATCACCGAGTCGCTCAAGAAATCGGCTAATAATAATCATCTTTATTCTTGTTTCTGTGAGTTCCTCCTGCTCATGAATCCGATGGACGAGATGTTGATACGTTTCTTTATTAAGAACATTTATATGTTCATCATGTTGAATGACATCTTGTAAAGTTTTTGGATCATCATTTTGAATTCCTTTACCTAACCAAATCATCATTTGTTCGCCATATTTAAGAAAGGGTTTTGTTTTTTCTTGAAGGGTACTAATATCAATTGCATCACTAAAGGTAATAATATTTGTTAATTGATCGCCAACTCTTTCTAACTCTCTAATAATTCGATTCATCATCAATAACCATTCAATTTCTTTAATCTCTAGTTGTTGTAAGGAGATAATTTCTAAAATATCTTCTTTTAATTTTTCTTCATAACGATCAACAAAACTTTCATTCTTTAACACTATCTTTTTATTTTCCTTTGTCGGTTTTGCTAAATAAAGCTTGAAATGTTCTGTCATTTCCATTAATT
>DATGRX010000128.1:0-15550 GCA_035303185.1 Bacillota bacterium
TATTTCAGCTAGCCCTCTAGTAATTAAAGCAGCCTTTGCATTATCACCATAACCTAATCCATCAGATATACCAGTACTTAAAGCGATAATATTTTTTAAAGATCCACCTAATTCGATTCCTATAATATCGTCACTCGTATATACTCTAAAATTTTTGTTAATAAATAGATCTTGAACTGCTTTTGCTTTTTTAAAATTAATTGCACTAACTGTAACCGTTGTTGGATCCCTTTTAGCGACTTCCTCGGCATGACTTGGACCAGAAAGCACAGTAATATTTTCATATTTATACGATGGTAATTCTTCAAATATCATTTCTGAAACTCTCTTAAAAGAAGAAGGTTCAATACCTTTTGTTGCATGAATAATTGTCATATTTTCAGTTATATACGGTTTTATAACTTGACATACTTCGCGAATTGCTTTTGTTGGAACGACAAGTAATATGTATGAACAATCATGTAAGGCTTTTTTAATGTCATTTGTTGAAACGATTGTCTCGGGAATAGAAACGTCTAAATACTTTTCATTTCGTCTCGTTTGATTAATCTCATCAGCTTGTTCTTTTCTGTGGGTCCATAAAAAAACTTCATGACCATTATCAGCTAAAACAATACTTAAGGCAGTACCCCAGCTTCCAGCACCGAGCACAGCTACCTTTGTCATATATCTCAACTCCCTCTATTGTCTTTTTCTCATATAAATATTTAAAGGCGTTCCGATAAAACCAAAGGATTCTCTAATTTTATTTTGTAAAAATCGTTTATATGTGAAATGCATTAAATCCGGATCATTTAAAAACACAGCAAAACTTGGTGGTTTTGTTGCAATTTGAGTGATATAGTATAATTTTAAACGTTTTCCTTTATGAGTTGGTGCCGGGTGTAAAGCGATCGCATCCATAAAAACATCATTTAACACATTTGTTGCGATACGTTTTGAATAGCTTTCACTGACTAATTTTATCATAGGTAATAATGTGTGTAATCTTCTTTTGGTTTTCGCAGATAAAAACACGATAGGAGCATAGTCTAAAAATTGAAAATGTAAACGGATATCTGCTTCAAAATCGTCCATAGTTTGTTTCTTACTATCGACTGTATCCCATTTGTTTACAACTATGATAACTCCTTTACCTGCTTCATGGGCATAGCCTGCGACACGTTTGTCTTGTTCTTGAATACCTGTTTCTGCATCTAAAACAATTAAACAAACATCAGAACGGTCAATTGCCTTTAATGCTCGTAAAACACTATATTTTTCAGTTGCTTCATAGACCCTTCCCCTTTTTCTCATTCCTGCGGTATCGATAATAATAAATTTCTGCTCATCACGAGTAAAGTTCGTATCGATAGCATCCCTCGTCGTACCTGCTTGTTCACTAACGATAACCCGTTCTTCATTTAAAATAGCATTGACAAGAGAAGACTTCCCAACATTCGGCCGTCCTATGACACTAAAGTAAATAATGTCTTCATCAATCTCACTTTCAGAAATTGTCGGAAAATGTTTTAACACTTCATCCAAGACATCTCCCACACCAATACCGTGGGCACCAGATACAGGAAACGGATCTCCAAACCCTAAAGAATAATATTCGAAAATATTTTCTCGTAATTCTACGGTATCAATTTTATTAACCGCTAAAACGACAGGTTTATTCGAACGATATAAAATATTTGCTACTTCCTGGTCAGTTGTCGTTATCCCTTCTCGCCCGTCGACGACAAACATAATGACATCAGCTTCTTCAATAGCAATTTCCGCTTGATGTCTAATTTGCATTAACATCGGTTCATCACCAATTTCAATACCACCTGTATCAATTATATTAAATTTTGTAGTTACCCACTCAGCTTCCGCATAAATTCGATCACGAGTCACACCTGGTGTATCTTCGACAATGGAAATTCGTTCACCAGCTATACGGTTAAATATCGTCGATTTTCCAACATTTGGACGACCGACGATAGCTACAGTTGATTTAGTTTTCATGAAAGGTACTTCCCTTCTTTTCGCATTATTATGTATCATTTATAATATCATGTAAAAGTATGTATAGCCATTTTATTTAAAAGTCTACATAAGAAAATAGAGTTTTCCCAAGTTATGGGAAAACTCTGTTTATATTATTCCTTTTTATATTTATCTAATTGATCACCTATCATGTCTCCTAATTGAAAGCCTGAATCTTCGCTAGAGTCAAATTTTACAATTTCTTCGGCTTCTTCATCTTGTTCTAATTCTTTAATGCTTAATGAAATTCTTTCTTCCTCACTATCAACATTAAGTACTTTAACTTCTACAGATTGTTCTTCTTCTAAAACCTCATCAGGAGTTCCGATATGACGGTTTGCGATTTCTGAAATATGAACGAGCCCTTCTACTCCTGGAAATAATTCTACGAAAGCTCCAAAGCTAACGAGACGCTTAACTGTTCCTTCTACGACATCACCTGCTGATATTTTATCATCGATGTTAGCCCAAGGACCAGGTATTGTATTTTTTCTAGATAGAGAGATACGTTCTTCTTCTTCATCTACTGATAAAACTTCTACTTCTATCGTTTCTCCTTCAGTAACAACATCTGAGGCTTTTTCAACGTGTTCATGTGCTAGTTCTGAGATATGAACTAATCCGTCCACTCCACCGATATCGACAAAAGCACCAAAATCAGTTAATCGTTGTACAGTTCCTTCAATGACTTGACCTTCTTCTAATGAAGCAAGTAATTTTGCTCTTTCTTTAGCTTCTTCTTCTTCTTTTACTGCACGGTGTGATAAAATAACGCGATTTTGTGATTGATCAAGTTCAATAACTTTTACCGGTAAAGTCTCATTTAAGTATTCTGAAAAGTCTTCAACAAAGTATGTTTCAACAAGAGAGGCAGGGATAAAACCTCTCACCCCTACGTCTACGACTAGCCCACCTTTAACAATTTCTTTAACCTCTGTTTCAAATACTTCTTCATTTTCAAATTTTTCTTCTAAATCGCTCCATGCTTTTTTAGCATCAACAGCTTTTTTGGAGCAAATAACTTCATCGTTCTCATCAATCTTAATAACTTCTAATATAACTTCATCTCCTTCAGAAACAACGTCATTCGGATGCTCTATTTGGAGACTTGATAACTCACTTATCGGAACAATAGCTTCGGATTTATAATTAATATCAACTAATACTTGTTTATCTTCAACTTTCACAACTGTTCCTGTAACTTCTTTTCCTATCTCTACCTCTTGTAGTTCGTTTTTAGTTTCATCCATATATAGCCCTCCTAGGTACAAACCAATCACTTTTATTTTATTAAAAATTAATTAAAGTTCTTCATCTAATTTCTTATAAATTAATGGAAATGTCAAGAAAATAAATGAAATTTTAAAATATTTTAAGCTATTCTTTCTTTTATTAAATGTAACATTTTCTCTACTACTTCATCAATCGATAAAGATGTTGTGTCAATTTCAATCGCATCTTTAGCTTTTACTAAAGGTGATATTTCTCTTTCTGTATCAAGTAAATCTCTTTCTTTAATTTGTTTAACAATTTTTTCTATGTTTGATGGAAATCCTTTTTCAATATTTTCTAAATGTCTTCTTTCTGCTCTTTCACGAACAGATGCAATCAAATAAAATTTACAAGTAGCTTTTGGAAGAACATGTGTACCAATATCTCGTCCATCCATCACAACATTTTCATTATTTGCTAGTTGTTGTTGTTGTTTAACCATATATTCTCTAATTAATTTATGTTGTGCAACGAAGGAAACCTTCGTTGAAACATCTTCGGCACGAATATCTTTAGTAATTCGCTCGCCATTAATAAATACGTGTTGTTCATTATCTTCACTTTTAAGTTCAATTTTAGTTTTCATCATCAATGTGACAAGATCTCTTTCATGATGTACATCTATGTTATCTTTTATAGCTTGATAAGTTAATGCCCGATACATCGCTCCAGTATCTATGTAAACAAAATTTAATTCCTTCGCTATCCGTTTAGCTACTGTACTTTTTCCAGCAGCTGCCGGACCATCAATAGCAATTGAGACTGTTTCACCCATGAACAATATTCTTCCTTTCAAAATGAGTACATTTCATTCATATCATACATGATTATTTTCGTGTTGTCATTTGTTTTCTAAAAAAGTATCTTGCTTTCTTTGTTTACGTTCTTTTTGAAAGCAAAAATTTATAATTCGTTGTTGATCTTTTTCATCAATATTTACAAATTGAAAAGAAGATAAATGACTTTCATTGTCTTTTAATTTATAGCGAATAAATTTTGCTTGCGTAAAAACATAATAGAACTCTTCTGAATCAAAGGGTAAAACAAGGGTTAAATTTACATAAGGAGATCTATGTAATTCCTGCCCATGAGAATATATAGATACTCCCCCACCACTTATATCCTTTGTAACCGTTGTAAAAGGTGAAAAAAATTTTTCTGGACAATGTACGGCTACATCTACATCGACATTGATCCGAACATGTTTCCGTCTTTGTATGCGTTTATGTTCTGTTTTATCGGGTAAATGTAAAACATACGTTGGAATCTGTGTTAGCTTTCTTTTTTTAAGGTATGTTTTAAATTGATAAATATTTTGATTGTCTTGATATGTAATATAAATCGGTGAATTTATGCGAAGAAGCGATTTTGTTCTTTTTGTCTTTAGGTGAACAGGTTCATTGATGTATAGATTTTCATGTGAAATATTAATGATCTTACTACGATATGTCTCTTTTTTATTATCTTTTTTTAATATAGATAAATGCACATCTTGTCCAATTTTCATAAGACCTCTCAACCCCTTGTTATTCTATCAATTATTCTAATATAAAACGTAATAAAGGGAAAGAATATTCGATTATTCTTTCCCTAAATATTAATACACATTAGAGTAATCTATTTCTGTTCCTGATAAGCGTTCTACCTTCTCTTCTTTTCCATTCATTGCATTAACAAAAATTCGATACGTTTCATCATTATAAACACCTAAGAATTGATAAACAAGTATTTCTTCATCAAAATCATTATCGATAATAGCTAATGCGTGTTTTTCTACGTTGAAATGTTCACTTACGTGTTCCTTTGCTTCCTCCATACTTAGTTTAGGTTGTTTAATATCCCTTTTATGGTGATTCATTAAATAGTTTTGTGTAGCAATTCCTAAAACTTCACCATTATCTAAAGCAACTTTTACTTCAATTGAATCAGGATATATGATTACGTCATCTTGTTCATAGGCAAAAGAATAGACACCTATATGATCATATTCACTACTTTGAAATACCTTCATGTTTTCATAACCAAAATCCTCAATATATTGTTCTGCCATTTCTAATCCTTTATTTAAACTAAGTTCCTTTCGTTGCATCGGACGATCAATTAACAAAGATAATGGTTGTCCGCCAAATTTTGCAATATCAACATAGGCATACGAGTTTTCATTCTCATAAGTAATACTATAAATTGGCGTATCTGCACCATCTCCCGTTACACTGATCGATAAATCTGATTCTTTCGGTGCATTAAATATTTCTTTCGCCTTCTTTAAAGCCGTTTTTTCTGATATTTCATCACCATCTAATTGATGATATTTTTTTGGTTCTGTAGTATCAGCAAATAGAGGGGAATCTGTATATCCTTCTGAGAACTCCTCCGTTTTCTTTTCTACGGTTTCAAATCCATCAATAATTGTATTATCAAAAGGTTCATCATCGGTTGCTAAAGCAAGTTGAACATCCATCCAACGGAGGTTATTTTTCATCGCTAAATATTGTACTTTTCGTAGTTCATCTTTAATTTCAACAGATTGTTCATATAATTTTTCTAAACTTTCTATTTCATCTTCATTTAATGGTTCATCATCTAAATCCCGTACCGCTGTACGATACGTAAATTCACCAATATTCGATAAGAATTCTTCAGTTTTGCTAAAGGGAAGTAGTGAAAGTGGTAACTGACTAACATTTGCATGGGCCTCTGATGTTAAACGCCATACTTCTATTAACTGTGGTGATAATTGTTCACTTGAATTCATCACTAAAGAGGTACCAATTGTATCATGTAATAAGTCTACATGATAAGAAAGTTCGTGAAAAGCTCGCTGATAAGTATTTTCAGCTTGTATTAATATAGCATTTTTCTCTTCATGTTCTTTATAACCCCATATACCAACAGCAAAAAAGCTAATTGCTAAAACTGTTATCATTATCCAACGCAGCATATACGATCTCCTTTCAAATTATTTACAAAATATATGTTTTCCTATTTGTTTGATTTGTGGTCTTGTCCATATCCAAGCAGATGTTGCTGTTTCAGGATTAAAGTAATATTCGGCATTCCCTGAAGGATCCCATCCATTAATCGCATCTAATACGGCATTTTTTGCTCTTTCATTAGGGGTTAACCATATTTGTCCATCTGCTACAGCTGTAAATGCCCGTGGTTCAAAAATAACACCAGCTACTGTATTCGGAAATGTAGAGCTTTTCACACGATTTAAAATAACTGCAGCTACGGCTACCTGTCCTTCATAGGGTTCGCCCCGGGCTTCTCCATAAACGGCATTAGCCATGAGTTGAATATCATTTTGAGAATATCCTTGAGGTACATTTACAGCGGCATCATTTTTCGATTCACTTGTTTCTTGATTACGATTTTCTCCGCCATAATGTGTAAAGGATTTTCCTTGATTAATTTGATTACGAACATATTGTTTATCATATTCAGTAACTTCTATTAACTTATTTTTTGTTGTCTCACCCGCCATTCCATCTATATCTAAGCCAAACTCATATTGGAAATTTCTTAAAGCCCAATAAGTACCCCAGCCAAACACACCGTCAATTTTACCGTTATAAAAACCGATATATTGTAAACGAGATTGCAATTCGATAACATCTTCCCCAACGGCACCGTGTTGGATAACTTGAGGTGAAAAACTATATGTCTTATTCGTATTTACATTAGGTGCTAATAAAAGCAACATGATAAATAACAAACAGATTATTTGTTTACTTATTTTTTTCATATATGAACCTCCAAGCTTTGTTGTTCATATATTTTTAGAAATAAATCATATTTTATACAAAATAAAAAACTCTTATCGAAATCGATAAGAGTTTCTAAAAATTTTAATTTACACCCAGCCACGATATTGAGCTGCTTCTGCTATTTTTCGAACTCCTGTCATATATGCTGCTGATCTCATATCAATGCGCCTACTTTCTGCTGTGTCATAAACTTTTTGAAAAGATTTAACGATAGCTTCCCGAAGCTTTAGAGCAATTTCTTCCTCCGTCCAATAATATCCTTGCTTATTTTGTACCCATTCAAAATATGAAACCGTAATTCCACCGGCAGATGCAAGAATGTCTGGTACGATTAAAATATTTTTATCGGTTAAAATGTTCGTTGCTTCTAATGTAGTTGTTCCGTCAGTTGCTTCAACAACAATAGAAGCCTTAATGTTTTGTGCATTTTCTTCTGTAATTTGATGGCTTACGGCAGCTGGAACTAATATATCACAATCAAGTTCTAGTAGTTCTTGATTCGTAATTGTATTGTTAAATAACGTTGTAACTGTTCCAAAACTATCTCGTCGATCAATTAAATAATCGATGTCTAAACCATCTTGTTCATATAGTGCACCGTGAGCATCGGATATACCGACAACTTTAGCTCCTTGATCGTATAGGTATTTTGCCAAATAACTACCTGCATTTCCAAATCCTTGAACGACAACACGAGATCCAGCAATATCAATTCCCTTCATTTTTGCAGCTTCCTCAATACAAATTGTTGCACCTTTAGCGGTTGCTGTTTGTCTACCATGAGAACCCCCTAAAACAAGAGGTTTTCCTGTAATAAAACCGGGTTGATGGGATTCGTGAATAAGATTAAATTCATCCATCATCCATGCCATAATTTGAGGTGTTGTAAAGGTTGCTGGCGCTGGAATATCTTTCTCAGGACCAGTTATTTGGCTAACTGCTCGAATATATCCCCTACTTAAATTCTCTAATTCTTGAAAAGATAACTTTCTTGGATCACATATAACGCCACCTTTGGCTCCACCATAAGGTAAATCCATAATGCCTGCTTTTAAACTCATCCATATAGCGGCTGCATTTAATTCATCCTCGCTAATATCAGGATGAAATCTAATTCCTCCTTTTGTCGGTCCGACAGCATGTGTATGTTGCACTCGATACCCAGTAAAAGTTTTCGTTGAACCATCGTCCATTTGAACAGGAATATTTACCTTTAGCATTCTTTGTGCATCTCTTAGCAAATGATACATATCTTCAGAATATCCTAAATGTTTTAACGCACCTTTAACATTTAATCGAATCGATTGTAATAATCTTTTATTTTCACCACGAATGGAAGCATTCTTTTCATTTTTTAGCTCCATCTCTTTACCTCCCTTAATGGTTAAATAAATGTTTGAAAATTGATGATGGAAATACTTTGATATTTATATTCAAAATAGTAAAAGGGTTTCTGAAAATCTCAAATAAGTTAAAGTTTTCAACAGATAATAAAAAATAAACAATAAAACAAATTAAAATGATAACAAAAACAAATCTGATAAATGCTTTATTTAGATTGATACGTGGAAATATTTGTTTTTGATCGTGAATTTCTTTTCGAGGTGGTAAATCTAATACATCTATTGTAGGAGGCTCATTTTGAGTACTCCTTAATTGATTATTACTTTGACCTTCTTCAATTTCTTCAAACAATTGTTTTAATTCATCTGCCTGGTCTAATTTTGGATGTTGTTTTTCTTTTACCAATCAAAAACACCTCACTTTTCTAGCCGTATCAATAAACCTAAAACAAAATCGACGACGAAATGTGCAACAATTGTAACGAGTAAATTCCCAGTTTTAAAATACAAGTAACCAAAATAAAAACTAATCGCTGTTATTGAAAGAAGTAATATAGGCTTTTTTAAGTAACGAAAATGAATAAATGCAAAGGTTAAACTTGCGAAAACGAGCCCGAATTTTGTTTGTAAAAGACCACGAAACAATGCTTCTTCACAAACAGATACGAGAAGAGAAATTTGAAAAATCTCACCTAACGTACTATTTTTGAATAATTTTTCATTTAAACCGCCATCATCTAAAACCCTTTTAGGTAGTAAATATTTTAATAATAAATTATATAAAATAACGATAATACCTGGTATGACTCCGTAAAAAACGATTTCTTGAAGATCAAATGTAAATAAATGTAACCAGGTAGAAAATCGTTCAAAAAAGAAATAACTTAACAACAATGCTATGAGTAAAAATAATAATTGGCTTTGATATAAAGCTTGTAAAAGTTGTTTATGACTTAGGCGTTTAATGAGTTCTTCTTGTTTCATATCATTCCTCGATTAACAATAATTTTGATAGCTTTTCTTTCCAATTTTCCGTGGAAATATTCCGTTTTAATATCGTTTCTTTTGGTTGCCATTCTTCTAAAGAAAAACCACAATTTGAACAACAATGTTCCACCCGTTCATAGGTAGACTTGAAATATTCATATATCGATGAACGGATACAACGATTAGACTGTAATAAATTAACAATTTTTTGTAACTTATTCATTTTAAATTGGTAACGATTTTTTATGTGTAAACTAATTTGTTGAAATGCTTCTGTAATTTTTGATTGTTGTTCAATTATTTTATTGTTCTCTATTATACCATGTTTTTCTAAATGGTATTGCAAAAATTGAAGATGAACATCATCATCATTTAAAATCAACGAGATTTTTTCTTGAATTGGTAAAAATTTCCCACCACTATGCTGAAGAAGCAATTTTTCAATATGTTGTAACCGATTTTGTTCTGGAAATCTTTGTTGTATAATATAATTTTGGATATCAATATCATCATTACTATATAAAATAATTCCTAAACTCGAAAGACCATCTCTTCCAGCCCTTCCTACTTCTTGAACATAAGATTCAATATCTCCTGGAAAATGATAATGGATAACAAGACGAATATTTTTCTTGTTAATCCCCATGCCAAAGGCACTCGTGCAACAAATAATATCTAATTGATCATTCATAAATTGTTGCTGGATCGCAATACGATCCATTGAATCCATTCCTCCATGATAAAAAGTGGTCGCAAGATGTGGTAAATGTTTTCTAACTTTTTCAGCAGTTGATTCTGCCTCTACTCGACTTGAAAAATAAATTAACGTTGGTAATTGATACGTTTTTAGTATATCAATTAGCTTTTGTAATTTATTCACACGACTTTCTACAGATTGAATGAAAAAAGTAATATTCGGTCGATCAATGGAATAAATATGCTTTTTTACCTTTCGTCGATCAATAATATTTAAAATATCATCTTGAACCTCCTTTGTAGCTGTTGCAGTTAATGCAAGTACAGGGGGTTCTTGTAATAACTTGAGGGTATTTTTAATACGTAAATAATCTGTTCGAAACTCATGCCCCCATTGGGATAAACAATGAGCTTCATCAATAACAAATAAACTTACTTGAATATTTTTTAAAGTTGTTTGCAAATGTTCATGCTGTAAAAGCTCAGGTGAAATATATACGATTTTGTATGTAGACAAATGTTTATATACATCATTTCTTTCTTGCCAAGTCATAAAACTGTTTAATGCAATAACATTTCTAATTTGCTTCGCTTTTAATTCTCTCACCTGATCGATCATTAATGAAATAAGGGGAGTTACAACAATAGTAGTTCCTTCTTTCATTAGAGCTGGTAATTGATAACAAATTGACTTTCCAGAGCCTGTAGGAAGAATACCTAGTACGTCTTTTCCATCTAAAACATCTGATATTATTTCTTTTTGTCCAGGCTTAAAGTTGTCATGATTAAAATATTTTTTTAAATTCGCATATAAATCCTTCGTTTCAATCATGATAAATCTCCTTTTAATTGTGTATATTTTGATAGTGCTAGACGTATTTCAAAATATGACACATCTGGACTGACATTTTGCTTAATATCTTTTAATTTAAAAGTAAGATTCTCTTGAAGAACATCAAATACTTCATCAATGATTTCCTTGGTTAAGAACTGATGAAACGGAAACTGTTCATCATAAAGAGAAATTTCTACGAGATGATCAAAAATTGTACTCTCACGTAAATTTCTAATACTAGCTATTTGAGTAATTTCATAGCCTTGTTTAAAAAGTTTATATGTTTTTTGTGCAGAATTTGTTAAAAAAGACGTTTGTTTACTTAAGTTTGGAGCTATATTGTTTAATAATGGAAATTTCTTTTGATTGTTAAAAATGGACGTTAATATAATATGGATAACTTTCGTTAGCAACAGTTGAATATCAATCGGCTCATGCCCATAGTTAACACTTAACTGATGGATACTCTGGCCATACCGATGATAACCTGTTAATCGATCGATAAAGATATTAGCCTCTTTTGTTGATATTTTTTGACATACTTGTTTTATTTCCAAATATAACTGTTCTAGTGTTTCATCTAAATGGTTTTTTAGCCGATGATAAATATTTCGCGCCCATATCGTATATGAACGCTCGTCAATAATCGGAATATAAGAAAAGTGATTCATTTTTGCATTAGTTATCATTTGAATAAATAAAAGTAGTCGATTCATAAATATTTCATCAATTTGATGATATTTTAGTCCTTTAAAACCTACTTTGTTAACTTTGTTTTGGCTTAATTGATATTTACCTTCATTTGTAATTTGAAATTGTTGTTTACCGAAGCTTTGCAAAGAGTTCTTTTTCACTAATTCTTCGACATACGAATCAAAAAAGGACTGTTCTAATTTAGGAATGATCCCATAATATTGGGTTAGTTTATATATATGGGCATCTTGAACAGTTTGTATAGAACGTTTACCACGTAATATATGATAAATTGCGGCACTACTTCTTTCACTTTTTAACTGTTCCACACCTTGTAAAATTATATTTTGAAATATCACTGTACAATATCTCCCTAACAGTTCATAAGAATAATACTTAGTAATTTATTGATTCGGTATAGTTATATGAAAGGTTGTACCTTCATTTATTATACTTTGGGCAGTTATTTCCCCTTCGTGGGCTTCAATAATATTTTTTACAATGGCTAAACCTAAACCAGTTCCTCTCTCTTTTGCATCTCGTGTTCTCGATTTATCAGCTTTATAAAATCTTTCAAAAATAAATGGCAAATCATCTTCAGCAATACCGTAACCATCATCAGAAACTTCAATTTCTAGCTGTTCCACATCGTTATTAACACATATATTTATATTTCCCCCATCATCCATATGCCTAATTGCATTATCAAGTAAATTTGTTATTACTTGATCCATTTGATCTAAATCAATATGAGCAATTTCTGCTTCAACTTTACCCGTTACTTCTATTGTAATATTCCTTTCTTCAGAAACATTTTGAAACTTTTGAGTGACTCGTTCGATAAAAGGGAAAATTTTTATAGGTTCTACATTTAATTGTACATGGCCAGCCTCAATACGGGCTAAATCTAATAGTTCATTGACGAGGCGAGACATTCTCATCGCTTCATCATGAATTATTTTTGCAAGCTCATTTTTATCTTCCTTTGTTTCAGCAACATCGTCAATAATTGCTTCACTGTATCCTTGCATTAAAGAAAGTGGCGTTCGTAACTCATGGGAGACATTTGCTACAAAATCTTTTCTTAGCTTATCAGATTTTCTTTCTTCGGTCATATCACGAATGACAGCAACAGCTCCTCTTATGTAATTTTGATCATATAGAGGGGTAACTAACAAAACATAGTTACGACCTTGCACTGAAATTTCTTCAATAGTTTCACTTTCTTCTGAAATGACTTTTTCCAGCAAATATAAAATTCGTTCAGGTAATTTATCGTCGCTATCTAATTCAAAATGCCACTTATCTAAAAATTGTTGAGCGGGCGGATTAATAACGACAATATCTCCCTTACGATTCAAAGTAATAACACCATCGGCCATTGAACTTAAAATACTTGATAATTGTTCCTTTTCCTGGCGTAATGCTGTTATGTGAAAATCTAATTGTTTACCCATTTGGTTAAAGGCTAATGCTAACTCACCGATTTCATCATTCGTTAAAATCGGTACTTCTTTATTAAATTCACCTTTTGTTAAACCTAGTGCAGCTTCCCGCATTTGAATGAGTGGAGCCGTAATTCTTGTTGATAAAAAGAAAGCAAAAAATGTCGTTAGTATAATGGCAATACCAGCCGCAAGAAATATGATGCGGGTTGTTTCAGCTTTTGTTTGCTCAATCACATCAAGAGATTGATAAACGAATATTACCACCTCATCCTTTTGAATCGGAATACCTACAACAATTACTTCAGTATCACTTTCCGGTAACATCTTTTGCTCGTACATCGCTTCATTTTTATTTAAAATTTCTTCATAGGGAATATCTTCACGAAACCAACTATGATCGATTGATGAAAGATTTTTATCTGTAGCTTCTGAAACAAATAATTCATCTTTTCCATACATGATAACAACTTGTGTCGCCGGGTCCTTTACCCGTTCAGTTGTTTCAAAAACATCTTCATCTTCTTCACCTTGACGAATAAATGATGAAATTTTAGTGGCTGTTTGTATCATATTTTTTTCAGCTTCTTGGATATGAAAGTTTTCAAAAAACTCCAAGAGTAATATCGTTAAAATAAATAAGACAAAAGAAACTAGCAATAGTATTGTCATTGCTAGTTTCCCTACAACACTTCTCCAAAACATTACGTATCCTCTACCTCTAATTTATATCCTACACCCCATACAGTGTGGATCATTTTTGCCGCTTCTTTTGAAACACTACTGAGCTTTTCACGAAGTCTTTTGACATGTGTATCAACTGTACGTAAATCTCCAAAAAATTCATAGTGCCATACTTCTTTTAGTAAATCTTCTCGTCGAAACACTTTATCTGGGGATTGGGCTAGGAAAACTAATAATTCATATTCTTTCGGTGTTAAATCAATTTCTTCATCACCAGATGTGACACGGTAAGCATCTAAATCTATCGTTAAGTGTGGAAATACAATTAAATTTTTAGCCGTTGTGCTGCTAAAAGATGATTCTTTAACACGACGTAAAACAGCTTTCACACGTAACACGACCTCTCTTGGACTAAACGGTTTAACGATATAATCATCTGCACCGACTTCAAACCCCTGTACCCGATTACTTTCTTCCCCTTTTGCAGTTAACATGATCACAGGTGTTTGTTTTTGTTCTCTTAATTTTTCACAAACTTCAATACCATCCATTCCTGGCATCATTATATCTAATAAAATTGCATCATAATCATTTTCTAGAGCAAGTTCCAATCCGTCTGTCCCATTATCGGCTTCTTCGACAGTAAAATCTTCCCGTTCGAGATACATACGTAACAGTCTACGGATTCTTTCTTCATCATCTACGACTAATATATTGTTGTTTGCATCCATTTCCGCTCACTCCTTTATACAATATATATTAGTATAAATGAAATTTCTAGAAATGTATACGAAATAAAACAGGATAAACGCTTAATAGAAAGCGAATATCCTGTCGATTATCCTATGCATAGGAGTGTAAACCTGAGAATACAAGGTTTACTACGATTAAGTTAAACATAATTAAAGCAAAACCGATGACTGCAAGCCAGGCTGTTTTTTCTCCATGCCATCCCCTAGACAGGCGTAAATGGAGATATGCGGCATAGAAAAACCAAGTAATGAGTGCCCAAACTTCTTTTGGGTCCCATCCCCAAAATCTGTCCCAAGCAATTTGTGCCCAAATTGCCGCAAAAATTAAACCACCGAGAGTAAATAGTGGAAATCCTATCGCAACAGCCCGATAATTAATTTCATCAAGTAAATCTAATTTCGCTTTTTCTAAAAGGGGTTGAATAACAGCACCTAAACGTTTTCTAAAAATCAACCAGAATAACAAGTAAATAGCTAATCCTGTTAACAATGCCCATGTTAATGTATTTAATTTTCGTGAGGCATCTTTACCTAACATCCATCCAGGTGTCTTAAAGACAGGATTCATTGCTTCTTCTGTTATTATTTCTCCTTCGTTAGGACCAAAAATAGCAGGCATTTCATATGCTATTGTACTTTCAGGTTGTAACTCAAATTCTACTTTATAATCCATAATGTTAAATGTTGTCACACTGATAATAAATCCGACAAAAGCTAGTAGAGAAAATAAGACAATTTCTAATGAAAAGTTACTCATATTCAATTTTGTCTGATCAATTTTTTTAACTAAATAAATTAATCCTGCGATAAAGCTAACAGCTAGGACACCTTGAGAAAGGGATACGGTTGTTACGTGAATCCATAAAAAAGGACTTTGTAGTGTTGCCACTAAAGGTGAAACTTCTGTTGTAAACATACTTGCAAACATAATAATAATTAAAGCTACTGGTAAGGCAAATAAACCTAAAACAGTCATACGATAAACAAAGTAAAGAACGATAAAGGCTAAAACAATTCCTAATCCTAAAAACGTTGTAAATTCAAATAAATTAGCAAC
>DATGRX010000129.1:0-16706 GCA_035303185.1 Bacillota bacterium
TTTGAAACGATAACTAACACCGTAGTTATCTCTTAGCTTACAAAAATTTATTGACGAGAAACATATAAAAGTTTCTCTTGACATATTCGCTGTCTCATTCAGTTTTCAAGGATCAAATTCGTTAAAAAGCGACGCTATTAAATATAGCACGACTTTTACTTTATGTCAACAAGAAATAAAATCTTGCCCAAAGACAAATATAAATCTATCATAAACATTCTCTGAATTCAATTAAAAAACACTACAGATGACATAAATCTCATTTACAGTGTTCTCACTTTTCATGTTAACGATGATTGTAATTTCTTTCTTGCAACATATATTTTAAACAATCTTCTTCTGTTGCTACTTTACGAAACAAATTAAATAATACTTTATATCGTTCAATCATGGATTCTTTTATAACATCGTCGATCCGATGATCCTCTAAATCCAAAAGAATTTCTTCAAACTCTCGTTTAATTAAATACTCGATTTCTCTTTTTTCCATATCTGTGACCAATAAACCGAGCATGTATAAAACTCCTTTCAATTTTAAGCATCATGTAATTATCTTATCACTTTAACAGACTGTCTTGTTAAAATATGACTTATTTCATTCCTTTTTGTCGAAAAAATCCTTTGTTAGTCTGTAATACATTTGCCCTAAAATAATAAATTAAACCTTTTTTCATATTTCCTAGCAAAAAGCATAGAGTGTTGTACGAGCATTTTGAGGAGGTTATGAAAAAAATTGGGACATTTTTACGTGTTAAACGTAGGTTTATCGAAGAAAAAGTATGTATTTATTGGACTAGTTATCGGTATTTTAATTGTTTGCTTTTTTGCCATCTTTCGAATGAACTCTTCTTCTCACGCACCTGTTCCTGTTGTTTTTACACAAGGTGATGAGCGTTATGAAAAAGTGTCGCTCACCTTTAACATAAGTTGGGGAGATGAAAAAGTCCATGACATATTATCTGTTTTAACTGAACATGATGTAACGGCAACATTTTTCCTTAGTGGAGAATGGGCTGAAAAACATCCGGACATTGTAGAGAAAATTGCCGATAACAAACATGAAATCGGTATGCTTGGTTATCGTTATAAAAGTTATGTAGAGCAAGAAATAGAGGATGTACGGCAAGATTTATATCTAGCTCAAGAAACATTCCAAAAGTTAAATTATGATGACATTACATTGCTGAGGGCTCCAAGTGGACATTTAAATGAAGAGGTTGTTGAGATAGCTAAAAACATTGGTTTTACCGTAGTTCATTGGAATGTAAATCCGAACGATTGGGAAAACCCAGGGACCGAAGAAATTGTCCAACAAACAATTGAAAACACTTCTAATGGGGATATCATTTTACTTCATGCATCTGATGTGGCAAAACAAACAGCTACAGCACTAAATATTATTATTCCGGAGCTAAAAAAGAAAGGTTTACATCTTGTAACAATTTCGGAACTGATGAATCAAGCAGAAGTAGAGGCAGAACTTATCCAGTAAAAAACCAGAGTGAAGCGAACGCCACTCTGGTTTAAGCATTTTTATGTTATTATGCGTTATTTTACCTCTTTTGGCTGTTCTGTGCCAGAGAGTCGGTGTAATATGAGCAATTGATATGTGTTACAAGCAAGAAGGGCAAAGATCATTAACCATGCATAGTCCGTTCCTTCCGCTTGTAATCCAGGCACCCATTCGACCGTCGTCATGACAACCATCAGAAATAAAGCTGGTGCAAAGGCATGGGCTCTAGTTTCTTTTGCTTTAATTCTTGCAATAATTAGTCCATATACTAAAAGAGCTCCAGCCATTAAAATATACCAAAATAAAGCAACTTCACCTTTTGTCGCCTGATAAGGAAAATAAACTAAATCAAAAAGGACGAAGGCAACGAGTACATATTGAACAGTCGACCAAAAGGAACGGAAAATACTAAGTCCGATCCGATTAATAAATAAAAATGCAAAAAATCCAGCTTGGCTTATAATACTATAAATAAAACCATATAAAACATACCAATAAACTAATCCAAGCAATCCAAAGCCATTAAACGGACGCAAGTTTTCGACATAAAGATCAAAATTAACAAAGAAGCTCGTAATTAAAGTCACGAGACCTCCTAATAACAATGTTGTGAAAAACAAACGAACTAATTTACGAGTATTCACTCTTTTTCCTCCTGCTTTCATATATCTTTTCTTCTCAGTCCATCGTACTACTTTTTCATGATTTTATCACGGTTTTTTGCTTTTTCATACAAGATGTATAATTATATTCCTTTTGCTTCATAGTAAAATAAGAAAGGAGTCGCTAAGGATGCGTTTATACTTTTTAACCTTTCTCTTCTTATGCTCGCTTTTTATGATGAGTTGTGCGGAACCACAAACCGAGCAAGATATAGACTATGAGGCAACGAAAAAGATGGTTATTGACATTTTACAAACGGACGAAGGGAAAAAAGCTATTCAAGATTTAATGTCCAGTGAAGAGATGAAGGAGCAATTAGTTATTGACTCTGATATTGTAAAAAAATCTATTCAAGAGACACTTGTTTCTGAACGCGGAGAAAATATGTGGAAGAAACTTTTTGAGGACACGGCCTTTGTGAAGGACTTTGCACAAGCCACTAACGATTCTCACAAGCAATTAATTAAACAACTTATGAAGGATCCAGAATATCAAGAGTTACTCATGGACGTGCTACAAAATCCAGAAGTGAACGAACAAATATTGCAAGTTTTACAAAGTAAAAAGTTTCGTGAACATTTGCAAAAGGTTATCGTTGAGATAGTTGAATCTCCTTTGTTTTTAAATAAATTAGAAGATATTCTTTTACGTTTAAATGAAAGTAAGGATAAAGAGAAGGAAGAGAAAGAAAAAAATGAATAAGATAAAGATACTTTAGATTAACAAAAAGGCGGCTCAAATCTCTGAACCGCCTTTAGTCTCTTTATTCTAAATGGGCAATAATTTTTGCCGCAATTCGATGATATTCCTCTCCAATTGGATGATCTTCTTGGTAAACAGAAGGGGCAAAGATGTCTTCTTCATAGGGTTGCTGTAATTGCAAGCGACCGAGTACTTTCGTTTTTAATACCTCGGCTAATTTATCGCCTCCACCCCGACCGAATACGTACTCTTTCTCACCCGTTTTTTTGCTTTGATAATAAGCCATATTTTCGATAACTCCGAGAATTTCATGGTCTGTGTTTAATGCCATTTGACCAGCTCGAGCGGCTACAAAGGCTGCTGTTGGATGAGGTGTTGTGACAATGACCTCTTTACTTGTCGGTAAAAGGGTATGGACATCTAAAGCAATGTCTCCCGTACCTGGCGGTAAATCAAGTAATAAGTAATCTAACTCGCCCCATTCAACTTCTTCAAAGAAGCTATTTAACATTTTTCCAAGCATAGGACCTCGCCAAACAATAGGTGAGTTATCTTCTACGAAAAAGCCCATGGAAATAACTTTAACGCCGAATCGCTCAACAGGAATAATTTTTTCCCCTCGAACAACAGGACGTTTTTCAATTCCCATCATATCTGGAACACTAAAACCATAAATGTCTGCATCAATGATGCCTACCTTTTTCCCATACCTTGCTAAAGATACGGCTAAATTTACGGTTACCGTGGACTTTCCGACGCCACCTTTCCCACTTGCGATGGCTATATAATGAGGTTGTTTTTCCTGACCGAGAATCGTTCCTGCTTTGCCTGGGTCTCCTGCTGGTTGGTATTTACGAATCACATCATCCGGCAGTTTTTCAAACCTAAGACCTACTGTTGCAGCACCGTTTCGCTTTAGAATTCCAACAATTTCTTGCTGCATTTGCATTTGCTCTGCAGATTGTGGTTCAGCCATTGCGATTTTAACGCTTACGTGATTCATTTTTTCACGAATGTTTACTTCGACAATGCCACCTAATTCCTCTAACGTTTTATGTAAAAAAGGATCTTTTACAGGATTGAGGAGTTCAATTACTTTTTCCTTTGTAAGTTCCATAAAACACCATCCTTTTGTTTACTTTTCATATATAGATTTAGTATAACATATCTCATCTAAAATCTAAGGCTTTTGAACTGATGAGATTTTGATGGTGGTTATGTTGATTTTACTCTGGTTCTGCCTGCTCTGTTACATAACGTAAAATACCTAAATAAATACTATTAGCCATTTTTCTTTGATAGTTAGTATCCGTTAGTTGGGATCGCTCCTTTGGATTCGATAAAAAGCCGATTTCGACTAAGGCACTTGGAATGGGAGCGTGCTTTAACATATAAATATGGTTCATAGCTAACGCTTGGCGTGTTGTGTTCTCCATGTTACGAACAATTTCAGATTGAATCATTTTTGCTAAATGTTTACTTTCGTCAAATTGAGGATGATAAAACGTTTGAGCCCCATACCATTTTGCTGATGGAACTGAGTTTAAATGGATACTCACAAAAAAGTGCGCTTCCTGTTCTTCAATAAACTTTATCCGATTACGAATATCTTCGGTTTTTCGATTCGACAATCCTTTCGTATGTTCACTCGCCAAATCGGTATCTGTTTCTCGTGTCATATACACGATTGCCCCAGCTTGTTGTAAATAATCTCTTAATTGTTTGGAGACTGCTAAGGCAATCGCTTTTTCTGATACCCCACCTGCCATCGCCCCTCCATCCGGCCCTCCGTGTCCCGGATCAATTACAATCCTTTTTCCTGAAAGTGGTAAAGACCAATGATATAAAGCTTCTTCTTCTAATTGAACTGGCATTTTAATCACAATGAGTAAAATGATTACCCCAAGCAACCATAAACTACCTTTTGCTATTCGTTCGACCACAACAGCGTCCCCCGTTTCATCATAGTTACTTTCATTTTATGGGACGAGTTGTACTTATATGATTTTATTACGAAAATTGCTAATTGCTATTTTTCTCAAAGGTGTTTTTTGTACTTGAATAAAGTCCACTTGCGGAAAGCCCTAACATTAACCCAACGAGAATTCCGGCTTTTACATTCATTGGATGAATATAAACCACACCTGCGATTACGCCAAACATGAGTGAAGCGATTGGAAGTACTCTTTTCGGTAGACCAAATCGTTTAAGCAATTCGACGAGTCCAATGATTAACGGGATTATGGCTACCCCGTATACCTCTACCAACATGTCCACCTCCTCAATCGCATTGTATGCATAGATTGAAGGTGGAAGAACGGCGAAAAGGCATAGTTAATTAACCAAAAAAAGAGAGCCTATTTCAGGCTCGCTACATTCATACTAGATTACACTAAATCACACGCTTCTGGAGGCATCCAGCTTGCATCTTCTCCTTCCCATTTCACATTACAACCTAATGGATTTGTTAGGGGTACGGAAACTTCCTTGCCAGCTAATGCTTCTTCTAAAGCGCGCTCTAAATCATACGTAGTTATCTTTTCAGGTTCTCGAGGGTTATCAACGGCTCGTCCAGTATAAATTAACTCTCTGTTTTTATCAAAAACATAAAAGTGCGGAGTCCGCAGTGCGCCATATGCTTTTGCAATTTCTTGTGTATCGTCTCGTAAATAAAGCCATGGGAAGTTATGTTTTTGCATTTCTTTTTGCATATATTCAAAGGAATCCTCTGGTACAGTCGTATCACTATTTGCATTAATACCGACAAATGTGACTCCTTTATCTTGAAACTTCTCTACAGTTTTTCGAGTGAGTTCATTAGAGTTCATGACATACGGACAATGATTACATGTAAAAAAGATAACTAAAAGTTTCGCATCTGAAAAATCCCTTAGTTGATACATGCTTTCATCGGTTCCTTTTAAATAAAAGTCCGGTGCTTTTTCTCCAATTTGTAAAGTAAATGACATAACATTGATCAACTCCTATCGATAGTTTATTGTTCGATTTCTTTTAATCGATTACTAATCGTTGAAGCACTAACGCCCATTTTATCGCCGATCGCTTGAAGAGTCATGCCAGCTTCTCTCATCTGTTTAATTTGATCTATATCAAGCGGGATTCTTTCTGTCACTGAACTTCGCTGTTCTCTTAAAGGGATGTTTTTTTCATCTCTCGGTGCGGTGGATGATAAAACAATAGGTTCGAGGGGTTTAATATTACGATCTTCATTTAAGCGATTAAGCAACTTTTTTATGTCATCAAACCGAAGCAAAACAACTAGAATAAGAACGGCAAATATCGTAAATAAAGAGATCAAGCTTCTTTTTCCCATAACTATTTCCTCCCACATTTTCCAAAAGGATTGTTTTGCGAATTTTGAGATATTATTTCTTATCATACCATAAACACCATGATAACACGACCGCATAAATATTCTAAATAGATGATTAATTCATCTTATCTAATAGATAAATTGATTTATTTTATAAAAACTACTATTGTTACTTTAGTTTCATTTTGTTGGAAAAATATTGTAGATATGTGCCTAGTAGTGTATTGTAATAAAAATAAAGCATACATAAGGAGAGGTTAAATATGTTAGAGAAATTTGGTAGTTTTGATCAAATGATCACACCGACAATTATTAAAATTATTTTTTGGATTGGGGTTGGATTTTCAGCATTATTTGCAATAATTATTTTTTTCGGTGCGTTCACTGCAGAAGGAAACGTCTTAAATATTTTTGTCGGTTTAATTACAATTGTTGTAGGGCCACTCGTTGTTCGCATTTACTGTGAGTTACTTATTTTAGGGTTTAAAATTGCTGAGTCTTTAAGTAGCTTAAATGACAAAGTTGATCAATTAAACGAAAAACTATCAGAGTAATTTTTTGGACTTTTACTATCATTTTAACAAAAAGCTGAGCCTAGTTTACAAGCTCAGCTTTTTTATATGACTACTTCTGATCTTTAATCACGAGGACAGGACATTTTGCTTTTTGAACAACTTCATTACTGACACTTCCGAGGATGACTTTTCGAATATTTCCTAATCCGCGGCTACCCATAATAATGAGATCAATCTCTTGTTCCTCCGCATATTTGACAAGTAGTTTGCCGGGTTTTTTATTTCGCTCTGCGACAACAATTTCTGTCGTGATTGGAATGTCTATAGCTTCAAACTCTTCTTCAATCTTCTCCATCTGCGGAAGAAACTTCGCTCGTAATTCATTGATTATACTTTGTGAGATTGAAACGTTCGTATAGGGCCCTGTAGCTTCAATTACTGATACGATGTGCACTTGTGCATCTTCATGCAATGTTGCTTGATGTTTAGCCGCTTCGATCGCTTGCCGACTCAAAATCGAACCATCATAAGCAACGAGTATATTTTTATACATTGTACAGCCCTCCCTTTTGACTCTACATCAATTATAACAGATTTAAGGGTGTAAATATGCCTTTTCTCAAGAACGTCATTATTTTGTCAAAGCATAATTATTATTGGGAAAAGAATGTGTAAGGGCTCATTTGTACAAATTCGGTTTCTGGTATTTCTTCACCTAACTTCCTTAAAACAGTTATTTTGTTTATGATTTCTGCTAATTCATCCCTTTCACCTTCACTCATAGATTCAAAGGAAACACCGTAGACATATATGCCAGCTTGTTCATCATTTCTATAAACTAAAGTACCATTAACATAAAAAGACTTCCCCATTAAAGTAAACTTAAAATGTAATCGTAAACTTGATAAAACGGGCAATCTTAAATTAGATAAGAATCGAATGCCGCCTACTCCAATATTTTCCATTAATATATTGGCTGAACCTACATCTACTTTTCTATCATTTACTTCTGAGATTTGTAATTTCGTTAATACAGGAAATGTAAATTCCAAACGATAAAACCTTCGTCTTTCTTCCTTTGGTTTAAAAATTTTCTTTTGTTTCAATGGCTTTAAATATGGGTGCTTTAGGAAAATCTCTAGCTCTTTAGAAGGGACTGGCTTTGAATATATATACCCTTGGACAACGTCACATTCCTTTTGTTTTAAAAATTGTAATTGCTCATATTCTTCGACACCTTCAGCAACTACTTTCATGCCAAGACCTTGGGATAAGTAAATGAGTGAGGACACGATAACAGCATCCTTTGAATCATGCCCTTCATCTATATTTAGCGTTTGGATAAAACTGCGATCAATTTTTAAAATATCTAGATTATACCTTTGTAAGTTATTTAAAACCGAGTAACCTGTCCCAAAATCATCAAGAGCAACATGAACACCTAAAGCTTTTAATTCCCTTAATACATCAGCAACTCTTTTTTCATTTTCTAATATCGAACTCTCTGTTATTTCTAATACAATATACCGAGATGGAATTTGATATTTACTTATTGATTCTTTCATCATTTCTACAAAATTGGACTTTAAAAAGCTTATAGGAGAAACATTGATTGAGATAGGGATCAATGTATAATTATTGGTTTTCCACTCTTTCAATTGCTGGCAGACAGCCTGTACCACTAATTTACTAATTTCATGAATTAAATGAGTTTCTTCCGCTAATGGAATAAATTCTTCTGGAGAAACGAGACCCCACACATGATGTGGCCAGCGAATCAAAGCCTCTGCACCGATTAAAGCGTTATTTTGTGGGTTGATTTGCGGTTGATAATGTATAAGAAAATCATTATTTTTAATCGCTTTTCGTAAGTCAGTTTCAAGTACATATCTCTTATGTGTTCCGATATCTTTATCAAAGGAATAAATTTGGTAATTGTTTTTCCCTAATTGTTTTGCGTGAAATAGGGCGGTTTGCGAACGCTCTAAAAGTTCTAATTTTTCTATTCCATCATCTGGATAAAAACTAATCCCCATACTTCCTGTTACATAAATGTCATATCCATGTATATGTAAATCTTTTTCAATCGCCTGAATGATTTTTTCGGCTAGCGTAAAAACTTCGTCCTTATCATCACAGTTCATAACAAGTGCAATAAATGTATCGCTGGATTCTCTAGCCAAATAGTTATTTTTCGGCAAAACTGTATGAATACGATTAGCAACGGTTTGCAAGACTTGATCAGAAAGCTTTCGACCAAGGTAGTTATTTACCCAATGGAAATTATCTAAATCTATGGTTAATATAGCAAAAGTGGCAATATCCTTTCGAGTTATTAGTTCATTTATTTTTCTATCTAGGCTGTGAACGTTTGGTAAAGAAGTTAACTCATCATAAGTGGCTAAATATTCGATTCTCTTTTTTAGTTCCACCATAACTGTTATATCCGTGATCATTCCGAAAAGGTGTGTGACTTTCCCTTGTTGATTCATTCTAGGAACGATTTGTTCATGGATCCATTTCGTTGTGCCATCTCCTGCTTGAATTCGATATCTAATACTTATTTTTTCACCTTTTTCTAATTTGTCATAGGCCGATTCGACCTCGTCTCGATATTCAGGTAAAATGATATCCATCCATCGTTTCGGATATTTGTTCATTGTTTCTAAAGGAACTTGAAATGTTTTTTCGACCCCTTTTGAAGCGAAGATCAAATTCTCTTCCGGAAAATTTCTCATCCAAATACCTACATCTAGATGATCAAACACATATTGAAAACGTTTCTCCGTTTTCTGTACTTCTTTTTCAAATTGAACATAAGATGTACGATCATTTATAACACCGATCAGTTTTTCTCGTTCATCTTTATTATTTACTATATTACCTATAATTGTTACATGTCGTACTTCTGTCATTTTATGCGGACAAATTCGAACATCTATACCATTATCTGGACGATCTAAAAAGGTTTTCATTTTACTAAAATCTTCATCATGTATCATAGATAATAACTTCTTCTCTGGTAGGGTTTTCCCATATGGCCATTCTAAAATATTTGAACTCATTTTTGATAAAGTAAATTCTTTTTTTCTAGGACAATATTCCCAAGTACCAATGTTTCCTATATATTCAGTTTGCTCTAAATGAAGGGATAATAGTTGTAACTTTTGGTGAAGTGCCGAATCTGAAGAAAGATTAAGATTTTTATCTTGAACCCACGCGGAATTGTAAATATTATTTGAGACCGACTTCTTACCTTGAAAAAACTTTTTAACACGTTTAGAAAAGGAAACTTTTTCGTTCATAAAAACACCTCCTATTGGTTCCTTAAGCATAGTCCTTTTCACCTATTGTTACACCAGTTTTTTAAATATTTATTTTTGATAAATAAATAGGCCCTTTAAGGAATATTGTTATCCTTTCAGAGCCATTTTAACGATTATTCAAATGTATTTACTGTGATTTAAATCAATTAAATTGGAGGAAATTTGAATAAACGATGACATTTCGTTAGTCTTACGGATCTTTATATTCTATCATTGTTCCATCTGGAAAGGTAAATTCTGCCTCAAATTCAATATAATCATCTGTCATATCAAAAACATCTAGGATTACGGCAATCGCTTCATCACGAGGAGTCTCTTGAGATATATTTAACTTTTCTGCGTATGGAAAAATATAATTAAAAGCTTCAAGATAATTCTCAATTTCAATGTTGTTTATTTCATCTTCTACTTCCGCTTTAATTGTCCCATCTTTCTTTTCTTTTATTTCAACTTCAAACTCCCGATCATTCTCATAATCAATTTCAACTTCAATCTTAGTAAAATTTAATGTGTCTAACATACCTTTCATGTCTTCTTCATTTTGAGCTTCTTGAAACTGAGTCTCACTTTTTTCATTATTTTGGGACGCCTCATTTTCTGCCTCATCATTTGTTTCATTTTGATGATTATTCTCGATTTGTTCATTTTCATTATTCGTTTCTTCTGTTTGAGGAGAAGCATTTTCTTCCTCGTTATTTTTTTCTTGTCCAGATGAACAGGCGGTTAATAAGAGAAGTAAAGATATCAACAATATAACTCTTTTAGGAAAATTCATTTATTCACACTCCTTTCATTTAAGTATCCCCTTTTAACAATGTATTAATCCTATATAATTTGTATACATACATTAAGTATTTCAACAAATGAAAGTTTTATCCTTCTAATATTTCATTTTGTTTAAGGCACCTTGGCCAGAGATAAATAAAAACAATATATAAAACGAGGGTAGAGTTAACTGAAACAAATTAAGCAGTAACAGAAAATGAAGACAACTCATTGAAGAAGCAATAACACCCCTACTTCTAAAGTGTTTTCCTTATTTCACAAGTTTACTTGTAGAAAGCAAGGGTGTTTGAAAAATAATTAATTCATCGTTAGTCCGCCATCAACGGTAATATTTTGTCCTGTGATCCCACTTGCTTTTTCCGAGGCTAAATAAGCTACCATATTTGCAACATCTTGCGGAGTAGTTACCTTTTTTAATGGAGTTGAATCTGCAATGAGTTCAAATACTTCAGGTGTTGTTACAGAACTAGCGTCTGTAGTTTTAAGCAATCCGCCAGAAACAACATTTGCATTAATTCCATATCTACCTAGTTCAGCCGCAATATTTCTCGTAAAGCCAATTAAACCAGCCTTTGCTGTTGTATACTCATGATAAGGAACGACAGGATTTTGATATAAATTCGTCCCAATACTAATAATCGTACCGTCCTTTCGCTCCATAAATTGAGGAAGAACACTTTGTGTCACATGAAAAGCAGCTTTTAACGTCCCGTGTAATTGTCTTTCATAATCTTCCCATTGAAGGTCTTGAAATGACTTTTGTGCATCTGGATCGAAAACAAAGTCGATTAAAGCATTATTAACAACAACATCAATTTTTCCGAAATGTTCAGTTGCATTCTCGACAAGTGCATTAACTTCTTGTCTATTTAAAACATTTGCTTGAATAGCGACTGCTTTTTCTCTTCCGATCTCCAATACTAATTGCTCGGCCTTTTCTTTGCTTTTATAATAATTCACAATAACGTTAAAACCTTGTTTTGCTAATGTTTTTGCTGTTACGGCACCTAATCCTCGACTGCTACCTGTAACTAATACTGTTCTTGACAAAATAGCCATCTCTCTTTTCAAAAAATATGTTGAATATAAAAACGCAACCTCCCGTAACGAAGAAAGGTTGCGTAACGTGCCAAAAACAATATAAGAAGAGTAAACTCCCTATAACTGCAACACTTTCCTCCTCTAGTATGATCTAGTTCAGGTTCAAAGGGTTTGAGCGATTCGCTCATCTCAGTTTGAATAACACCCCTAGTGTTTTTATATTCAATTTTTACTCTATTTCTAGTATTAGACTTCTGTTTGTTTTTGTCAAATTTTATTTGTTTGTTATTCATTAAATATTTCAAAAAAATGTATGTTAAAATAAATATAAGGTATTTTTTAAAGGAGGATTTTCATGTTAACGACAGAAAACACCGCTTTTATGCTAATCGATTATCAAGGTCGTTTAGCACAAGTGATGCATGAGCGCGAACAACTTCACGACAATTTAGTTACTCTAATCAAAGGATTAAATGTATTAAATATCCCTATCATCTGGGTTGAACAGTATCCAAAAGGGCTTGGAGAAACGAAGGAAAGTGTAAAAAAGTTACTTATCGAAAATAACGAACCCATTGCGAAGATGGATTTTAGTGTTTGTGCACATGAAGATGTTCAATCGTTAATGAAGGATGTAAATCGCGAAAAGTATATTGTCGCTGGCATTGAAGCACATGTATGTGTCTATCAAACGGTTAAGCAACTGCTAAAAGCTGATAAACATGTCGAATTCGTCCAAGATTGTATTTCTTCACGGACAAAGATGAATAAAGAAATTGCTATCCAAAAAATGCAAAGGCTAGGAGCATATTCAACATCAGTGGAGATGGTTTTATTTGAATTGTTGGGTACAGCGGAGCATCCAAACTTTAAAGAAATAAGTACACTTATTAAATAAAAAGTGAAGTGATATTTATCGTAAGAAAAATAACTCCTAGCGAATTAAAAAGGCGCCTAAAACGAGAAGAGCTTATCATTTTAGATATTCGTACAAAAGAGAAATTTATGTTCGGTCATCTAAAACATCCAAAGGCTAAAAATATAAATGTGTTTAAAGAGGATATTTTTAAGATGGAACAAGCTGATATACCTTCTAAAATGCCCTTTTCTAAACATGAAGAGGTCGTAATCACGTGCACAAGTGGAAATTCTGCCACTCGATGTGCCAATATTCTTCAGGGAAAAGGCTACAACGTGAAAGTGCTAAAAGGTGGCATTGTTCATTGGAATAAATACGCCTAAAAATTATGTCATTAATAAAAGGGTTTGTTAAAAACAAACCCTTTTATGTTTGAAAGTAAATTTATGGGATAACAAATAGTAAAATAATGCCAACACTTATAAAGCCTAAAGCATAAACGACAAATAAAAGACACTGAAAAGTAGTACCATGAATAATTGTATCATTGAACCATTGTCCAAGCGACTTACTCTCATCAGATGTAGGTTTTTTAGGAGATATTTCGTCTATCCAAGCTCCAACCATGGTAAAAACACCTGCAAAAATAGCTGTCGATACGATTTCAATATCCATTGTTAAAATTGGTTGTATTTGAAATAGAGCACGAAAAGCAATCATTGCTAAATATGTGTTTATAGCAATAATACTCGGTATGAGTAAGTGTTTACGGTTCTTTTCCGTTGAGCCAATTTTTTTATTCATTTCATATTCAATCCTCTTCCTACAAAGAAAATCGATCGCTGAAACTATCTATTTAACGAAGTCTCCTTGTATAATTGAATCCCCTGTATCAAAATTAATTCTAATACTTTTGGATGCTTCTAAATCTGGAGCATCTGCTACATGAAAATGAATATGAGGTTCACTAGAGTTGCCTGAATTTCCAACAAGACCTAGGACATCTCCTTGCTCAACTTTATCGCCCTCTTCTACTTCTATTGAGCCATGTTTAAAGTGTGCTAAAAAACTATACTCTTCATTTCCATGATCGATAATAACGTAATTTCCCGCTGGATTTTCAGTATCTACATCTCCTACGGGATCATTATCCGGAATAATATTTTCCGTCTCTATTACAATTCCTGCTGCAGGTGCTAAATATTTTTCACCAAAAGCAAAGTAGCTTTCGTTTTTTGAGGCATCGCCTTCATAGGATTTCCCATCTTTTATCTTTAAAAAGTCGAAAGCATATCGTTGTTGTTCCAATTCATAATGATAATTAACTAATACGTTTGTTCCACCCCAAAAGACAAACCATTCATCTTCAAAAGGGAAGTCAAAAATCGTCTCTGTAAAAACCTCATCCGTATCTCCGTGTTTAGCAAGGGGGATTAGCTGAAGGCGTTCAATGGTATGATCTTCATTAAAAACAACCATCATTCCTTTCTCCTCCTCTTCATCCACCCAAGCAAGTCTTTGTATCGTATCGTCGATTTTCATTTCTGAGATAAGTTTAAATTCATCTACACCTTTATTAAAATCCTTACCTAGTCGCTCTATTTCCTTTAAAGATACTTGCTTTTGGAATTCATCACTCATTTGAGCATAAATTCTTTTAAACTCACCAGCTAAAAGAACTTCAGCAAATTGCTTCGGTTCAATCGGTTCACTTTGTTCATTAAGATTATTTCCCTGATTCGAACATGCTGAAATGATAACCAATAGAAATATGCCAGACAAAATCATGAGCCATTTTTTTCTCAATGTCATCAATTCCTTTCCTATCAAACATTACTTTTTAATAAATAATAGAGCAATTCCTAAAAGAAAAACGGTGCTTGCTAAAATATATGAATAAGATGGTGCGGAGTATACTGAATTGTTTGCTAAAGAAACTAGTGGAGCTATCATTTGAGCAAACATAAAAATAATTGGTATAAGTGATTTGGACAACTCGAGTAATACTCCTAATACTGCCATTGAAATCACTCCTATGTGTAAAGCTAGATAGTGTAGATCATAACATATACACCGAGTTCTGTTAAAATGACTTTTGAAGTAAAAAACTTTTCCTATTGTAACTAGGAAAAATCTCGTTTCTAAATTATCTAATTTTCGCTAATATAGACATAATGAATTCGGTTTTTTCCTCTGCATATTTATGTTTATTACTTTTGTTATCTTTTGATAGTTTTATTTTTAGGCGTTCATACTTTTTTCTAGCTTCAGCATTGTTTCTTAAATAATCTCTGAAATTTAATTGCTCTAATAAAAACTGATTGCCCGTTTTGTACATATGGATTTGGTGTGTTCTTGGCTCCCCTTTTGAAAAGTAATGTCTATCAGGCAAAACATTTGTACCTCCATATGTATAGTTTAGAGACTGTAATGAATCCACACACTCTTTGCCATCGTTAAAATCTTCAAGTTCTATCGCTATATCAATGATAGGCTTTGCACGTAAGCCTCGAACAGCTGTACTGCCAATATGATGGATATTGACAATATAGTCCCCGATTTGATGATGAATTCTTTCCTTTTCTTTTTTAAATTCCTCAAACCATGCATCTGTCCAAGGTACAAGGAACACTTCTCCTCTCGGTAATCCAAGCATGAATGTATCCTCCTTTATCAAGAGTGTAATAACTTTATAAAATACCGTGATTTCTTAAGACACTTCAACATTGGGTTCAAAACCAACAATCCTTAAATTTTTATTCTCTTTTTTTATTGGAGTAAGTTTTAAAGATTATTGTCTATCTTTATATTTCAATACGCTCTTTGAACCAATTGTAAGATAAATAATTAGATTCGATTTAAGATGGTAACATAACATCCGTGTTGAATGTTATGTTGAACCTCTCCATACCTTTGTTTCAAATGCTTGTAAAGCTCATTTAAGATATCTTTTCTCTCATTAGGAGAAAAATGAGACAACCAGGATAATGACCCTACTCTTCCACACCACTCTTTATTAGAAAAAACTACATGATAATAAAATTTATAGGTTTCTTGTAAGTCAAATTTGTTTTCTTCCCATTCTTTAAACCATTCAACAGGAAAACTATTAATAAGTTGCTTTGATTTAGATTTTGAACCCGAACGCTTTAACTCTTGATTGGGCATATATTGTCTAATCAACGAAAGCGTATCTTTTACAATATCACTTTCAGCCGTAAAGCCCGAATCCATAATAATGAGTTTTCCATTTTCTTTTATAATTCTATTAATCTCTTGTAAAGTTTTAGCAGAATCAAACCAATGCCATGCTCTTAATACCATGACATAATCAAACGTTTGTTTAGGTAAAAAGGTGTCTTCAGAATAGGTGTTTTCGTACGTGATATGGAATCCTTCTGACTGATCAATCTTTAATGCCTCTTCTATTAACTCTTTTGACGGTTCAATACCAATAACTTCTGCACCCTCTTTATATAATGCTCGACTAAGGACACCTGTCCCAGCCCCAAGATCGACTACCTTTTTACCCGTTAATTTAACTCCACGAAGTTTTAAGGTTTTTAATAATTCCCCTGGTAAATCATTTCGATACAATGCATAAAGTTTCGCAACATTTCCAAAGTCAACTTGCAATCAATACACTCCTTAAGAGTACATTTAATTTATGGTTGAATTTATCTCTATCATAACAAAGGAATATGTGATACATCAGTTAGTATGTAAACTTGCAACTTTTCTTCGTCTTTTAAATAGCACATAAATTTTTTGATAACTATATATAAAAAACCATAAGTATATAATATCGTGAATAGACAAAAGAAAAAAATGATCCTTTAATGATTGTAATTGCACAAATACATTGGCTGGATTACTTTTTGGATAATGAATTGGAATACTAGTATGATTTTTGTATTTATTATATAAATAAAATGGAACCTTTAATTTTGTCGTATGAAGAATACTT
>DATGRX010000130.1:0-24544 GCA_035303185.1 Bacillota bacterium
TTGGCGATTTCTTGAATTTTATGCCATGTTGTATGGAGCTCTACATCTTTCGTTATTCGAAACTGAGTTCTTCCTTGATCGCTTAATCCAGTTTTAAACTGTCTTTTTTGTGTAACATATGTATGTATGGCTT
The DNA here is from genome assembly GCA_035303185.1 of Bacillota bacterium. Classification (GTDB taxonomy): domain Bacteria; phylum Bacillota; class Bacilli; order Bacillales; family Amphibacillaceae; genus CALAMD01. Next base: position 134 of record DATGRX010000130.1, read on the forward strand.
GAAATAAATCCATTGTTTGATTCTTTACTTGTTCTAATAATTCATCCCACTTTGACAACAACTCAGAACTCTTTGGAATAACAGGTCTGATAAACTTTGTAGCATCAGAGCGTCCTAATTGATTTAAATGATATTGAAGAGTGTTATTATTTAATTTTAATGCGCTTTGTTCGGAAACTGCGTGCTCGAAATGATGTGCTTCATCAATGACAATATATTTGTAACTTGGAATGACTTGATAATCGTTGTATAAATCCGTACAAAGTAAAGCATGGTTAGTTACGATAATATTAGCTTTTTGAGCCTTTTGCTTAGCATGCATATAATATGAATAGGCAAACCAAGGTGATTTTGGATCAATTTGATTTTCAGCTTTTGTATTTATTTTTTGGAAAAAGTAATAACCAGCTTTTGATAAATTGATTTCATCAATATCCCCGGTTTCTGTTTCCGTAATCCACACTAATATTTTTGCTTTTGTTAAAGCTATATCATAATTATTTTCTATCGTTTCATGTTGCAATTCATAATAAAAACGTTCCAAGCTCAAGTAATGAGATTGCCCCTTTAATATTGAAGCCGTAAATGTAAAAGGCATCATTTGTTTTAATAGAGGTATTTCATCATTCATAATTTGTGCTTGTAATTGTGTTGTATACGTACTTAAAACGATTCGTTCATTTTCATGAACAGCATAAAAAACAGCTGGAATTAAGTAAGAGATCGTTTTACCTAGGCCTGTTCCCGCTTCTATTAAAGCATGATTTTTATTTATAAAAGAATCAAAAATTAACTCTGATATTTCCTTTTGTCCAGAGCGAAATTCATAATTATTAAATACCTTTTGTAACAACCCATTTTTTTTATATGTTTTTTCCAATAAATGTCCAAAGGATAAATTTGTATTAGAATGAATTTCTTCTTCTAAATTAGGAAGCTTTTTAAAGCTAATTCCTTGAAATGTATTCATATTAGGGTCTGGTTCTTGTTGAAAAGCTGCCTCTTGTAAGTAATGATTAAAAAGATCAAATAGATCAGAATGGAAATATTTTTCTAATTTAATTAAGTGGTTAACCGTTTCATAAGGTAAATTTGATAGTTTCTTTTTTACTTTTAAAAATATTTCAGCTGTAACTAATGCATCATCTAATGCACGATGTGGATTTTCATGAGTGATATGTAAGTAGTTAGCAAGTTCATTTAATCGATAACTAGGAGCTTGTGGAAAAAATATTCGTGAAAGCTCAACAGTGTCTAATGTTTGGTTTTTTAAAGGTTTAAAGTTATTTTGTTCTAGTTCATTATTTAAAAATCGTAAATCAAAGGGAACATTATGAGCAACAAAATACCCATCTTTAAAATAGGTTAAAAGCTTTTCTCCTATTTCCTTAAATAAAGGAGCATCTTTTACGTCTTCATTTGATATAGATGTTAAGTTTGTAATGAATGATGGAATATCTTTTTCTGGATGAACAAAGGTAGAAAAAGTGGTAGTTATTTCATCTTTTTCAATAACTACTATTCCAATCTCAATTATACGATCTTCTTGCTCTGAAGATTGACCAGTTGTTTCTAAATCAATAACTATATATTTTTTATCCATAATGATATGCCCCTCTTTTTCAAGATCTAAAGACAAATACTTAATAATTATACCATTCAATTTCGGCTGAATATATCTTTTTTGACCGGTCTTGTTTATCTTTTACGAGCAAAGCTCCGTCTTCAGTAATTCCAATTAACGTTCCTAACCATTTATTTTTAAAGTCGTTAATATATAATGTCTCACCATATTTAAAAGCATAGGATTCCCATAGCTTTTGAAACATTGGAAAACCGTTTATTAAATATTGTTCATAGGATTGTTCAAACTGACGTAATAAGTGTTGGATTAGGTTTGGAATATCCCATTGTTTATTCGTCTCTAACATAAGGCTTGTTGTTGGATAATTCGTTTGCTTTGGAAGTTCATTTTTTGAATAATTAACATTCATACCGATTCCAATCACAATGTAGTCAATTTCGTTTTTGATCGTTTCCATTTCTGTTAGTATTCCAACAAATTTTTTTCCCTGTAACAAAATATCATTAGGCCATTTAATTTGTGATTTTATGTTCACAATATCTTCTATGACTTCCGCTACAACAGTAGCCGTAAGTAATGTAAGTTGTGGAGCTTTATGTGGCGATAGATGTGGACGAATAATGATACTCATTGAAATTGCTTTATCCTTAACTGTTCGCCACGATCGATTTCCTCTACCTCGTGCTTCTGTTTGTTCATTAGCTATAACAATTGTACCGTGCTCCGCTCCTTTTTTGGCTAATTCGTGAGCTACATGTTGTGTTGATGTCGTTGTTTCTTTAAAAATAAGTTCCTTTCCAATTATTTTTGTATTTAAGTTTTGTGTAATTTCTTTTTTACTGAGAGTGGCTTTTTTTATATCTCTTTTGGAGGATTGCATTTCACCCACTCCTTTAGTTGTTTGTAATCATTTTCCAATTCTTGCAATACCACTTTTTCAGTCATCCTTTTTAACATATGCTCGATCCATGGACCTGGTTTTATCTCGGAATAATACTCTATAAGGTCATTCCCTTTAATATTCAATTCATTTTTAGAATGTATAATTAAGCTATTATTTATATTTTTAACATCTTGAACAGTTAAATTGGTATTCTCAATAAAGTTTGTTAATCTCACAAAGCTATTAAATAGTTCTTCTGGTAAATTGAAAACTAACATCGGATGTAAACCGTTCTTTTGATAGCTTTCGATCGATTGGACTAATGTTTGTGCATCTTTTTTAACTTTATTGGAACATTTCCATTCCCTTATCCATTTTTGGATTGGATATTTTTTGTTTTGTAAATAAAAATAAGCAATTACTTCGGCAAAAGATGTTAGTGGAATAAAGTTTTCAAATAAATATTGGACATATAATGGTTCTTCTTTGAAAATTGGTAATTGTTCATATACCTTCGATTGTTTAAGATATAAAATCCCTTTACTAATGTGTTCACTTGCGAAAAATTTGCGCATTTCTTCATTAATTCGCTCAATTGCAATAGATTGTAAATTTTTACGATTTCGTTTCATTTGCTCTAAAGTATTTTTTTCAATCGTAAAACCTAATTGACTTGAAAAACGCAAGGCTCGGATAATTCGTAATGGATCTTCTTCAAAACGCTCTTTTGGTTGACCTACAGCTTTTATCCTTTGATTTTTTAAGTCTTCCTGACCATTGAATAAATCGATAATTTCACCAGTTTCATCCATTGCTAATGCATTTATCGTAAAATCGCGTCTTTTTAAGTCCTCTTCAATAGATGTAATAAAATTCACATAATCAGGATGACGCTTATCGCTATAAGTACCTTCTGTTCGATAAGTCGTTACTTCAAAAGAATGTTTTTTGTAGCGAACAATAACTGTTCCATGCTCTATACCGATAGGAATAACATGATGAAATAAAGCAGTGATTTCATTTGGTGTAGCATTTGTCGCAATATCAATATCTGTAATCTTTTCTTGTAATAGTAAATCACGAACACATCCACCGACAAAAAAAGCTTCATAGTTAGCCTTTTTAATTATTTGAATGACTTCTTTTCCTAATTGGAATAACTGCTTACTCAAACTAAGCACCAGCTTTCTACTTTAACAAGTCTTTATAAATAGTAATATATTGTGAAATAATTTTATCAGAACAAAATTTACTTTTAGCCTGGTTTATTGCTGCATTTGACATTATTGCATAAAGATTTTTATTTGATACGAGATCAATTGCATATTGTGCTGCCTGTTTTGTATCACCTAAATTAACAACATAACCTGTTTTTCCATGTTCGATTACTTCTGGAATACCACCAACATTGGTACCAATACAAGGTAAGCCACAAAACATCGCTTCTAATAAAACAAGACCAAAACTTTCCTTTTCTGAAAATAGTAATTTAACGTCGGAAATAGATAATAAATCACGAATATTTTTTTGTTTTCCTAAAAAGAGCACTTTTTCATTTAACTTTAAATCATTAACAAGTTTATAAATATTAGGTCGCTCTGGCCCATCTCCTACAAGTAATAATTTAGCGGGAATTTCTTTTTGAATTTCCTTGAAAGTTGCAACGACATCTTCAATACGTTTTACTTTTCTAAAATTTGATATATGAATAAAAACATGTTCATCTTCTTTAATATTGTATTGTTTTCGCACATACGGTAACTCTTTTCGATAATATTCTTTCTCGTTGACGAAATTATAAACGACATCAATTTCTTTTTTTACGTTTAACATTTCACATGTTTGGTTAGCTAAGCTATTAGACACAGCTGTTACTGCATCTGATTCATTAATACCGTATTCAATCATCTTTTTTAGTGTTGGATCGACTCCTAAAACTGATATATCTGTGCCATGTAAAGTTGTGACCACTTTTACAGGATGGTTTGCTACATTTCGCGCCAAGATCGCGCAAATTGCGTGGGGTAACGCATAATGAACATGAAGAATATCTAATTTCTCACGATCAACCACATCTGCCATTTTATTCGCTAAAGCTAAATCGTAGGGTGGATATTGAAAAACAGGATAGTGGTTTACTTCTACTTCGTGGAAAAAAATTTTAGGTTGAATGCTTTCCAAACGAAAAGGTAAACTAGAGGATATAAAATGAATTTCATAGCCTAATTTTGCTAGTCTTTTTCCTAATTCTGTTGCTATAATTCCTGATCCACCCATAGAAGGATAACAAGTAATCCCTATCTTTTTCATGTAACCACCCTCTTTATTCCTTTATATTCTTAATACATTTTCTAAGCCAAATATAAAATGTTGGATATGCTTAATTTCTTTTAAAGTTAGCTTGAGACCATGAATAAAAGATTTACGATCATGAGAATCATGTTTAAGCGTTAAAACTTGACCGGGAGCGCCAAAGATAACTTCATGGTGGGCAATATACCCTTCGGCACGTATACTTTTTATATCAATATTAATTTCTTTATTTTCTTCTATGATTAATCTCTTTAGTAAATCGGCAGTACCCGATGGGATATCTAATTTTTGTTTATGATGTTTTTCAATTAAGGCAATATCTTGAAAAAATTTTGCTGCATACTGTGTGAAAACCATCATAAGTACCGCTCCTAGAGCAAAATTTGGGGCAATGACACAACCGATCTCTTTTTGATCAGCTAACTGATTGATTTCCAGCAATATTTCATCAGTAAATCCTGTTGTTCCACTAATTACCTTAACTTGATGTTCAATAGCAATCTTAATAAATTGATAACTAGCTGTAGGATTTGTAAAATCAATTAAGACGTCCGGTTTTGTTTCTAAAAAACACGATTGGATATCAGCGAAAACTGGTACACTTAATTTCTTTTCATTCCACTTTTCCGGCTTATGATCAATTAATGCGACAATATGATATCCATCTTTATTTTTTAATGTTTGAAACACCTTTGAACCCATTTTACCACGTGGCCCAGTAATCACGACTTTTAATGCCAATAAAACGCCTCCTACATATTATTCTTTTTTAGTCCAGCGTTCCTTGTCGCGCGTTTCAATTTTTTCAATAGATTGGATGAATGCATCAGTTAGATCTATATCTAATGAATTTGCATAGCACGCCAGAACAAAAATAATATCACCAATTTCTTCTGACATCGAGCTATCTTCTTCAGTAGCTTTTTTTGGCTTGTCACCATATTTATGGCTTACTTCCCTAGCAAGTTCACCAACTTCTTCTGTAAGTCGTGCTAACAAACTTAGTGGTGAAAAATAACCTTCTTCAAATTGGGATATATATTGATCTACTCGCTCTTGAATTTCTTTTGTAGTATAATATCTGTTGTTCATCTCACCACATCCTTTAATATATACCTTACATTATCGTATCGAATGGTCACTATTTTGACAAATAATAAATTTTTATAGTACCCTTTTATAATGCTTTATATTTTATAAATAAATCATTTCAATGGAGGAATTCATTGTGATCTTTGGTCTAAGATTCAAAAATATATTATTCATCTTACTTGGGGCCGCTATTTTCGCTTTTGGACTCGTTCATTTTAATATGCAAAATAATTTAAGTGAAGGTGGATTTACAGGTATTACACTACTTCTTTACTTTTTGTTTAAAATAAATCCTGCATATACAAACTTTATCCTTAATATTCCTATATTCTTTATCGGTTGGAAGTATTTAGGGAGAAATACATTTTTATATACCATTATTGGGACAGTAAGTGTCTCAATTTTTTTAGAACTATTTCAACTAAAGCCCTTTGAAATTAATTTACAATCTGACATGACTTTAGCTGCCCTATTTGCAGGTGTCTTTATCGGTGTTGGACTAGGTATCATATTTCGTAATGGTGGTACAACGGGTGGGGTCGATATTATCGCTAGACTTGTGCAAAAATATATCGGTTGGAGCATCGGTAGAACGATGTTTTTGTTCGATCTAGCGGTTATCTCTTTATCAATATTTTTAATTCTCGACTTAGTTGAAGGAATGTATACTATCTTGGCCGTTTATGTTGGTGCACGTGTTATAGACTTTATACAAGAAGGTGCCTATTCCGCCCGGGGAGCAACAATTATTTCACCCAAGAGTGAAGAAATTGCAAAAATTATCAATGAAGATATGGAACGCGGTGTTACGATATTAAAAGGAAAAGGTAGTTATACTGGAAATGAACAAAAAGTACTATACTGTATTGTGGCTAGAAATGAAGTCGTTCAATTAAAAAATATTATTCATAAAGTCGATGAACATGCCTTTGTTGCTTTAAGCTCTGTTCACGAAGTTTTAGGTGAAGGCTTTACATTAGATGAAAATAAAAATCCGATTCATGAATAAACATAAAGCGGTAAGAAAAGTTTAGTCTTGTCTTTCTTTTCTTACCGCTTTTTCTTTATTAGTATGTTGTTTTTCACCTTTAAATTTACGATAACTAACATAAATTAATGTTAAAATTATAAATCCACCGACCACAAGAATAATGTATGTTAAATCTTTCAATTGAAGTGGTTGGGAGTTGCCAAATATAAATTCATTTAAAGTTTGAAGCGATAATATCTCTATTATTAAAATAATATACTTTAGCATAGAGAATCACCTCACATAAAGATAGCTCTTAAAAGTATATGTGAGATAAATAATAAATAGTATATTATTTTTCTTTTTTTCCAATTGTAACTTTATATGTGATCCAAATGGAGAGAATGCTGAGCCAAAAAGTAAAATATCCTATCTCCTTCATATAATCAGTTAATGAAGAATAAATTGGCATCATCCCAAATACATAATCGATAACATCATTATGTAAGATCCAGATAGCAGATACAACAATATGTCTCATTTTAATGTTATAGTAGGGAGCATACAATAACCCTTGTATAGCCATACCAGCGTGAGATGCGATTAACATGTATCCTGTCCAATCAAGTGCTCCATCGACATAAAAGGTGACAAGATTCATAATGACAGCCCAAATTCCGTATTTAAATAACGTCATAATAGCAAGGGCTTCAATATAGGGTGAATTTCGGTGAAAAAGAAAAAATAATAAAAAGATAGTAAAAAACATACTTGCCATTGGGCTATCGGGTACAAATATTAAAAATATCGGTGGAGTAATAGCTAGTTGGCTTTTATACCAATAAAATCCATATATTGTACCTAGTAAATTTATCACAAATAAAGCTAATAGAAACCTTCTATCTAATAATATTTTATATATCATATGAATAACCAACTTTCCCACATACATTAGAAGAATAATTAATGTAAAAAAACACCTTTACCAGTTGAACAGGCAAAGGTGTTCGATTTATTTGATTAATTAACTTCATTATTCATTGTCGTTTGAATCGTCTTCTTCATCCTCATTATTATTATCTCCATCGCTATCTTCAGCAATTTGTTCATTTAATGAGTAAATGAATTCAACTAATTCGTCCATTTCTTCATCAGAACCGTCAAACATACCGGCCGGCATTCCCGGATCGCCTTCGATACCATTAATAATGATATCTTTTATTCCTTCCTCATCATGGTCAATACCAAGTAATGTTGGACCAGCTTGTGATCCTTCCAAGTCATCACCATGACAGCTTGCACAGCTATTTTTATAATGATCAAATCCAGGATCTGCTTCATCATAATCTAAATCTGCTAGTTCATACTCTTCTTCTTCTTCTCCAAGAACAATTCTATTATCTTCTGCTCTTTTTTCCCAATCTACTTCTGCAGCTGATTCATATGTTAACCAACTAACAGCAGTTAAAGCAAGAATCATCATAGCTACTGCTATTGGTCTTTGTGGTGGACGTCTGCCTGGTCCATTGTCTAAAAATGGAGCTAAAAGTAATGCACCGAAGGCAAGTCCAGGTATAATTAAAATACCGAATAAAATATAAGGACCTGCTGCAAATTGATATTTTAACAATTGATATAAAAATAAGAAATACCAATCTGGTAATGGTATATATCCAGAGGTAGTTGGATTTGCATAATTTTCTAACGGTGGTGGTTCTGCTAGTACTAATGTCATAAAACCGATGAGAAATACAGCACCAACTAGCCATTCTTTAAGTAAAAAGTTGGGCCAAAAAGCTTCTGTTCTACCTGGATATTCAGAGTAATCCAGTGGTACGTTCGGTGTACGTTCGCTAGTTACCCGCGAATCACCGACGAACTTCATACCCTTTCCTCTTTTCATCCGTTAAACCCTCCTTTTATAGTGGTCCTGCAATTCCTTGTCTTCTAATTAAGATAAAGTGTACACCTAGTAAAACAAATAATGCTGCAGGTAAGAAAAATACATGGATCGCAAAGAAACGCGTTAAGGTTTGCGCTCCAACGATAGACGGATCACCAGACAGTAAAGTCTTTAAATGTACACCAATAAATGGAACTTGTTCAGCGATTTCAAGTCCAACTTGTGTAGCGAAAAATGCGTTGTTATCCCAAGGTAGTAAATATCCAGTGAATCCTAAGCCTAAGACGACGAAAAATAAGGAAACTCCAACCATCCAGTTTAGTTCACGTGGCTTTTTATATGCTCCTTGGAAAAATACTCGCATTGTATGTAATAATAACATCACAATGAGTACACTAGCTCCCCAATGATGCATTCCCCTTACAATCTGACCGTGTGCAATCTCAGATTGTAAATAATAAACAGATTCCCATGCATTTTCAATATCTGGTACATAATACATCGTTAAAAACATTCCAGATAAAATTTGAATGACTAATACAAAAAATGTTAGTCCTCCAAAACAATACACAAAGGCTGAAAAATGATATGCAGGGTTTACGTGTTCGGGTACTTCATGATCAGCGATATCTCGCCAAATTGGCGTAATATCAACACGTTCATCAATCCAGTCATAAATCTTTTTAAGCATTACTTATTACGCCTCCCCTCAACTTTTAATATTTCCTATATGTAGGACGCCATTTTCAACTTTCACTTCAAATTCATCTAAAGGTCTTGTAGGTGGTGTTCCTGCTACGTTTGTACCATCCTTATAAAATCGTCCTTGGTGACAAGGGCAATAGTATTGATCAGGATAGTCCTCATTTTCTCCCCAAGAAATGTAGCAGCCTAAATGAGTACATACAGGGGAATGGGCGATAATTTCTCCTTCATCATTTTTAAAGACGTAAGCAATTCGATCCGTTTCAGATGTATGCCAAGCATCCACTTGCTCAGCTACCCATTCAACTCGTTGTGGTTCATTAGTAAGGTCATCTTCTGATATTCCAACATTTTGGAATTCATCATCGGTAGATGCTTTAAGGACTGGATCTACAGCCATTCTTAACATTGGAGCAACAATACCAGCAGCCATAAATCCCCCCACACCAGTTAATGTGTAGTTTAAAAATTGTCGCCGGGAAACTCCTTTTTTATTACTCATTGTTTTCCCTCCTCTATCGTAAGTTTTACGGACATATTCATATTACTAGGACAATATTATAATAGCTTAAACTGTCACTTGGGTCAATTATAATACTGTTTCATAATGAAAACAAACTTTTCGAGAGTCTTTTACCAATAACTTTGAATAAGTTCAATGATTTCATTAATTTGATCTTGCATCATCTGAGTAACCTCTTTTGAATAAATATCACCTGAATACATCGCTGGAATCCATAATAAATTTCCTTCTAAATATTTTTCAGTTTTTCTCCAAGATGCATCAAAAGTAAGTAATATATGATGTTTAAAATATTCATTATTATTTTTATTTATCCAGTCATTTAATCGTTCAGTTTCATCGTGCAAATCTGCTGAACTTTCATAAATGTAATGGGGAAACTGAAATAATCTACCCGTTAATTTTTGTTCAATTTCATTTGCAAATATAGTCATCACTTCATATTGTAAAGCTTTTTTCTCAGCATCTTTGCCTTGTAAAGTAAAGGGAACTAATGGGGTAAGCACAGTATCTACATATTCTTCCGCCTCTTTAAATTGCTTAATATGTTTATTCGTCCATTTCAATTTAAATCAATCCTTTTTTATTTATATACTTTTGTAATTGCTTTGTTAAGAATAAAAATCTTTCTTCATCTTGATTGTCTAATGCATCATCAATTTGTTTTTTCAAATATTCTTTTTTATAGGTAGACAAAAATTCATCAGTTTTAGCTGCTAATTCTTTTTTCCAAATATCATTTTCCTTGATAAAATATTGGTCAGTAATTAAAGATTGATACACTTGATTTGTGGAGGAGTTTTTAAAATTCAATTCAATATATGTCAGTTCTGTAGGATGTAAACGAATTTCATGGAAAAATTGCTCAATATTATTTGAGACTACATGTTTTTTATGGAATTGAAAGCTTATTCCCGTTGTACATGTCGTTGAAATAATACATCCCTTGGGGAAACCATCTACTGTTGAGACAAAGTGTATGTTTTCCAGCAAATAATCATTTTTAAGTAGGGATTCAATTAGCCATCTACACTGAATGTTTTTCAAAGTAAAACTTCTTAAAAAGTAGGAAAGAAAAGATTTCTTTTTTGACACTGTTACTGGTGTATCCATAAGCATTCTCACCATCCTCATCCACTTACCCCTCATTGTAACATGAACATATCCTACATTCGATTTAAAAACTCTATTGTATCTTCATCCATCGGCTCTTTTTCAATATATTTTAAAAGAATATTCTTTGCTTTATCCATATTCCCTAGTTCCATTAAAAAATAACCATATTCATGTAAAAAAACTGGATCTTCTTCAAAATGTTTATATACTTTTTCATAATAAGGTAAAGCTTCTTCTAAACGATCCAATTCATATAAGGATTTTGCGAGTTCCCATTCAAATAATGGATCATAAATATCATTGGCTAAAAGATCCCGTAAAAAGGAAACAACTTTTTCATCATGCAATGATTTTCTCAATCTTTCAATATATAAAGTAACATATTCACGATGATCTGGGTTTAATTCAATAGCTCTTTCGATATATTGCAGGGCATCTTCTTCAGCTCGTCTTTTAAGAGCAATTTTTGCTGCTAAAAAATATAACTCATCATTATGTTCATCAAAATTTAATCCTTCTACAGTGATTTCATGAGCTTTATTTATCATTCCTTCTACATAATAAGCTTCCCCTAAAAACTGATATACAGAATAATAATAAGGGTCTATTTCAATAAGTCTTTCCCATTTTTGAATAGCTACCGAATATCTTTCTAAATGAAAGGCCATTAATCCATGTTTAAACAAAAAGTCAGGATCTTCATCACTAATTTGTTCAAAATAACTAAAAGCCTTCTCATATTTTCCAATAGCAGCATAGGATTCAGCTAAGCGGGCTGTAATAGAGATACCTCCAATATTGTCAGCTTCCTTAATAATTTGTTCATATAACTGAATACAACGATTAAATTCACCAGAAGTGAAATATAATTCCGCTAAAGCTAGATCAATAATTTGTTCTTCTTGATTGATTTGTTTTGCTTCAAAAAGTTTTTGTTCAGCAACTTCATAAAGCCCTTGTGCTTGATATAAGTCGGCAAGTTGAATTAATGATGGTAAATAGTTTTCATCTGTTGCTGGTATATCATGTAATAAATGAATCGCTTCATCATCTTGTTCTGTAGCGATAAAAATATCAGCTAACAATATTTTATAATCACTATTTTCTGGGTTTTCATCTAACAATTCATGAATAATTGTTTTTGCACGGGATGTAAAGCCAAATTCATATAAAATATAAGCAACTTCAAACTTCTCTCGGGAAGAAGCCATTGGTAATAAATCATTAATCAATTTTATAGCTTGTTCACTTTCGTTTTGCTCAAAGTGAAATAAAGCAAGTTGAACAAAATCCACAAAACCCCTCCTTACGTTGAAACTTTTTTTAATTGTTTAAGATGCTCAAAAAAATTAGGATATGAAATATTAATACTATCTAATTCATCGATAAAAACCTTTTCTTGACAAATTAAAGATGCAATGGCAGCCATCATAGCCATCCGATGATCAAAATATGAAGATACTTTGCCACCTTTTAGAGATGTGCCACCTTTAATGATCATTCCATCTTTTGTTTCTGTAATATGGGCTCCTAAAGATTTTAATGTTTGAACCGTTGCATGTATACGATCTGTTTCTTTCACTCGTAGTTCTTCAGCATGTCTAATAACTGTTTTCCCTTCTGCTTGAGTAGCTAAAAGAGCGATAATGGGAATTTCATCAATTAATTTAGGAATAATGTCTCCCTCTATAACAGTGCCGCTTATTTGTTGATGAGATATTGATATATCACCTACAGGTTCATGATTAACCATCTTTTCATTCGTTATTGTAAATGTTGCTCCCATTTCTTTTAAAACAGTTAAAATACCTGTTCGAGTCTCGTTTAAACTAACGTTTCTAATCGTTATATGACTATTTGGCACTAGAAGAGCAGCGACAAGAAAATAAGCGGAAGAAGAAATATCACCAGGAATGAGAATATCTGTTCCTTGTAGTTGATTATCTATAAGAGTAATCTCGTTTTCATGAATTTGGATTTGAGCTTGAAACGAAGCTAACATTTTTTCTGTATGGTCTCGAGTTTTTCCTTTTTCAATAACTGTTGTCTCTCCTTTAGCAAATAATCCAGCTAACAATATGGCTGATTTTACTTGTGCACTTTTAACCGGAATTCGATAACGAATCGAATGTAATTGGCTACCTCGAATAGATAAAGGAAGTAACGATGAGTTTTCTCTTCCATCAAAAATAGCACCCATTTTTTTAAGAGGAGTAACTACTCGTTTCATTGGTCGCTCAGATAAATATTTATCTCCATAAACCGATGAGAAAAAATCTTGCCCTGCCAAAACACCAAGCATAAGTCTTGCCGTTGTTCCAGAATTACCAAAATAAAGAGGAACAGATGGTTCCTTTAATTTTAAGTTTTGTCCAGTAATTTCAACTTCTGTTTGATTATAGTTAATTTTAACACCTAATTGTTGACAAACCTTTATTGTATAAAGACAATCCTCACTGGGAAGAAAATTACTTATTCGTGTATTTCCTTTGGCTAATGAACCTAAAATTATCGCTCGATGACTAATTGATTTGTCCCCTGGAGCATCAATGGAACCTTGTAAAGGCGTTTTAGTGGGTGTAAGTGTAATCATAAGTTTCCTCCATCCAAATAAGCAAAAAACTGTTTCATATCATTTAATATTTCCTCCTCAGAAAAGGAGACAACTTTCGGTTGCTCAATAGAACGTAATAACACAAAATTAATAGTGTCATTTGTTCGCTTTTTATCTAATTTCATCCATTGTAATAATTTAACTAGATCTATTTGGCTAAAATAAAGCGGATAATCATTTTTTAATAACCAATTGTATAATTCACGTAAAGGCATTTTATTTTGGAAATATCTTTCACTAATAAACAGCGAAAATAATAAACCAATGGCAACTGCCTCTCCATGTAATATTCGATCATAATTAAAATAAGCTTCTAAAGCATGACCAAGGGTGTGACCTAAATTTAAATGTTTACGGACTGAAGTTTCAAATTCATCTAATTCAATAATATCCTTTTTTATTTGTATGGCATCATAAATATGAGTAATTAATTGTTCTGTTGACAAATTTTCTAGATTAGTTTGCATGATTCGAATAAATAACTCGTTGTTCGCTAATAAAGCTTCTTTAACAATTTCTGCGTATCCAGAGCGTATTTCTGCCTGTGGTAAAGACTTTAACATATCGATATCGTAAATGACAGCCTTTGGAGTATAAAAGCTCCCAATTAAATTTTTACCTCGTTCATGATTTATCGCTACTTTACCACCGATACTACTGTCATGGGCTAATATAGTCGTTGGCATTTGAATATAGTCGATTCCACGCATAAAGGTTGCCGCAACAAAACCTGCGATATCACCGACCATGCCACCCCCTAGAGCAATGATAAGAGAATTACGGTCAAGTTCACGTATAAGGGCTTTTGTTTGTAATTTATAGTAAGTTTCAATTGTTTTTGAACATTCACCTTGTTGCAATATTTCATAAATGACTTGTTTATCCTTTAATCCATCTAAAATATCTTGTAAATATAAAGAGGCAACATTTTCATCCGTAATGATAAATATTTTTGAATAAGGATGTTTAATTAATTCATTCATTTTCTTTCTAAGATGAAAACCTATATATATCGGATAAGTATGGGTTTTTGAATGTACATCCATCGTTTTCATTTTAAAAACCCCGTATTTCTTTCCGATAATCCTCTAACGCTCGTTTTAAAATTGGAAATTGATCCCTTGAAAATTGTTCTAAAATAGCTTTTGCAATTTCAATAGCTACTACGTGTTCCATAACAACAGCTGCCGATGGTACTGCACAGGAATCTGAACGCTCTATACTTGCTTCAAAAGGCTTCTTCGTTTCAATATCAACACTTTGTAATGGTTTATACAACGTTGGAATAGGTTTCATAATACCACGAATAACTAAAGGCATACCTGTTGTCATCCCACCTTCAAAACCACCAGAGCGATTCGTTCGACGGTAATATCCTCTTGATTCTTCCCATAAAATCTCATCATGAACTTCACTGCCCATTTTTCTACCGGCTTCAAAACCGAGTCCAAATTCTACACCTTTAAACGCATTAATACTAACAACACTACCGGCAATCCGACTATCTAATTTTAAATCATAATGAACGTGTGATCCGATACCAGCCGGGACACCCTCTACACGTACTTCAGTAATACCACCGATTGAATCACCATCTTCTTTTGCTTGATCAATCGCATCCATCATTTTTTGTTCAACATTTTTATCTAACGTTCTTACAGGTGATTCATCGGAGATTTTTTGCATTTCTTCTATCGTTAAATCTTCTTTATGGCTAGCTTTAATACCTGCAATCTCTTTAACATATCCAACAACTTCAATTCCTAGATGTTTTAACAATGTTTTAGCTACTGCACCTGCAGCAACCCTAGCAGCGGTTTCTCTTGCAGATGACCGTTCTAAAACATTACGCATATCACGATGACCGTATTTCAAAGCACCATTCAAATCTGCATGTCCTGGACGCGGTCTCGTAACAACTCTTCTTAATTTCTGACTATCTTTGATTGGATCCTCACCCATGATATCTGTCCACGCTTTAAAATCATCATTTTTAACAACGAGTGAAATAGGCGATCCAAGTGTATATCCGTGCCTGACACCGCTTGTAATGTTAACAAGATCCTTTTCGATTTGCATCCGTCGGCCACGTCCGTACCCTTTTTGTCTCCTTAGTAAAGATGCATTAATATCATCGCGATGTAATGGCATTCTAGCAGGAATACCTTCAATGATTGTCGTTATTTGTTTACCATGGGATTCACCAGCAGTTAAAAATCTCAAATTATCCCTCTTTTCTTTTTTGATAGAAAAATGTATCTAATACATAAAAATTGTATTTATTTGGATGAAAAATTTGTTCTGTACTACCAACAAATAAAACACCTTCTTCCTTTAAAGCATGAGAAAAATTTTTATAAATCGCATCTTTTGCTTCATCTGTAAAATAAATTAAAACATTCCTACAAATGATTAAGTCCTTCTTCTTTGGATATGTATCCTGAAGTAAATCATGTTTTTTAAATGTAATACTTCGTTTAAGTGTTGGATCAATGTAATATAATTCATTATTTTTCGTAAAATAATTTTGAATATAATATGGCGGTAAATCTTCAAAGGAAGACTTTTTATACACTCCCTGTTTAGCAATACCTAAAGCATTTTCATCAATGTCTGTTGCTAAAATATTGACGTTTATATTAGGGAAATGCTCTTTCATCACCATTGCGATCGTATATGGTTCTTCCCCGGTGGAGCACGCTGCACTCCAAATGTTCAATGAGGTTTTACCATCTACAATTTCAGGTAAAATATCTTTATGTAAATTGTCCCATCGCTTAGGATTACGATAAAATTCCGTTACATTGATTGTAATTCGATCAATAAATTCGTCTAACAATTTATGATCTTTAGTAATCGCAGCATAGTATGAGTAAAAATTATCATAACCTCTTTTATCTCTTAATGAAGTAAGTCGGCGTTTCATTTGTTTCTCTTTATATAACTGAAGATTAATTCCAATATCCTGATATACTCTCTTGATAAATTCATCATAACTCATAGCATAACCTCTATTATATGAAAAGTATGATTATATTTTCATGTTAAAAAACCTCCGCTCATAAACGGAGGTTGTTCTCTCATGAATTATTAGTAAATCCAAGTGCTATCTTGTTTCTCGTAAGAAATGAGTTCATTTTCTTTAAAAAATAAATTAATTTCACGTTCTGCGCTTTCTTCTGAGTCAGAACCGTGAATAACATTTTTACCAACAGTCAATCCATAATCTCCACGAATAGTGCCTGCATCTGCATCTTGTGGATTTGTTTCTCCCATCATGCTTCTTGCGGTAGCAATAACATTTTCACCTTCCCAAACCATAGCAAATACAGGGCCCGATGTAATAAAATCGACAAGTTCTTCAAAGAATGGTTTATCTTTGTGCTCTCCGTAATGTTCTTCAGCTAATTCTTTTGTAACTATCATTAGTTTACCCGCAACTAACTTAAATCCTTTGTTTTCAAATCGATTCACAATATTTCCAACTAAATTTCTTTGTACACCATCTGGTTTAACCATTAGAAAAGTTTTTTCCACAATCTTCACCTCGTTATGTATTTTGATAATCCTTCGTGAATTTTATCAAAGTTAATGATAAATGACAATCTTTTACTTTCTTCGATTTTGAACATAATGAGCAATTTGAATTAAAGAAGATTTCGCTTGAATGTCTGGAAACTTATCTAAAATATTTAATGCTCTTTCAACATAGCGATTACTTAGATCATATGACTTTTCAATCGCATCTGTCTCTTTTAATAAGAATAGTAATTCATTTACTTGTTCTTTTGAAATCTCACTAGTTTGTGAAAACAATTTAATAAGATTTTGATAGAATCTATCATGTTTCATTGCATATAAAACAGGTAATGTTACATGACCTTGTATGAGATCATTTCCAGTCGGTTTACCCAATGTCTCTGGTGTTGATGTTATATCTAAAATATCATCGATGATTTGAAATGACATGCCAATATTATAGCCATATTGATACATATAATGGGCAGACTTTTTATCCAGTCCGCCTGCTAATGCACCTAATTTACAACTTGTAGCAATTAATAAAGCTGTTTTTCGCTTAATGCGACGTAAATAATCTCTTAAATTTTGTTCATAATTATATTTATATCGGATTTGTTCTATCTCACCAATACAAACTTCAACTAATGTTTTTGAAAGTAATTTATGAATTTCTGGATGATTTACTTTCGTAATTTCCTCAAGAGCTCTTGCTAGTATATAATCTCCTGTATGCATCGCAATTCGATTGCCATACATCTTCATTATGGTTGGCTTGCCTCTACGTAAATCGGATTTATCTACAACATCATCGTGTACTAAAGTGGCCATATGAATAAGCTCGAGGGAAACAGCTACTTTTTTTATATAATCTAAATTATAATTACCAAACTGGCTTGCCAATAGGACAAAGGCGGGGCGAATACGTTTTCCACCTGCTTCAAGCAATTGAATAGCAGCTTCGGATAAAATCGGATTATCTGCTTGAATAGTCTGTTTTAAACTGTTTTCTATATCATGTAAATCATTTTTTAAATGATTATATGTTTTAACAAGATTCATGCTTGTCACCTTTACTTGATAAAATATTATTTAATTCCCATGTGCATTGCTGCGACACCAAACGTATAACTTTTAGATTTTACTTTTGAAAATCCAGTATGATAAAACATTTCTTCTAAACATTTTTTGTCTGGAAATTCCTTCGTAGATTCATGAAGCCATGTATATTCTTCAAAACTTTTCGCAAATATTTTTCCGAACAAAGGCATAATGAAGCGAAAATAGAAAAAATATATTTGTCGAAATACTGGCATCGTTGGCTGCGATGTCTCAAGACAAACGACAAGTCCTCCTGGTTTTACAACACGATACATTTCTTTTAAAACTGTCTCATAATCCGGTACATTGCGCAAACCAAAACCTATTGTCACATAATCAAAACTATTATCTTTATAAGGTAACTCCATTGCATTACCATAAATAAATTGTATCGTATCTTTATGTTGAACTGGCTTTTTTTCCTCAGCAACAGACAGCATGTTTTTACTAAAATCGAGACCAATGACATGACCTTCTTTTCCAACATGCTGCGCTAAAGAAATCGCCCAATCTCCTGTTCCTGTACAAACATCTAAAGCCTTGGCACCTTTTCTAACATTCATTTGTTTCATTACGTCCTGCCGCCATGCTTTATGTCTGCGAAAAGATATAATTGAATTCATTTTATCGTACTTCTTATATATGTTTTGAAAGACATGATGAACTTTTTCTTCTTTTGTTTGTTTCAATGGTTTAGCCTTCTTCCATATAAACTAAATCATTATTCATTAATTGATTAAAATATAAAAATGAGCTTTGTTTATCCTCATCATTAAAAGTTGACAATAACATTTGTATTTCCTTTTTATAAGTTGCGATAATCATATCAATGTGCTCAACTAAATAGTCATAAATATCATCTTGTTTAAAATAATTAAAAGTATTTTTAGTTTCGTAAAAATCTTTTTCCCGATGTAATAAATCTACTAATAATAATCGTTCAATAGTTTTAAGGGTATTCTCATCATTAAACTCTATGTATTGTGCGACACTATTAATAATATAACTTTCTATTTTTTGTCGTAAAGTAAAATAATTATTCGGATCCCTTGATACAAAGAAGTGAAAATCCATTTTCAGTTCATTTAGTCTTTTTATTGTTGTTGCTATGTGTTGAATAAACTTTATATCTTCTAACTCAGCTAATAACATGTAATAAAGACTACTGTAATAATCTCCGCCTAAAACTGTTAATTGTTTAGTTAAGCTATCTTGGTGATCATCTTTAATTTCATCATTTTCTTTAATTTGTTCATGAATTTCTGATGCTATTTCGACGAGTGTAATAGCAATTATATATTTATCTTGAATATGTTTTGGAAAGTTAGATTGCCTCATCACAAAAGTTAAAGACTTTAATTTGGATTTATTAATCTTATCTATCATAATATTTTCATCTAAAAAATGATAGGAGAGCTTATCTTCAATTTCTTGTTCCAGTTGTAAAACTTCGTATACTAGTGTCATTATTAAAACCACCTTCTTTAGTCAAAGGCACGATATCATTTTAATGAATAAAATGGCTAAAAAACATGTATACCTCTAATCAATTGTAAATTATTATATCATATAATTTTATGATAAGTAATCATTGTAACTTATTTTTGTAAACTTATTCATTTACAATTTCCCCGTGTTTTGTTTGAATAATTGCTTTTCCTCGAACTTTCACTGCAGAAGTATGTTCAGTAAACTGAGCGATCATTACTTCATTTTCATCAAGCTTTTCCGAATGATGAAATCTTGTATCTGATCCCCTTGTTAATCCGATTACTTGAACACCGTCTTCTAAGGCTTTAATAACGACATAATCACTTCCACTTGCCGATATGTTCATATAAACTCATCCTTTCTCAATAAATATATACATTAAAAAAAGGTGCGTTTTCACGCACCTTTATTAAAAACCCTATGTAGAGACTACTTTCTAACCGCATCTCGAAGGGCTTTACCAGCTTTAAATGCAGGTACTTTTGTCGCTGGAATTTGAATTTCTTCACCTGTTTGAGGATTTCTACCTTTTCTAGCCTTTCGGTCACGCACTTCAAAATTACCAAAACCGATAATTTGAACACGCTCGCCTTCACTTAGTGAATCCATGATTGTTTGGAAAACAGCATCTACTGCTTTTCCTGCATCTTTTTTAGACATCTCTGTTTGTTCTGCAACTGCATTCACAAGATCTGTTTTATTCATGATATTCACCTCCTCCCAAAAATGACTTCGTTAGAGAACAAATTTAACTATAAACATTTGTTCACTTAAATACGACTTTTTATACATAATACATCTATATCAATAGATGACAAAGCTTATACTATATGAGATTGCGATAAAATTCAACAAAAAATAGTAAATTTGTTAAATATTTTTTTGATTTTAGTCCTTTTCTCTAGATTTGAAATGGATAATGGATTTACATTTAAAAAGAAATGTAATAAAAAAAGCAGCTATTTTATTAGCTGCTTTATAGTATGATAGCGATTAATCCACCCGAGCCTTCATTTATAATTCTTTCTAAAGTATCTTTTAATTTGTATCTTGCATTTTCGGGCATTAATGATAATTTGGCCTGAATACCTTCTCTTACGATTGAATGTAGCGATCTGCCAAATATGTCTGAGTCCCAAATGGATAATGGATTCTCTTCAAAGTCTTGCATTAAATAACGTACAAGTTCTTCACTTTGCTTTTCCGTACCTATAATCGGAGCAAACTCTGATTCTACTTCTACTTTAACCATATGAATAGAAGGAGCAACAGCTTTTAACTTTACACCAAACCGAGAACCTTGCTTTATTATTTCAGGTTCATCTAAATTCATGTCTTCTACCGTTGGAGAAGCTATTCCATAACCTGTTTGTTTTACCATTTGTAAAGCATTTGCTACTTGATCATATTCACGTTTTGCATGAGCGAAATCTTGCATTAATCTGAGTAAGTGATCTCTTCCTTGAATTTCTTCACCGACAATTTCTTTTAACACTTGATCATATAACGAATCAGGAGCATGTAAATCAATTTCCGCTATACCATCACCTAATTCTAAACCGGATAAATTGGCATGGGCAATAAAATCATATTCTGAGAATTGTTCTGTAATTTCATGGACATCACGTAATCGTTTAATGTTTTTAACTGTTTCATGAATGGTTTCTTCATAATTTTTTCTTAACCAATGATTGTTTCTTAAAACCATTACCCAACTCGGTAAGTTTACATTTACTTCTAAAACAGGAAATTCAAACAGAGATTCTCTTAAAATATTATGAACATCATGTTCGGTCATTGTTTCAATATTCATTGCAATAACTGGAATATCATACTTTTCCGTTAATTCCTGTCTCAACAACTCAGTTTCTTCACTTGAAGGCCTTATTGAATTTAAAACCATAATAAACGGCTTATCTACCTCTTTTAACTCATCGACAATCTGATGTTCAACTTCTTCATAACTGTAACGTTCAATATCGCCAATTGTACCATCTGTTGTTACAATGACCCCGATTGTTGAATGTTCTTGTATTACTTTTCTTGTACCTATTTCCGCTGCATCATGAAAAGGAATAGCTTCCTCATACCAAGGTGTGTGTATCATTCGTGGGCCATGTTCATCTTCAAATCCTTTTGCGCCGGCAATGGCATAACCTACACAATCAACTAAACGTACATTTACATGCAATCCTTCTTCAACGTTTACTTCAACTGCTTGATTGGGGACAAATTTCGGTTCAGTCGTCATAATTGTTTTGCCGGCTGCACTTTGTGGTAACTCATCGAGTGCACGTTCACGTTCGCTTTCATTTTCTATATTCGGTAAAACAACTAATTCCATAAACTTTTTTATAAATGTTGATTTTCCCGTACGTACTGCACCGACAACACCAAGATAAATATCTCCATTTGTACGTTGTGAAATATCTTTAAAAACATTTACTTTATCCAATCAATCTCCTCCCACCTTCTAGCAAAATATATGCATATTTATTTGAAAATAATTTTACATTATAAGTGTATGATGTTGTCCTATCTAAATATGACATATACTTATAAAAGAATAAAAACACCTTTGGAAAATTTTCACAAAGGTGTTTTATAAATTAATCTTTTGAAATAATAATGGGATAATCGTCTTCGATTGTATAATTTGGTGAATAAGCCGGTATGTATGGATAATGATCAGTTAAAATGTTTCTAATGTCTTCATATTGTTCAAAATTATGCTCTTGCATTTCCCGATGAATATCTACTCGATAATCGATATGTAATATTCCTTTGTTATCAATGATAATTGGGAGTTCTTGTCCTGAGTATGGACTTTCAACATATTGCTCTTCTTTATAACCTAATTTATCAAAGTCTAATTCAAAATAGTTACCTGTAATATTTTCAAGCAATGGTAGATAGTTGTTTTTTTCTAAATATATATTTAATCGATTATAAATTTGTTGTAATTTTTGTGATGTTCGGACATCTATTAATTTAACCGTAGGATTTTCCTCAACATCTATAAGTGCATATTGAAAATATCCTCCCCGTTCAAAGGCACTACTAGGCAGTTCGCCAATATAATTTTCATTTTTTAATTGTTTAAAATCAATGATATATTTTTCATAAACAGGCGTACCCTCCGGCATTGTTAAAATAGGTAAAATACCATTATTTTCCTCTTGGAATTGCTCGACTGCTGTTTGAACCATCACAATTTGAGATTCAGTCGGCATTTTTGCCTGTAATGCATCACTATTTGTTGATAAACAACCTGATAGAAAAAATAAGATAAGCATTAAATAAGAAAAAATAGAAAATTGTCTCTTCATATATCTTCTCCCTACTTTATGAGTATGTTGGACCACTTAAAACGATGTAAAAGATAATTAAACCGCCTAAAATTAACGAAATATAAGCAAGTAAAGACGTAATTCCTTTTAATATACCTTTTAATTTATGTCTACTTAATAAAATTAATCCTACTGACAATATAAGCAATATAATTCCAGTAAATGAAACCCACATTTTTGACAATGCAAGTGACCTTAATAAATGAAACGTCATTACATTTCACCTCGCATCTTTCTTCTAATGTTTTATATTATAACATATATGATATTGACAAAAAAATATATACTCATAAAAAAAGATGAAGTGTACACTTCATCTCTAATTGACTAAATAATACCTTTAGCAACTCTATACATGAATGCTTGTGCAATTTATTATATGAAAAAAACTACTAAAATGTATCGTCTATAGCCTATAAACAGCTAAGAAATGTTTACATAAGATCATCAAGGTCATTAGGTATATTATTACTTGTAACCGCTTCTACAATTTTGTCCTCAACTTCTTTGGAGATAGGTTTGTTAGCAATTTGTGAAAGTTGTTGAACTAAATTTCTAACAGTATGTTCATCTGTAAAATTAGCATGTTTTAAGGAATCAGCAATTGAATAGATTTCTTCAGGATCAATATTAGCCTGCTCTTGAATTCGTTTAAAAAGATTTTCTTGAAAACTCAAGGTTCACCCTCCTTACAATACTTATCAAAATAGTATATGTAAGGAATTCAACAATGTGATTTGATTTAATTATTTCCTAACAATGATGCAAATCCTTCAATTTCACTTTTTCTAGAACGTTTCATTAGATAAATAGCTATTTCTTCTGCAGACTTGTTTTCGTATAGAAGTTGGTAAATTCCATTTGTAATTGGCATGTCGATGTTTTGTGACTTAGCTAATTCATAGGCTGCCTTCGTTGTTCTAACACCTTCAACAACCATGCCCATTTCACGTAAAACATCATCTAATTTTTTTCCTTGTCCTAACATATAGCCTGCTCGCCAATTACGACTATGTGTACTCGTACAAGTAACGACTAAATCTCCAACTCCGGGCAAACCTAAAAATGTTAAGGGATTTGCCCCTAAAGCCGTACTTAATCGAGCTATTTCAGCTAGCCCTCTAGTAATTAAAGCAGCCTTTGCATTATCACCATAACCTAATCCATCAGATATACCAGTACTTAAAGCGATAATATTTTTTAAAGATCCACCTAATTCGATTCCTATAATATCGTCACTCGTATA
>DATGRX010000131.1:0-32595 GCA_035303185.1 Bacillota bacterium
CGAACAGTTTCAATCGCATGAGTAATGCCAATCTCCTGTAATCGATTGCGTACCCGGGCTATATTTACATTTAATGTATTTTCATCCACAAAAGATTGATCATCCCATAAAGCTTCGAGTAAGTCTTCTCTTCCCGAAACACGGGGATGTCTTTCCATAAGCAATTCTAAAATATGTGCCTCGTTTTTTGTGATAACAACAATATCTTCTCCTAACGAAAGTTCAAGACGCTCAATGTATAATTTTAATCCCTTTAGTTCAACAACTCGTTCTTTTTGTATATTCGCATATTCACCGTAAGCCCTTCTTAGTTGACTTCTAATTTTTGCAAGCACAATTTCCGGGTGAAATGGTTTTGTTATATAATCATCGCCACCATTTTCAAGGGCCATCACTTGATCCATTTCCCCGGTTCGAGCTGAAATAAAAATGATCGGACATGTAGAAACTAGCCGAATTTGTCTACACCAATAAAAGCCGTCAAAACTTGGCAAATTAATATCTAATAAAACTAAATTTGGATCAAATTTATGAAATTCCTTCATAACATCATTAAAATTTGTCACAATATATGTTTCAAACTCATATTTTTCTAGAGCACTTTGCAAGAATATAGCAAGTTTAGGATCATCTTCAACGATAAATACTCTTTGCAATGATCTTCTTCCTCTCTTTCACTTTATTGTTATTATAAAGACAAGTAAGCGTTTATGAAAGAAGAAATATATTTTTAATTGAGCTATCCTGGGAAATACCTTAAGATTAAGAAGAGTACTTTAGCAAAAATAAAGATAAACTTGACAAATATATTACGAAAAAAAGGAGGGTCTTTCATGGATGTCATTTCAATCATCGGTGTACCGATGGATTTAGGCCAAAGTAGGCGTGGCGTTGACATGGGACCAAGTGCAATTCGTTATGCAGGCGTTATGGAACGTCTAGAAAGATTAGCATATGAAATAAATGATTTAGGGGATGTCCCGATTAAACGACCAACAGCACGAGAAGAATATAAGCAAAATAGTAAACAACCACTTAAAAACTTAGAACAAGTCATTGAAGCGAATGAAAAACTAGCAAAAATGGTTGATCAAGAAGTATCAAAAGGAAACTTCCCACTCATTTTAGGTGGTGATCATAGTATTGCCATTGGAAGTTTAGCGGGAATTGCTAAGCATTACGATAACTTAGGTGTCATCTGGTATGATGCACATGGAGATTTAAATAGCGATAAGACTTCACCAACAGGAAATATTCATGGTATGCCTCTTGCGGCGAGCTTAGGAATTGGTCATGACCGTTTGGTAAACGTTCATGATTATACGCCAAAGGTAAAACCTGAAAATGTTGTTATAATTGGGGCTCGGGATTTGGATCCCCCGGAAAAAGAGCTTATTCGTGAACTAGATATAAAAGTATATACGATGCATGAAATCGATCGTATCGGAATGCCAAAAATTATGGAGGAAGTCATTACGTATTTACAAGAACGAACAGATGGCGTTCATTTAAGTTTAGATTTAGATGGGCTAGATCCAACGGAGGCTCCGGGTGTAGGTACACCGGTTATTGGTGGACTTACGTATCGAGAAAGTCATTTAGCCATGGAAATGTTAGCCGAATCAAGTATGATTACATCAGCTGAATTTGTCGAAGTAAATCCGATGTTAGATGAACATAATAAAACAGCGGATGTAGCTGTTGGCTTAATGGGATCTTTATTCGGTGAGAAATTAAAATAAAAGGATCCAGTCACGATTTCATTTTTATAAAAACGTCTTAATCCTTCATGTAGCTAAACAAAATAAAATTAGAAAGACTCCGGAACAAGTAGCATACTTATTTCGGAGTTATTATATGCCAGTTTTTATATGAACTGTAAAATTACTCAATGAAAATCTATTGTGAATACCATTAAAAATAACTTTTAGTATGCTACAATAAATAAAATTACTCAATGGCATATTTTTTCATACGGGAAATGAAACCTTTTTAACATCTCATTCGTATATAAAGTACCGCCAAACTTGCGGAGGAATTATTATGGATCCGACATTTATTAAAGAAAGCATTCGAAAAGTGAAAAAGGGCGATCAACAAGCCTTCGAACCAATCGTTTCGTTTTTTCAAAATCGAATTTTTTATCATTGTTACCGAATGACAGGAAATGCTCATGAAGCGGAAGAGTTAGCGCAAGAAGCATTCATAAGAGCATATGTTAATATCGATTCCTTTGATCAAAACCGAAAGTTTTCTACATGGTTATATCGTATTGCGACGAATTTAACGATTGATCGACTTAGAAAACGAAAACCAGATTATTACTTAGAACAACCGATAAAAGGGACGGATAATTTAAACATGTATTCCCAACTTGCTTCTGGAGAAGATATGCCTGAGGAAGAGGTTGAACGATTAGAACTTCAGGATCAAATTCAAAAATACGTGTTATCCCTGTCAATGATTTATCGTAGTGTAATCATTTTACGTTACATTGATGAACTTTCTTTAAAAGAGATTAGTAAAGTGTTAGATATTCCCCTAGGAACGGTTAAGACGAGATTACATAGAGGAAGAGAAGCTTTACGAGAAAAGCTTCATCATTCATTTATAAAGGATGATAGACATGACATGTAACGAGTATAGACAATTTATGCATGAACATTTAGATGGTCAGTTATCGAGAGAGAAAGAAAAGAAATTACGTGAGCATTTAGAAACGTGTAAAAGTTGTCAAACTCATTTTCAACAATTAAATGAAACGTTAACACTCGTTCAAAGTACACCAAAGATGAATGCTCCGGACAATTTTACAGCTAATGTCATGGATAAATTACCAGAAGAAAAGAAACATATGAAATATCGCCGATGGTTTAGTAAGCACCCATATTTACCAGCAGTTGCAGTAGTGTTGTTCTTTTTCGTAGCTAGTTTATTTTCTGGCTGGGGGAAAGGAACAGAACTTGTTGTTTCAAAAAAGGATGATTTAATAATTGAAGGGGATACAGTCATCGTTCCAGAAGATATTGTTGTTTCAGGAGATCTATTTATTAAAAATGGGAATTTAAAAGTCATAGGACAAATCGAAGGGGACGTCACCTTAGTAAATGGTGAATTACTTTCTGAAAACGAGATGACCGCATCGATTGATAACATTTCGGGAGAACTGAAACAAATTGATCGTGCACTAAAATGGGCATGGTATGAAGTGAACAAATTTGTCAGTGATTTATTCAGTTTTAATTAAAGTAAGCAAGTCATACACAAATAGCATGTCAAATGTAAAATATGTTATAATAAAGGGTGCAACTATAACTGACTAGAAAAAACTGTTAAAGGAAGTGCTGGCATGCTCGATGGGGAACTCCTGCTTAGGATTTTCTGGATGAGTGTAGACATCATTCTCGTCTGGTATGTTTTATATAAATTAATTATGCTTATTCGAGGAACGAAGGCGATACAATTACTAAAGGGTATCGTCGTTATCGTCGTTGTACGAATGACGAGTGTGTTCCTCAATTTACAAACCTTAAAATGGCTCACCGATCAAGTGCTATTATGGGGTTTTTTAGCGATCATTATTTTATTCCAGCCTGAGTTACGAAGAGCCCTTGAACAGTTGGGACGAGGAAATATTTTCGCTCGAAGTAGTCGTTCAGAAGAGGAAAAATTAGCTGAAACAATTGACGCTATTATCGAATCTGTAAATTATATGGCAAAAAGAAGAATCGGTGCGATTATTACAATTGAGCGTGAAACAGGGATTGGTGAATATGCAGAAACAGGCATCCCTATTGGTGGAAAGCTCACTCATCAACTTTTAACGAATATTTTTACACCAAACACTCCATTACATGATGGAGCGGTTATTGTTTCAGGGGAAAACATCGTTGCCGCCGCCTGTTACTTACCTTTATCCGAAAGCCCATTAATATCTAAAGATTTAGGTACACGACATCGAGCAGCAGTTGGAATTAGTGAAGTGACAGATGCTTTAACAATAACAGTCTCAGAAGAAACAGGTGATGTGTCCGGGACGAAAAATGGTGAGCTTCATCGAGATTTATCCGAAGAGGAACTGCGTGCCTACTTAGAGGAAAACTTATCCGTTCCAGGACGCAATTCAAATGATAAGAAAAAAGCGTGGAGCTGGAGGGGGAGAAAACATGGATAAATGGTTCGGAAATAAATGGTTTGTTCGTGGAGTCTCTCTCGCCTTTGCTATATTACTTTACGTTTTTGTTTATTTTGAAGGCTCGTCCATACAATCTGATCAATCACGGGTACCAAGTGGGACAGATACTGTTCAAGTGTTAGAACAAGTTCCCGTTGATATAAAAATAGATAGTGAAAAATACGTCGTTAGTGGTGTACCAGATTATGTCACAGTGACTTTAGAAGGACCAAACAGTATATTAATCCCGGCAGCAAGACAACAAAACTTTTCTGTTTTCGTCGATCTAATGGACCTAGAAGAAGGAGAACATACTGTAGATATTGAATATGAAAGGGTACCAGATGAACTTGATATTTATATTGAGCCAAAAACAGTATCAATAACTATTGAAGAAAGAGCATCTGCAGAATTCCAAGTTCAACTCGAATTTATTAATCAAGATGAATTACCCTTTGGCTATGAGTTAGGTGAAACGACAATTGAACCAGAAACGATTACAGTAACAAGTTCACGGAGTTTAATTGAACAAATTGCTATTGTCAAAGTATATATTGACGTAGAAGGTTTAACAGAACCAATAAATAAACGAGAAGTACCGATAAATGTCTATGATAGTCAAGGAAATGGATTAGATGTCAATACAAATCCAGAGCGAGTTCTCGTTTCCGTAAACGTAGATAATCCGAGTAAAGAAGTAAGTGTTGAAGTTGATACCGTAGGAGAATTACGAGACGATTTACAATTAATCGATATGACGGTGGATCCTGAAACTGTTGAGGTATTCGCAAGAAATGAAGTTTTAGAAGACATTGAAAGTGTGTTAACAGAGGCAGTTGATTTATCAAAGATTACATCTTCGGGTTCTAATACTGTCAATCTTGTGCTTCCAGAAGATACGAATGCTGAGGAAGATGAAGTGACAATAACCTATGAAATTGAACAAACAATTACCTTTGAAGATGTTCCTATTGATATAGAAAATAGAGAAGCAGATGAAACAGTTGAAATTATAAATAATGACGAAATTGTGAATACTATAACAATTACAGGAGAGGAATCAATTATAAAAGAACTCTCTATAGAAGATTTCCGGTTATATGTTGACATAGGCGGTTTAGGAGAAGGGGAACACGTAGTCCCAGTCTCAATTGAAATCCCAGAAGATGTGTCCGATGACATTGAAGTAGAATTAGAATTTGCGGAAATTACGATAAACATTTCATAGAAAAACAGACACATGATTGGGAATTAAAGGAGCGATATCAAATATGAGAAAGTATTTTGGAACAGATGGGATTCGCGGTTTAGCTAACAAAGATCTCACACCTGAATTAACATACAAGTTAGGTCGAGTAGCTGGACATGTACTGACAAGAGATAGTGATAATAATAAAGTACTTATTGGAAGGGATACGCGAATTTCAGGAGATTTATTAGAGTATGCTCTCATTAGCGGCTTACTATCAATTGGGGCAGAAGTAATGAGACTAGGTGTTATCTCAACTCCAGGTGTAGCTTATTTAACAAAATCAGATAAAGCAGCTTTCGGTGTGATGATCTCTGCCTCACATAATTCTTTTGAAGATAATGGCATTAAATTTTTTGGTCCCGATGGCTTCAAATTGACTGATGAACAAGAAGTAGAGATCGAACGCCTTCTTGATAAGGAAGATGAACTACCACGCCCAACTGGAGAAAGCATAGGAACAATGAACGATTATTTTGAAGGTGGTCAAAAATATTTATCCTATTTAAAAGAAACAATCGATCATGATTTTTCTGGACTTCACATTGCGATCGATTCGGCAAACGGTTCAACATCAAGTTTAGCAACCCATTTGTTTGCTGATTTAGAAGCCGATGAAATCTCCTCAATTGGAGCGTCTCCAAATGGAGTAAACATTAATGAGAATGTCGGCTCTACATATCCAGAACAATTACAACAATTAGTCGTTGAAAAGCAAGCAGACATTGGACTTGCTTTTGATGGTGACGGAGATCGACTCATCGCTGTAGATGAAAAAGGAAATCTTGTAGATGGGGACAAAATCATGTTCATTTGCGGAAAATATTTAAATGACAAAGGTTTTCTACGTCAAAATACAATTGTATCAACGGTGATGAGTAATTTAGGCTTTTATAAAAGTTTAGAATCAGAAGAAATAACGAGTGTTCAAGTAGATGTAGGCGATCGTAACGTTATGCAAAAGATGAGAGAAGGCGGTTTTAATTTTGGAGGCGAACAATCCGGTCATATCGTATTTTTAGAACATAGTACGTGTGGAGATGGTATGTTAACGGCTTTACAACTGTTAAATATTATGAAGGATCTTGACAAACCATTATCAGAACTAGCCGATAAAATGGCTGTTTATCCACAAGTATTAAAAAATGTAGAAGTAGAAGATAAACAAGCGGTTATGAACGAAACTTCTGTGAAAGAGGCTATAAAAAAGAGCGAGGAAGAACTACAATCAAAAGGCCGAGTACTCGTTCGCCCATCAGGAACAGAATCTCTTATTCGTGTAATGGTTGAAGCGGAAAAAGAGGAATTAGCCCATAAGCATGCTGACCGTTTGATTGAAGCAGTAAAACAATCATTACAATAATAAAAGTTTAAAAAAACTGTTCTCTATGCTGATGGAGAACAGTTTTTATGCTAAAGGAAGTGAAGTACATATGCATATTAAAATTCTAGTTGTTGATGATGATCCACATATTATTGAATTGTTACTTTTTTATTTACGAAAAGAAGGATATGACACATTGACGGCAGCGGATGGGAAAGAAGCATTGGAGGTTTTAAAGGAAACTCCAGCCCATTTAGCTATCGTTGATATTATGATGCCAAATATGGATGGTTATGAGTTATGTGAGGAAATTCGAAACACCTACGACATTCCCGTTATGATGTTAACGGCCAAGGGAGAAATTACGGATAAGGAAAAAGCCTTTACAGCTGGAACAGATGATTATATTGTAAAACCCTTTGAACCAAAAGAAGTGTTGTTTAGAATTAAAGCTTTGCTTAGAAGATACAACATGGTTAGCGAAGAGATCATTACATTTGGTAATACGACAATTAATCGAAAAAGCTATGACGTAACATCTAATGGACAGTCTGTAGCGTTGCCATTGAGAGAGTTTGAATTGCTCGCCCAATTAGGAAGCTTTCCTGGTCGAACCTTTACCCGAGAACAATTAATTGAGCTCGTTTGGGGATTAGATTTTTCAGGAAGTGATCGTACGGTAGATGTTCATATTAAGCGAATTCGTGAAAGATTTGAAGATATTGATGATTCCTTTTCGATCGAAACTGTCCGTGGATTAGGCTATAAATTAGAAGAACATTAATACTTGGGAAGGCTAGCGGGAGGTACTTATGGGCACATTATATGTTCGAATTATTTCAATGACAATGATCATCATTATCGTTAGTACGATTGCTGCTTTCTTAATGACGAACAGTTACTATCATAACCACTTGAAACCAGCTAATGATGATAAATTAACGAATATAGCGATTCAAATTGGCGAAATTTTAGAAGAAAACTCCAAGGAATTTATTCCTGAGTATTTATCAAGAATTTCCACATTAGGTTACAAATTACACGTTGTCGATGAGGAAATGAATCGGACGAGTTATGGTGATCCATTTCGCTCGGAAAAATTAGATGAAGAACATATTCAAGCTGTTTTAAATGGGGAAGAATATCATGGAATTAGAGAGTATCCATGGAAACCGTTTATTATCGGATTTTTCAGTAATGAGTTGGAAAACTCTGTCGGCATACCAATAGAAGTTGAGGGTGAAAACCATGCCCTTTTCATCCGAGCAGATACTGAAATTATGTTTTGGGAAATGCGAGTTTTTCAAGGTATTTTACTCGTTTTAATGCTTGCCTTAGCTTTTCTATTTATTTTAATTAGTACTCGTTTCATTGTTCAGCCCCTTGTTAGATTAAGAGAGGCGACAAGAAAGATTGCAGCAGGAAATTATCATATTAAGTTAAAGGTCAATCGAACAGATGAAATCGGGCGCTTAGCGACAGACTTTATGAAAATGAGTAAGAGCTTAGAACAAACAGAAGCCAAGCGTCAAGAGTTCGTTTCAAATGTATCCCATGAAATTCAGTCACCACTGACAACGATCCAAGGCTTTTCGCAAGCGTTACAAGAAGAGAAGATGTCTCATGAAGAGCGCATGCATTATTTATCTATTATCGAAAAAGAATCCCGTCGTCTGTCAGCACTAAGTAAGCAATTACTCACATTATCCCTGTTAGACCGTGAACAAGTGTTAAGTGAAAAAACGGTATACAATTTATCCGAACAATTAAAAGATGTCATTATGACAATGGAATGGCAATGGCAAGAAAAAAACTTAACAGTTGATCTAGATCTAGGGTCAATTGAGGTAGAAGGGGAAAGAAGACTGCTTCATCAAGTGTGGATGAACTTATTATCAAATGCGATCAGGTATACCCCAGCAGGTGGTAGGATTTTCATGCAAGCAAAAGAGTATGAAGAAAGTATTGAAGTGATCATTTCGGATACAGGTATCGGGATTGCGGAAGAACATCTCTTGCGTATTTTTGAACGGTTTTTTATCGTTGATACAGCAAGAACACGAACGAAATCTAGCACTGGTTTAGGATTATCTATCGTCAAAAAGATTATTGAACTTCATGAAGGAACTATTATGGTAGATAGTGAGAAAGATAAAGGCACATCCTTTACAGTAAGTTTACCAAAATAATTGTAAAATCTATTTGTTTTCAAGCTGCAATTCATCTATGATTATAATAAGTTTAAAGGAGGTAAAAAAATGATTAAGTTTCCAAAACCGACAGTTGAACAATTTTTTAGAACGTATGTTATTACAAATTTCACCGTAAGTGATGATGAAGAAAAGTTAATTTTTGGTACAAATTTAAATGGAAAGATGAATCTTTGGGCAATGGATTTACCAAACGAATTTCCGTATTTATTTGCCCAAGTTGATGAATCCTGTAGCTTCATAAAGATTGATCCTGAGAACAGATATGTCTTAGCAGGATTTGACAAAGATGGAGATGAAAATTATCAAATTTACGCTTTGCCCTATGAAGGAGGTCTACCTGAACCATTTATTACAGGAGAAGCTGATGAAAAATACTTTTATTCCCATTTAAGTGAAGATGGAGAAAGATTATATTACATGACATCGAGGGATAATCCATCCTTTTTAAACACCCATGTACGTAATTTAAAAACAGAAGAAGATGAACAAATTAATGTAGGCGAGGCTGGCCCAACTCAATTAACAGCTGTTTCTCCAAATGAAGAAAACTTTGTATATGTGCGCATGTTTGCTAATACATATATAACGGGCTTTGTTAAGCATGGAAATGAAGAAATTCCTTTGACCCCGGATCATGAAAAAGTCCATGTCACACATAATACCGTTTTTACAGATGATGAAACAATTTATTTTGTTACGGACTATGAATCTGAGTATGCTTATTTAGCAAAATTTGATCTAAATAGTCGGAAATTTGAAACGGTTTTACAAATTGAAGAAGAAAGTATTAGTAGTTTGAAATGGGATAAAGATAGAAAACAATTTTACGTTGTGACTGAAAAAGGTGTTACAGATAAATTATACGTTTATAATCTTGAAACAGAAAAGTTAACAGAGTTAGATAGTCCGGTAGATATTATTTATAAAGTTCACGTCGCTAAATCCGGGGCAATATATGTACTCGGTTTAAGTGCCACATTACCGATGAATATTTTTCGACTCACCCCAAAAGGAGAATGGGAACAACTTACACAAAACAATGTTCTTGGAGTCGATGAAGAACAAATGGTTGAACCAGATGTTATCACTTATGAATCCTTTGATGGTATGGAAATAGAAGCGTTATTATTTAGAGCAAAGCCAGAGTTTGATAATGGGCATACGATTTTTTGGCCCCATGGAGGTCCACAAGCAGCCGAGCGAAAGTCCTTCCGCGCAATGTTCCAATCCTTTTTAAACCGTGGATATACAATTTTCGCACCAAACTTTAGGGGAAGCACCGGGTACGGCTCAGAGTTCGTAAAACTTGTTGAACAGGATTGGGGACATGGGCCACGCCTTGATTGTATCGCTGGAATTGAGTGGCTCTTTGAACAAAAGATAACGAATCCGGAAAAGCTCTTTTTAGTCGGTGGTAGTTATGGTGGCTACATGGCGTTATTGTTACACGGTAGACATCCGGATTATTTTAAAGCAGTCGTTGATATTTTCGGAGTGTCAGATCTATTCACCTTTGTCAAATCTGTTCCACCTCATTGGAAGCCAATTATGGAAAGGTGGTTAGGGGATCCTGAGCGTGATAAGGAAAGATTTATTAAAGATTCTCCAGTTACCTATTTAGATGGTATGACAAAACCAATGCTCGTTATTCAAGGAGCAAAAGACCCGCGTGTCGTGAAAGAAGAATCTGATCAAATCGTTGCGAAACTTAAAGAAGAAGGTCGTGACGTGGAATATCTCGTCTTAGAAGATGAAGGACATGGCTTTTCTAAAAAAGAAAATGAAATTAAAGTTTATCAATTAATGTTAGACTTTTTAGAGAAGCATCAAAGTTAATAGAGAAGTTCAATAAGGGCTATCCGAAATATGGATAGCCTTTTATGTTTACTCATCAGCTTTTACAATACTTTCAAAACCCTCTTTTCGATGGCTCCCATCACAAAAGGGTTTGTTCTTTGAATGCCCACACCGGCAAAGGGAAACTGCTTTTTTCGTTTCAAAAACGTTCCCCTCGGCATCAACGACTTCAAAGGTTCCTGTCACAACGTAAGATCCATTGTTATTTACTCGAATTGTAGCTTTTGACATAAAAAATGACCTCCTGAAAATAAGTGCTATCGTTAATATATAATTAAAATGAAAACAATGCAAATTGGCAAAATATATTCTCAAACTAAAAAATATACCTTTACAAACAATATTTTTTAATATATAGTAAATGTACCTAATGATTCTAGGTAGGTGAGAATATGTTTAGACGAGAACTTGTCAAAGGAAGTACGTCTCTCCTTGTCTTGCAACTACTTATGGAGAGGGATATGTATGGCTATGAGTTAGCTAGGGAAATTAATGAGCGTAGTCACCAACATTTAGAAATGAAAGAAGGCTCTCTTTACCCGGCATTACATAGACTAGAGAAACAAGAATATATTAAACATTACTGGAAAAAGCAAACGAAGGGTCCGGATCGTAAATATTATCAAATTACGAAAGAAGGCGAAGAAATCCTCGCGGAGAGGACCTCGGAATGGTATGAATACGTTCAAGTAATGAGCCAACTTTTAGGGAGAAGTGAATCATGAGTGATGGCGAACGACAGTTTATTGAGGAACTTAAGCAAAAACTTCGTCATCATCAAGAGCAACAAGAAATCATATTAGAATATGAACACCATATTTATGAAATGAAGCAGGAATTACATGATGGGGAAACTTTATCTTATGAACAAATTACACATCGATTAGGGACCCCTTCATCAATAGCGAAAATGTGGCAAGCAGAAATAGAGACAACACCAAATAAGATGCAATGGCTATTCGTCATTTTAAATATCATGATTTTTGTCTTCGGTGTTATTTTAACAATTGCATATCATCTGTTTAATTTTTCAATCGTTGATAAATTATGGAATATGTTAACTCAAGGTCCTTTCATTATCCTGAGTGTTTACTTGCTTTTTTGGGGCTTATTAGGGTATGAAATCGGTCGAGAGTTTGGCCATCGAGGAAAACGATTATTACAACGGACATTCTTAATTTGCATCATACCGAATGTGGTATTTATGTATGTAGTCGTTTTTAAGGTTATCCCTTATGAGTGGTTTGATCCTTTATTAAACACGCCCTTTATTATTGTTTGTATCGTTTTTACTTGTTTTTTATATCCAATATGTATTGTTGGATACAAGTGGGGGAAAAAAGACTCTGTTTAATAGTTATTTTTGCATATATACATAGAGTATCTATGTATTGTTGGATGAAAAGGAGTGAAAACTTTTGGCTAGACAGTTGAAACAGCCGGAAATGCTTATTTTACTTATTTCCTTCGGTTTAGCGATATTAACAGAAGTTAGTTTTTTTCACGGTAGGATTGGAATATCTTATCCCATTTTTATTTTAGCATTTTATATTGTCGTATTTTTTAGATTTAAGTTTGCCTTTCAGCATCGGCGTATCGGTCTTTTACTTATGGTTTCCATTTGGATCTTAAGTGCTAATTATCTCTTTTATGATATTTTCTTTTTCCATCTTTTAAATATATTACTCATTCCGATGTTAATTTTCATCCATATCGTTTTAATTACTAGTAAGGAAGAGCTTACATGGGGTAAGGCAAGTTTCATTTATATTTTGTTTCAAAAGTTAGACCATATTTTTGTCTATATCCGTTCATTTGTTCGACAAGGATTTAAAAGGATGTTCCAAAAAAACCACTCCTTTGTAAAAGTTATACTAGGTATAGTCCTAGCCATTCCTTTAATATATATTGTATTACTCTTACTCATGTCAGCAGATGCGCAGTTCGAAAGACTCGTTCAACAACTACCTGACTTTTTGTTTCATATTCGTATAAGTGCGATTTTCCGTGTTTTATTTATTATTCTTTCAAGCTTATTATTTTTAGGACTTTTTCAAGCGGTTGATAGACAAGTGTCGACAAAAGTTTCATTGCCAAAGCAAGTAAATTGGGATAAAATTACAGCAATAACGATATTGTCTCTAATCAACATCGTATATTTTGTTTTTGTCATCGTTCAATTTACTTATCTTTTCAATGGAAGACTCATGGATGGATATACGTATGCCGAGTACGCTAGACAAGGTTTTTTTGAATTATTAATTGTACTTTTAATCAATTGGACGATATTAATTTTATTTTTAAAATTCGTTAAACCAAAGCGAAAAGTTTACCGAGCTATTTTAAAAGGTTTATATACTGTTTTAATTGTGATGAGTGGCATTATACTATTTTCTGCTTATATTCGGTTAACGATGTATGAAGAAGCTTACGGTTTTACATTATCAAGGGTGCTAGCTCATGTATTTATGATTTATTTAATCGTTATTTTTGTCTATACATTGATCCGTGTCTGGTTAGAAAAATTACCATTGCTTCACTTTTATATTATCGTTGGCATCATTTTTTATACAGGTTTAAATGCGATAAACCTTGAGCAAATCATTGTAGATAAAAACATCGAACGGTACGAAAAAACAGGTAAAATTGATATTCATTATTTAAACCATTTATCAGCAACAGGTACACTAGAACTCGTCCGTCTATATGAAAAACAAGAAGATATAGAAGATTTAGACGAAGTTCTAAAACATGAACAAACGTATATCCAAAATGAAAGTTACTCATCATCATGGCAATCATATAATTTTGCAAGAGAAAAATTAAAAAAAGATTTGCTACGAATTGAAGTTAGGGGAGATAATTAATGAGCATTCAAATAAGTGGCTTAAGCAATCAACCCGCATTTTACATTCCAAAACATATTGCGATAACAATGGACGGAAACGGTCGTTGGGGAAGACAACAAGGTTTTAGTCGAAGTAAAGGACATTATGAAGGTGCGAAAACGATGGAAAAAGTCATCGATTCATGTTTAGAGTTCGGTGTTGAAATTGTTACGCTATACGCTTTTTCCTCTGAGAATTGGTCTCGCCCTAATGAAGAAGTGAACTACCTAATGAATTTACCGATTCGATTTTTCAAACAAAAGTTACCTATTTTTATGAAAAAGGGAATTCAAATTATCGTTTCTGGCGATTTATCAACGGTACCGAGGAATACTCGGGAAGTTTTGAGAAGAGCGATTGAAAAAACGAAAAACAATGATCGTATTACCGTAAACTTTGCGTTTAATTATGGAGGGCGAGATGAAATTTTACGGGCCGCTCAACAAATTATTCAAGATGTACAAAATAATGAAATTAATATAGAGGATATTAATGAACAATTATTTACAAATTATTTATATACAAGTAACTTACCTGATCCAGAATTGTTTATTCGAACAGGTGGGGAAAAACGAATGAGTAATTTTTTACTTTGGCAAGCAGCTTCGGCTGAACTTTATTTTACAGACATATACTTCCCGGATTTTGACAAAAAGCATTTGTTACAAGCCCTTTATGAATTTAATCGTCGTAAACAAGCACAGGCAAACGAATCCTTTTATGACACTCGGAAACAAGTTTATTAATCGGTTAAATCATTATTAAAAATAGTTATAAACATTAGTTTTCTGTTAAATCAAACTTTACTGAAAGGTCCGTAAATATAATTGAATGTCCCACCATCTAATGATACGCTTAAAGTAGTTTTGATCAAAATGTTGAAAGGAAAGGTGAAGATATGAGACTGATAGGAAAGCTGGCTTTAGGTATTGTCGTTGGTATTTTAGTCGGTTTAGTTGCCCCTGATGTCCTAACAAAAGTGATTGTTACGTTTAAGGAATTATTCGGTCAATTATTAGGATTTACTATCCCACTCATTATTATTTTCTTCATCATTAGCGGAATTGCCAGTTTTGGAAAAGAATCTGGCAAAATGTTAGGTCTTACTTCTTTAGTCGCTTATTCATCAACGATTTTAGCTGGAATTTTAGCCTTTATTATTGCCCTTATCGTTATTCCTATGATTACAAGCACCGGCGGATCGGCAGCAGAGGCAGAGGCGATTGAGCCTATTTTTGATTTGGAAATAGACCCAATCGTCGGGGTTATGACTGCCTTAGTAACTGCGCTCGTTTTTGGTATTGGATTAACCCGGGTTGAAAGTCCGACTTTACGTTCCTTTTTCGATGAAGGTAAGGAAATTGTCGAGCGACTCATCTGGAAAATCATCATTCCGATCTTACCCTTTTACATCGCAAGTATTTTTGCCGAACTATCGGCAGAAGGAACAGTCTTTGAAACGTTAAAGACTTTTGGAATAGTATTACTTATTGCCGTTGCTTTACATTGGGTATGGTTATTTGTTTTATACATGACAGCAGGAACATATACTGGAAGAGGACCCTTATCTTTACTTAAAAATATGTTACCAGCCTACTTCACTGGTCTAGGAACAATGTCTAGTGCAGCAACAATACCTGTAACTCTTAACCAAACAAAGGAGAATAAAGTGAGTGAACCCGTCGCAGATTCTGTAATTCCTTTATGTGCGACAATTCATTTAGCGGGAAGTACGATTACTCTCGTATTATGTTCTGTAGCCGTTATGGTGCTTTCAAATGATTTGTCGATGCCAACTTTCGGTGAAATGATACCGTTTATCTTTATGCTCGGTTTAGTGATGATCGCAGCACCCGGAATTCCGGGTGGGGCCGTC
Organism: Bacillota bacterium; assembly: GCA_035303185.1. Classification (GTDB taxonomy): domain Bacteria; phylum Bacillota; class Bacilli; order Bacillales; family Amphibacillaceae; genus CALAMD01. The sequence continues at coordinate 15,582 of DATGRX010000131.1, forward strand.
GTTGCAGCAGTCGGTTTACTTGAGTCTATGCTCGGCTTCGGTGCAACAGCTGTCGGATTAATGATTGCCTTATATATGGCCCAGGATAGCTTTGGAACAGCAACAAATGTTACCGGAGATGGGGCCATTGCATTAATTGTCGAAAAGTTAATGGGAAGGAATGAAACAACTACGTAAACAGTCAAAACGAAATGAATCTTAATGGTAAATATCCTTATATTAAAAACGGTGTCCCGCATAAGTGGGACACCGTTTTTGCTAGTTTTTGTCAATCTTTTAAAATAGGCGAATCACCTTTTTCTATGAATGAATATACTAGGTAAAGAAAAGGAAGGTGATTCCTATGGCCTTTGCCAAACCTGTCGGGATAAAGGTAAGGAAGATGGAAAAGAAAGGGGTTACTATATATGTGCCCAAAGTTGAAAAAGGAGATAGTAAACAGCTCGAACAAAAAATAAATCGTAACATAAAAAAGCATATTGAACGGCTTATTGATGAGCAGTATAAACAACAAGGTACTAATCACTTTACAGAAATGATCGGTACCTTTGAAGTGAAGACGAATCAACGAAACATATTAAGTATTACCTTCGGGAATTATGCTTATGCCGAAGGATTTGCTCATGGATTAACGTTAATGGATTCTCTGACAATGGATACGGAAACAGGTAAAACTTTTTCACTACAACAATTATTTAAATCTGGATCAAATTATGTAAAACCAATTTCACAACAAATAAAAACACAAATAAAAGATCGAGACATTCCAATTTTAAACAGTTTCACAGCGATTTCCAAAAACGCATCGTACTATATTGCTGATAAATGTTTAGTGATATATTTTCAAGCGTATGATATAACACCTGGATATGTCGGACTTCCAGCGTTTCCGATAAATGGTTTTCTCTTAGAAGATATTCTATTATCTGATGGACCTTTAGACCGTATGTTACCGACAGTGTAGCAAATAAACCTCTTAAGAGGAAACCCCTGATATTCTCCCTCTAAAGTAGACACTTAAAAAGTAAAACTACTTTGGAGGGAGCATTTTTATGCGTTTAAACAATAAACATACGGCTAAAGAATTTGAGGCCTTTCCCGCAAGAACGCGAAGTAGATTTCTGAAGCGGTTTAGACGCTCATATATACTTTTGTTTATTTACCTGTCTACTTGATAGGGGGGGCAGTTCACCCCTTCCTTTTAAGAGGTTGATATTATTTTACAGAAACACCTAATTTATTTAACACAAATGCATAAAGTTCTGCGAATTCCTTTAAGAAATTTAATCGGCCAGAAGAACCGAAATGTCCTGCTCCCATGTTTGTTTTTAAAACAATCGTATTTGCATCTGTTTTCATGTCTCGTAATTTTGCGACCCATTTAGCCGGCTCCCAGTACGGAACTCGGGGATCATTTAATCCAGCAGTGACATACATATGCGGATAATCTTTCGTTTTTACATTGTCATAGGGACTATAAGATTTTATATAATAATAAGCTTCTTTCTCTCTTGGGTCACCCCATTCATCCCACTCTGAAGCTGTTAGCGGGAGAGATTCATCTAGCATTGTAGTTAAAACATCAACAAAAGGAACTTCAGGAACGAGGACGTTAAAAAGCTCTCCTGCCATATTTGCAACGGCACCAATAAGCAAACCACCAGCACTTCCACCTTGGGCAGCCATTAATTCCTTTGTTGTGTATCCTTCATCGATCAAAAATTTAGCTGAGGAAATAAAGTCAGTAAACGTATTTTTCTTTTCCATCATTTTGCCCTTCTCATACCACATTCTTCCCTTTTCAGAACCACCTCGAATATGGGTGGTCACGGATACGATACCTAAATCAAGAATTGGAAATGCATACGGATTAAAAGATGGGTCCATATTTGCTCCGTAAGAACCGTAACCATATAAAATAAGTGGGGCAGGTCCTTGATCAAGGGCACCTTTTCGATAAGTGATCGTTAACGGGATTTGCTCTCCATCTTCCGCTGTTGCCCATAAACGCCTTTGAACGTAATCTTCCTTGTTATATTCTTTATAAACAGGAGCAACTTGTATCGTCGTTAACTCTTTTGTCTGAACATTAAAGCTATACGTTGTTTTCGGTGTAATCATTGATTCATATTCGATGAGTATTTCATCGGCATCATAGCTTTGACCTAGAGGGACAGATACTTGATAAATTTCCTCTTTCCAAGGAATTCGCTTAAGATTTCCATCCTGTAATGTCCACACTTGACTTAAGGAATTCTCTCGACCGTAGATGAGCAAACCTTGCTCAAAAGGATACATCGCAAGGAGATAACGTTGATCATTAGGTTCGATTAAGACGGTTTGTTCCGTAAAGTCGTGAAGAGAACAATTGACGAGTTTAAAGTTCACAGCATTTTCATTCGTTAGCAGAAGGAATTGATCTTGATCATGTTCTAAATAATATTCAATTCCTCTATTTCTTTCCTGAAAAACCGTTATATCCTCTTCCGGTTCATCAGCTTTAATAAAATATACTTCTTGCGTAATTTTCGCTGCACAATATAAAAATATATATTCACCACTCATCGATTTCTGCAAATAAATTGAAAATGTATCGTCTGTTTCTTCATAAAGGAGAACGTCTTCTTTACTGTCTGTTCCAATTTTATGGCGATACAGTTTAAAGGGACGTTGTTTTTCATCAACGGTCACGTAAAAAAGAAATTGCCCACATTTGCTCCACTCGACACTAGCATAAAAGTAAACGTTCTCAATTCTTTCGGGTAAATACTGTCCACTTTGAACATTCTTTATTTTTAACGTGTACCGATCAGAACCGTCCCGATTTTCTAAGTAAGCGAGCTTCTGATGGCTTGGATCCATTCGAACAGTGGAGACATTTAAATATTCTCCGTCTTCAACAAGCTCATTTTCATCTAAAACAATCTCTTCTTTGGTATTTTCAAGTTCCTGTCGTCTATTCGCATTTTTTCGAACGTAAATTGGGTATTGTTTCTCTTTTTCAAAACGGTAATAGTAAAAATAAGGTCCTTTTTGAATGGGAATTCTTTCTTCACTTTCCGGGATCACTTTTACCATGCGCTGATAAATTTCTTCGATCTCCTCATGAAGTGGTCCCATCTTATGTTCGTAATATTCATTTTCCTCTTCTAAGTAGTTAATAACCTTTTCATTCTCTCGATCCTTTAACCAATAGTAAGGATCGATTCGAACGTCCTTGTGCATTTCATGTTCATAAGGTATTTTTTTAGCAACAGGTTCTTTCATCACTGTTCACCCTTTCTATTTTTTAAAAAATTATCCAGCATCAGAAAACTGACTATTGTATAAATCGGCATAAAAGCCGTCTTGTTCGAGCAATTCCTCATGACTACCCTGTTCTATAATAGAGCCTTCATCCACCACTAAAATAATATCAGCATCCCGAATCGTTGATAATCGATGGGCAATAACAAAACTTGTTCGCCCTTCCATAAGCTCATTCATCGCTTGTTGAATGAGAATTTCCGTTCGTGTGTCTACACTAGATGTTGCCTCATCTAAAATTAATATCGGTGTATTGGCTAAAATTGCCCGAGCGATTGTGATTAATTGCCGTTCTCCCTGGGAAATATTCGAACCATCTTCATTTAACACAAAATCATAGCCATCTGGTAACGATTGGATAAACGGATGGGCTCGAGCTGCTTTTGCTGCGGCAACAATTTCTTCGTCCGTCGGATTTTCTCGCCCATAAGCGATGTTTTCCTTAATCGTACCATTAAAAAGCCATGTATCTTGTAATACCATTCCGAATTGTTTTCGTAAATTGTTCCGTGAGATTTTTGCAATATCGATCCCGTCAATCGTAATTTTCCCTTTATTAAGTTCATAAAACCTCATGAGTAAATTAATAATCGTTGTTTTTCCAGCGCCGGTTGGACCGACAATCGCGACCGTTTGTCCTGGCTTGATATGAATATTCATATTTTCGATTAACGGCTCATCGTAACCGAAATGAACATTTTCAAAGGCGACAGCACCCTTTACCTGGGAAAGTTCATAAGCTGTTTCTTCCGGTATTTCTTCCTCCTCATCAAGCAATTCAAAGACACGTTCGGCAGCAGCAATTGTCGACTGAATGATATTTGCAATATTCGCGGTTTGTGTAATCGGCTGGGAAAACTGTCTCGTATACGTAATAAAGGCTTGAATATCTCCAATCGAGATCGCACGATTAATAACTAAAAATCCACCAACAATACTAATGACAACATAACTTATATTTCCGATAAAGGTCATGACAGGCATAATGATCCCTGAAATAAATTGGGCACTTCTTCCGGCATCAAACAGTTCTTCGTTAACTTCATCAAATTGCTCGAGCGACTTCTCTTCCTGGCCGTAGGATTTAATGATATGGTGCCCTGTATACATTTCTTCAATATGTCCGTTTAAATGGCCAAGATGCTTTTGCTGGGCGGCAAAGTTTTTCTGTGAACGGATAAGCAAAGGTCTTATGACAAAGATAGACAATGGCAAGCTTACGAGTGCAATAACTGTAAGTAGTGGGCTAATGTAAAACATCATAAAAATAATACCAACAATCGTAACAACAGATGTAATCAATTGGGTAATACTTTGTTGTAAAGTATTTCCGATCGTATCAATATCATTAATAACCCGGCTAAGGGTATCCCCATGGGAACGACCATCATAATATTTTAAGGGTAGTCTTTGCAACTTCCCAAAAATCTGTTCCCGCATCCTGTAGACAATTCGCTGGGCAACACTCGCCATTAAAAATTGTTGCATGAAGCGGAATAAGCTACTAAAAATGTACAGACCAGCTAATAAAGTGAGCAGCTTAGCTACTTGGGTAAAGTCAATTCCACCTTCAGGAATACCGCGTATTTTATCGTAGGCACCGTCAAACACAACAGTAATCGTATCCCCCATCACCTTTGGCCCGAGAATAGCAAAAACTGTACTTGAAATTGCTGCAAACAGGACGATGATTAGACGAATGAGATGTGGTCGTAAATAACCCGTTAAACGTTTAAAGGTCTCTTTAATATTTTTTGGTTTTTCCTTTTGCCTCATGCGATTTCACCTTCTCCTAATTGGGAAGCAACGATCTCTTGATAGACAGTGTTTGTTTCAAGAAGTTCATCATGTGTTCCGATGCCAGACATTTTACCTTCATCTAAAACGATAATTTGGTCAGCATCGATGACGGTACTTACTCGTTGTGCAACGATAAAAACAATTGCTTCTTCGGTTTCTTCTTTTAGTGCTTGCCGCAACTTTGCATCTGTTCGATAATCTAACGCTGAAAAGCTATCGTCAAATAAATAGATACACGGCTTTCGAACGAGTGCCCTAGCAATGGATAAACGTTGCTTTTGTCCACCAGAAAAGTTAGCACCGCCTTGTTCGATTATCTCTTCATATTGTTCCGGTAATTCTTCAATGAAATCTTTTGCTTGAGCAATTTCACAAGCTTTTTTAATTTCTTCTAAGGAAGCATCTTTCTTTCCTTGTAATAAATTCTCTTTAATCGTTCCAGAAAAAAGTTGTGCTTGTTGAGGGACGAGGCCGATAAAGGAACGTAATTCGTCTAATGCTATATCCGTAAGTGGTGTGTCATTTATCGTTATCGCACCTTTTGTCACATCATAAAATCGGGGAATAAGGTTTATAAGGGTTGATTTTCCTGAACCGGTCCCACCAATTATTGCTGTTGTTTCGCCACGTTTGGCAGTAAACGATATATTTTCAAGGGCTGCACCATCAGCGCCCGGGTAGTAAAAGGTCACATCGTTAAAGGTAAGTTCCTTTGGTGCATCTGTAAGTGAGATTTCCCCTTTGTCATGTAATGTCGGCTTAGTATCTAATACTGTTTTAATTCGGTTAGCGGAAACAGATGCCCTTGGAATAATAATAAACATCATTGATGCCATGACAAGGGCAAATAAAATAAGCATAACATATTGGATAAAAGCCATTAAATCACCAATATGCATGTTTCCATTATCGATGCGGATACCACCGAACCAAATGACAGCAACGATTGTTAAGTTCATAACGAGCATCATCACTGGCATCGCAAAGGCCATTAGTTTATTTACTTTAATGGAAACGTCTGTTAAGTTTTCGTTTGCTTCTTGTAGCCGCTTATTTTCGTCTTTTTCCTTATTAAAGGCACGAATTACCCGGACACCTGTTAAATTTTCGCGCATGACGAGATTAAGTCGATCAAGTCTACGTTGCACAGCTTTAAACATCGGCATTCCAAATTTTAACACGATCGCAATAGCAATGATTAAAATTGGAATCGTCGTTAAAATGACTAGGGATAGTTTCGCATCTTTAGAAATGGCCATAATAATTCCACCGATAAGCATAATCGGTGCCATGACAACAAGACGTAACATCATAATTGCTGCTTGTTGAATTTGTGTGACATCATTTGTTGAGCGAGTAATTAAGGAAGCTGTACCAAGCTTGTCAAATTCTTTTAAAGAAAAGTTACTTACATGTTTGAAGATATCCCGTCTAATATCCTTTCCGAGTCCCATTGCAACTTTAGACGAAAGGTAACTAGTTAGTATAGCAAATAAAACAGTAATACCTGTCACAACGAGCATGATAGCTCCAATCTTCCAAATATATGGAACATTACCAACGACAATACCGTCATCAACGATCGTTCCCATTAATGTTGGAAGCAGTAATTCTGATAACGCTTGAATAAAAATGAGTCCAACAATCGCTAGTAACATCCATTTATATGTTGAAAGTTTTTTGAAAATATGATTCATGTGATCGCGTCCTTACGTTTTTTAGTCCTTTACATTTTCCCAAATAGATAGAAAGCAAGCAAGGAACGATACACAAAATGTTCCTGCTTGCTCATTTATTGTTCATTTATTCATCTTTTTGGTCGTTATTATCTATTTCTTCGATAATATCACTTTTTAAATCGTCATAAATATCTTCTTTCATCTGCTCTTTGATTTCATCATAAGTTTCGTCGACAATTTCATCGTAAACTTCCTCTTTTATGTCTTCATATACTTTTTCTTTGATGTCATCATAAGAGTCGTCAGAAATTTCTTCATAGACTTCATCTTTAACATCATCTAAAAATTCATCACGGAATTCTTCTTTTACCTTAGTATCGTGTTCACGAACATCTTTTCGCGTACGGATTTTCCAATCCCTTCGCATCATAATAAAGATGGCTGCAATCATAAATAACATAATGATTGAAAAGGGGAAGGCTGCAATTAGTGAAGCAGTTTGTAAAGCATCAAGACCTCCACCTCCACTAATGAGTAAAACAGTCGCGGTTCCGGCGATTAAAATTCCCCAAACTAATTTTACACCTAATGCAGGATATAAACTCCCTCTTGAAGTCATCGCCCCGAGTACATAGGTTGCTGAGTCTGCGGATGTGATAAAAAAAATAAATATTAATAGAACCGATAAAACAATCGTTATTCCACTAAGTGGCAAGTAGGATAATGTTTCAAACAAGGCTAGTTCAACATTTTCATTTACAATATCAGCAATGCTACTAGGACCGAACATTTCTAAATGTAAAGCTGTTCCTCCGAAGGTTGTAAACCAGACAACGGCTAGTAGAGCGGGTACAAGTAAAACTCCAGCGATAAATTCTCTAATTGTTCGACCACGGGAAATTCGTGCAATAAATAATCCCATAAAAGGTGCCCAAGAAATATGCCAAGCCCAAAAGAAAATCGTATTTGTCCCCAGCCATTCACTTTCTGAAAAGGGTGTTAATGTTAAACTCATCGGGATGACGTTCGTAATGTACCCTCCGAGTGTTGTTACAAAGTTTTCGGCTATAAATAAGGTTGGACCTATGATTAAAATAAAAAGTAACAGTAAGCCGGCAACCCCGATGTTTATATTACTTAAAATTTTAATTCCACGATCAAGGCCCCGAGCAGCTGAAAAGATAAAGAGAACAGTTACGATAGCGATGACGATAAGCTGTACCCATATTTCATTCGGTAAAGTTGTAAAGGATGATAAACCACCCGTTATTTGCATTGCACTTAATCCAAAGGTTGTTGCTACTCCTGTTGTTGTGGCTAGAACGGCCAAAATATCGATAGTCTTTCCGATGGCTCCATCCGTTTTTCGGCCGAGAAAGGGATAAAAGGCAGAACTAATTAATGCAGGACGGCCTTTGCGAAATTGAACATAGGCTAAGGTCAGTCCAACGATGGAAAATATTGCCCACGGATGGAGGGCCCAATGATAAGCCCCATAACGTAAGCCTGCAATAGCAGATTCCGTTGTATTCGGTTCATAACCGACCGGCGGATCAATGTAGTAAAGAACAGGCTCAGCAACCCCCCAAAAGACGAATCCAACACCGATACCTGCGGCAAAAAGCATACCGATCCAGGAGAGCCAGGAAAACTCCGGCTTCTCGTCTTCTTTGCCAAGTCGAATTTTTCCAAAGGGACTAATGGCAAGCACGATGATGAATAAAACAAAGAAGGCTGTTATTAACATATAAAACCAGCCAAAATTTGTAATCATCCAAGCTAAGGCACGGTCAGCTACATTACTTAATGAAGTTGGAAAGATAAGTCCCCATAAGACAAACAAGGAAACGACAACGGTAGAAACATAAAAGATGATTCCAGGTTTATAATTTTCCTTTTGTTTAGCGCTCATAACTTATTGTGTACAAGGACACAATACCTCCTTAAGGCATCTAAGTATTTACTTATGCTAGCATAGTACCCCTTATATGAACAGACTAATCTTTAATTTTCTTCAAATACTAAAAGTTGATTATGTAAAGTTATCCACTGTATCCACAATTATATCCACAGGAAAATGTGATAACTAAGCGATCTTCGTTGAGTTATCCACATTACCCACAAGGGAAAAAGATTTATTTCCACAAAAATACCCACAAAGGTGATCGCGTAGCATAGGATTTCCTCAAGAGTTATCCCCAAAACAGGTGATCTGTTGATAAGGTTGTGGATAACTTTCGGTGTTCGTATTTTCAGTTGTATGGTAACCGGAATATTAGTATCATATACATGACATAAGAGAAGAAACGGGGAATATAGATGTTAGAGAGAAAATATGATCAAGCATTACGCATTCGCACGAGTGGTGTTAAGGAACTTCAAGAAAAGCATCATAATCGTGTCGAGTCAACACCTTATGAAGCATTAGATGTTTTAACTCGGAAGTACACATTTCATAAAGATGATCAAGTCGTCGACTTCGGCTGTGGTAGAGGTCGGGCACTTTTTTATATTCACCATCATTTTAATGTTCCAATTACGGGGATAGAAGCAGATGATGAAACCTTTGATGAAATATTACTTAATAAAAAAAGTTATATGTATGAGCGGGAAGGGGCTACTCCACCGATTACACTTGAATATGGTTTAGCTGAAATGTATGAAATTAAAAAAGAAGATAATAAATTTTACTTTTTTAACCCATTTGAGCTACCTATTTTCAGGAAAGTAGTTTATAATATTTTACAATCGGTAAATGAGCATCCTCGAACAGTGGAATTGATTTTGTATTATCCATTATCAGAATTCAAACATTTTTTACAATCACGCACACCTTTTGAACTAATTAATCAATTTGATGTTCCGAGGATTCACGGAAAATATGGAAAGTTTGCGATTTACCGTTATGACGGATTGCGACAATCTGAATAAAAAAATAATAGATGAGGAGAGATACTTATGACAGCAATTATTGTCTTAGTTGTGATCATTGCGATTATTGCTATTTATTCAATTGTGATATATAACAGTTTAGTGAAATATCGCAATTGGATTGAAGAATCTTTTAAACAAATTGATGTCCAACTTAATCGAAGATACGAATTAATTCCAAATTTAATTGAATTAGTTAAAGGTTATATCGATCATGAACATAAAACCTTAGTTGATGTTATTAATGCACGGAGTAAAATAAATGTTGGTACCCCAGAGGAACGAGTGCAAGCAGATAATCAACTCCAATCAACCCTTCGTTCATTGTATCGTGTAACAGAAGATTATCCAGAATTACAAGCACAAAAAGAATTTCAAGATGTACGGGATGAACTTATTTCAACGGAAAATAAAGTAACAAATGCTCGTGGATTGTATAACCGAACAGCTGCTGAGTACAACATTAAACGGGAGAAGTTTCCGACAGTCATTTTTGCCTCTATATTAGGCTTCCAAAAGCAAGAATTACTTGAATTTCCTGAAGAAACTCGTGAACCAGTTAGGGTTAAATTTTAATGGGTGAACAGTATGCTTTATCAACAAATTGAATCCAATAAACGAAAGACAATTATGCTTATTTTGCTTTTTTGCCTTCTGATTGTCGGTGTGGGAATTGCGGTAAGCTATTTGACGAGTGGCGATATTGTTACTGGGATTATTATGACATTAGTTATTTTAGCTATTTACGTCCCTACGACATACATGTCAGCATCTAAGCAAGTGTTGTCGATGTCAGGAGCAAGAAAGGTTTCCCGTTCTGAATATCCACAATTACATCGAATTGTTGAGGAAGTTATTGCGGGTACACGGCTGCCAAAGCCTGACGTATATGTTGTGAATGATCCGGTCCCGAATGCTTTTGCTACAGGGATTAATCCAGATAAGGCGGCGGTAGCCTTTACGACGGGGCTGTTAGAACAATTAAATCGTGAAGAATTAGAAGGTGTTGCCGCTCATGAAGTAGCTCACATTCAAAATTACGATATTCGTGTGATGACAATTTCTATTGCGCTAGTTGGTGTCATTGTGTATATCGGAAATATAGGAACACGTATGCTTTTTTATGGGGGTAGAAGAAGAGGTGATCGGCAAGGTCATCCTGCCTTAATGCTCCTTGCAATTATATTTATTATTTTCTCGCCCTTGGCAGCTCAATTCATTCGCCTTGCGATTTCCCGTAACCGCGAGTATTTAGCGGATGCAACAGCAGTGAATATTATTCGAAATCCCCATGGGCTTATTCGTGCACTAGAAAAGATAAGTTCCCATAGTGGACGAGTAAAAAATGCGACATCCGCAACGGCGGCGATGTACATAAGTATGCCCTTAGGTAAACGCCGAAGGAGATCGAACTTATTTTCCACACACCCACCGGTAGAAAGTAGAATTAAACGACTACAGGAAATGACAGGCATTCAATCAGATGATGATGAACAAGATTCCCCTTAGAGTTAGCTCAGATAGCTAATTCTAAGGGTTTTTAATTGGGCTGCCTACAGAGGTTTTCTTATGAAGTAGTCCAAATAAAGTGGTACACGAGACACTATTTACCGAAAAGCTCATTTCATTTCGAACAAGAGAGCAATTTTAAAGAAGACACCCACACTATCGATAAAAATCCTTCTGGAAAATATCCTCCTACATGATAGGATAGACATAAGGAGTAAATAAAAGGAGGAAATATCGATGGAATTTTCCTTATTTTTCATTGCCGATCGTTCGATTTATGAAGTAAGACATAATAATGGAAGCTGGGAACTTATGGAAAAGGAGCATCCTTATGAGTTTCATTGTATCGCAATAGATCCAAAGAAAGCGGGGCGTATGTATATCGGGACCTTTGATGATGGTCTTATGGTAAGTGATGATTATGGTAAAACGCTGAAGCCAGTCGGTGAAGGCATCACTCACCCAAGAGTGTTAAGTGTTGCGGTAAGTGAAGATGAGGGCGGACAATCCATCGTTTGGGCGGGGACAGAGCCGAGCGAATTATTTTATTCAAAGGATAACGGAAAAACGTGGCAGGACTCCCCTGAATTACCAAAGTTACCTTCCCATACAACGTGGAGCTTTCCACCTCGCCCATACACCCACCATGTTCGCTATATTCAACCGGATATTCATGATCCGAAGCGAATTTTTGTAGGTATTGAGCTCGGTGGTGTGATGCGAAGTCTTGATCAAGCGAAAACTTGGGAGGATCGAAAGCCAAACTCCCAGTATGATTGCCATACGTTAACGATGAACGCGCAAGCAAAGGGAAGAATATATGAAGCGGCAGGTGGTGGCTTTGCAGAAAGTACTGACGGTGGAAATACTTGGGCGACGAAAAATGAAGGCCTTGGTGATTATACTTATTTAGTTGATGTAGAAACTGATCCACAAAATCCAGACGTAATAATTACTTCAGCGGCCAAATCTGCTCGCACCGCTTATATGCCCTCCCGAGCTCATACGGTTATCGCACGAAGGGAAGGCGATGGTGACTGGGAGATTATTGAAGAAGGTTTACCTCACCCAGATGGTGCATCAATTTTTTCCTTAACGACAAGGGATGAGGAGCTAGGAACATTTTATGCCGTTAATAATTTAGGTCTTTACCGCTCAACGGATTCCGGCAAGTCCTGGCAAAACATTCAATTAGATTGGCCAGAACGATTAAAGGAAAAAAGAATTCGCGCACTTATTTCTACGTAAAAAAGAACCCTTAGCGGCGGAGGCAACGATCCGCATCGCTAAGGGCTTTGCTTTCTCTCAGGGGGTGTGTCTATTTAATTAATCTTCCTTTTTCGATAAAAATCCTTTGGTCAGCGAGAATATTTGCATCTTTTCGATTATGGGTGACCAAAATCATCGGGATCCGCCATTGTTTATGTATATCAAGTAATTGCTTTCGACTTTTTTCTCTAGTTTGATCATCGAGTGCCGCGAAAGGTTCATCGAGTAATAACAAATCGGGCTTCGTTGCAAAGGCTCGAATTAAGGCAATCCGCTGTTTTTCTCCACCGGAAATCTCATGCGGATATTCATCTGTTAAATGATCTACTTCTAATTGTTCCATAAGATTTCGGGCGAAACTTTCCGATTTCATTCCATAGGAGATATTTTCCCAAACGGTCATATGGGGAAAAAGCGCATAATCTTGAAACATATATCCGATATTTTGCTCATGCACGGGAATAAGACGTTTACCATCTTCCATTAAAAGGCGATTCTTTAACCGAACGTAGCCGTCTTTAACTGGTGACAGGCCGGCAATACTATGTAAAATAGACGTCTTCCCCGAGCCGGACGGACCAAACAAAACAGCAATTTCCTTTCCGACCGAAAACTCCACATCAATTAGAAAATGACTCATTTGTTTTTGGATATGAACGTGAAGCATAAAAGTCTCTCCTACCCGTTTCTATCTTTATATTTCATCATATTTCGTCGGCTCCACCAGTTTAGCCAGAGCATTGCACTAAACCCTAAAATAACGATAATAATGACCCAAAAGGCGGCCATCTCCATATTACCTGATTCCACTTCAAAGTAAATTGCTAGGGGAATCGTATCTGTCACATTCGGAATATATCCGGCGACCATAAGGGTTGCGCCAAATTCTCCAAGGGCTCGGGCAAAGGTGAGCACTAATCCGGCAAGTAGTCCCGGCCAAGCGAGGGGAAAGGAAATCGTCCAAAACACCCGCCATTTTGAAGCTCCCATCGTCCGGGCTGCCTTTTCTAAATTTTCATCATACTGTTTAAAAGCAGCCGATGCACTTTGATACATGAGTGGAAAGGAAACAACAATCGCCGCAATAACGACCGCATACCAAGTAAACACAATTTGAATATCAAATATCGCTAAAAACCGTCCAAGTGGTCCATTTTTCCCGAATAAATAAAGTAAAATAAATCCAACGACCGTCGGCGGCAAAACAAGCGGTAACATCATCATCGCTTCTAAAATACTTTTCCCTTTAAATTGTGACCGAGAAAACTGATAAGCTATAAAAATACCGATGATAAACACAATAACCGTCGCAATTGTCGCCGTCTTAAACGACAACCAAAAGGGTGAAAAATTAACGAATGAAATAAGCCATCACCTTTTTCTACTTAACAAAACCATGATTTTCAAAGATTTCCTTCGCCTCTTGTGATTCCAGAAACGTTAAGAACTCCTTCGCTGCTTCTTCATGTTTCGTCCCAAGGAGGACCGCCCCGGGATAGACAATCCCTTCATGATAAGAGCGATCAACAGTTGTGATAATCTCTACATTACTATCTTTCCGAACATCACTTGCATAAACAAATCCAATATCTGCATTACCGGATTCCACATATGTGAGGACTTGCCGCACGTCTTTTGTGAAAATGATTTGTTCTTCTAATTCATTCCACGTATTTATTTCTTCAAAGGATTGTTTTGTATATTTGCCGACGGGAACACTTTCTGGGTTACCAATCGCTATATGGGAAAATTGTTGGAAATCTATTTTGGCAAAGCTATCTTCATTAATATTAGTATTTTGCGCAGCGATAAGCACGAGTTCATTTTCGACAATCGTGTCACGTGTTTCTTTTACTAACAACCCTTTTTCCTCAAGATGGTCCATCCAGTCTGTGTTTGCCGAGATATATACATCAACCGGTACACCTTGCTCAATTTGCTGGGCTAGGGTGCCGGAGCCACCGAAGTTAAAGGATAGGGAAACATCATGTTCTTCTTCAAAGATCGTTTGAATCTCTTCGAGGGCTTCGGTTAAACTTATCGCTGCTGAGATGCGTAAGGAAACTTTATCTTCATTGTTAGCCTCTGAGCAACCAATAAGAGCAAAGAGGAGAGAAGTGAGTATAATGTAAAACCGCTTTTTCATGTTGACTGTCTCCCTTTAGTCGTCCTCTGTTTTAGTAATATTTGCTAGACCTTCTTCATTAATTGTTATGTGATATCCGTTCGTGAGCTCTATTTCAAGGGGAAAAACTTCAGACATTTGTTCGGAAAAATACCACTTACGCTCCGGTGGTACGAGAACGATAAAGGACTCCTCTCGACCAAAAAAGTTTACCGAGTCATAAGAGATTTCCGTTCCCCGAAGTGGAAGGCCAATATCTTGAAACTCTTCACTTAGATCATCTAAATGTGATGAAACGATTCCGACTTCACTAATGTTAAAAAAAGATTCTGCAAATGTCGGATTCCCAAATAAATCCCGTTTTCTACGACCAATCAGTTCGATAATATTACCAGCAGGATCTTCAAAATACATGGAATCCGCATCAAAACTTGAAAAGTATACCTCATCAATGCCCCGTTCACGATTTAATGGAATTCGCTCTTTGATTCGATGTTTTAGCATCGAGAATTGATTTCCCGAAATGTTAATTGCATAGTGGTAAAAGCACGGTTTATCACTTTGTTTAAAGGTAAGTTTTGATGTACCTATATCGATCGAAAAGGCTTCTTCAGTTTCATCCGTAATGTTTAATTCTAAAATGTTCATGTAAAACCTTCTTAACTCTTTTAATTGATTCGTGTATAATAAAACGGAATTAAACATTGTCAAACACCTCATTTATAAATTAAATTTCCGTACGTACCTATAAACTAGTATATCACGAGTTGTTACATATGTACTAAAATAGTATGAACTAAAAGGGAGTGGCCATGATAGAAGCCTTACTACATTATCATTGGGAAATTTTTATTACGCTAGAAATTTTGGCAACAGTGTCCTTACTATTGTTTCTCGTGTTTCGCTATGCCTTGAAAAAACAATCGATAAGCTATTTTTTTCTAATCATATTTTTTATGTTACTCGGTACAGAGGTAATCCTAGCGGTTGTCGTTTATCGGGAAACGGGCGAAATTTCTGCCTTTACGATCGTCGTTACGATTTTCCTTTTGTATGCTTTGACGTTTGGAATATCTGACTTTCAAAAGTTGGACAGATACATTAAACAAAAAGTAGGCAAATGGAAAAATGTCGATTTACTCACGGAAAAAGATAAACAACGAATGGAACGGGCTAAAAATCCAAAAGTTATTGCTCGGAACTATTTTTTATGGTGGCTTACTCACTTTGGAGTTTTTATCGGGGGCCACGCGTATTTTTGGGTCACATACGGGAAACATGATGAGGGGATTATGCACTTTTTAACCGATTGGTCCTGGTATGCAGCGGAAACGACGGATGAAGGTCCCTTTCATGATGAAATAATCGGCTCTGTTAGCCAACTATGGATTTTAATTTTTGTAATTGATTCGATTGTCTCTTGGTCTTATATCCTATTTCCGGGTGGCGAAAAGCAAAGTGATTGACTCTAATAAAAGTATGACATATAATTAACTTTGAATTCGAGATATATTAATTAAAGGGATATGGTTAATATGCAAAAAGATGTTGAATTGTCATTAAAACTTTTTGTCGTTTTATCACGAGCGTTAGAAGCGATTCAAAAAGAGGTCGCTAAAGATATTCGCACGTATGAACTGAATCCGACGGAATTTGCTGTTTTAGAATTACTCTATAGTAAAGGGGAACAGCCGATTCAAAAAATCGGAAAAAAAGTATTGCTTGCAAGTAGTAGCATAACGTACGTTGTCGATAAGTTAGAGCAAAAGAAGCTTTTAAAGCGACAAGCTTGTGCAGAGGATCGAAGGGTTACCTATGCCGTGTTGACCGACGAAGGAAAATCTTTAATGGATGAAATTTTCCCCGAGCATAAACAATCGCTTCAGAAAATCTTTGCTGGCCTTAATGTGGAAGAGAAGGAAGAAGTCATAACTCTTTTGAAAAAGTTAGGCTATTATGCGGCAGACCTTTAATGTCGCATTGCTTTTTCCTAATATCTCGGATTCATATAATATGAATACATTGAATAGCGGAGGGATGGCTCTGTAATCAATTAAAATTTATTGTATAAATTGCAAACATGAACAAAACATAATATTAAAAGGAGATATGCAATAATGGAAAATATTAATGTCGCTATTGTTTATTACAGTTCAACAGGAACAAACTATCAAATGGCAAAGTGGGCAAAAGAGGAAGCAGAAAGTCTTGGAGCAAACGCGAGACTTGTAAGAGCTCCGGAGCTTGCCCCGATGGAAGCTATTGAACAAAACCCAGCATGGAAAGAACACTATGAAGCTACAAAAGATGAGATAGCAGAAGCAACAGCAGAAGATATTGAATGGGCAGATGCAATTATTTGGAGCTCACCAACACGATTTGGTGTTGTTGCCGC
>DATGRX010000132.1:0-28212 GCA_035303185.1 Bacillota bacterium
GGCTTGCCTTTATATGGACAAGAGCTTTCTAAAGATATCACACCAATTGAAGCAGGACAAAACTTTTTTGTAAAAATCGACCGACCGACAAAGTTTATTGGCCAAGACGTTTTAGAAAAGCAAATCAACGAAGGTGCTAGCCGTAAGTTAGTCGGTCTAGAAATGATTGATCGAGGTATTCCGAGAACAGATTATGAAGTACTTGTTGACGAAAAAGTTATTGGAAAAATTACATCTGGAACACAGTCTCCTACGTTAGGAAAAAATTTAGGCTTAGCATTAATCGATACAGAACATGCAGAAAAAAATAATGAAGTATACGTTCAAATCCGTAAAAGGCAAGTAAAGGCAAAAGTTATTGATATTCCTTTTCTTAAAAAATAAGTTCAGGAGGTAACAAAAATGGGTTTTCGTTATTTACCAATGACAGAAGAAGATAAACAATCAATGCTTGATTCAATTGGTATTGAATCAACGGATGAACTTTTTTCCGATATTCCGGAAGATATTCGATTTAATCGAGAGTTCGATTTAAAAGATGTAACGAGTGAATATGAGTTAAAGAAAGAACTTACTGAATTAGCAAATAAAAATATGAATTTAACAGAATACCCTTCCTTTTTAGGAGCGGGAGCATATCAGCATTTTGTTCCTTCAGTAGTTGATCACGTAATTTCTCGTTCTGAGTTTTATACAGCTTATACACCTTATCAACCTGAAGTTTCCCAAGGAGAACTACAAGCTATTTTTGAATTCCAAACAATGATTTGTGAATTAACAGGTATGGATGTAGCGAACTCTTCTATGTATGACGGTGGGAATTCCATTGCTGAAGCTGTAAATATTAGTGCCGCACATACACGGAAGGATAAAGTAATTGTTTCAAAAGCGATTCATCCAGAATATCGAGATATTATTAAAGTGTACGGAAAAGCACTAGATTTAGACATTGTAGAAATTGATCACGTAAATGGTGTTACTAATATCGAACAATTAGAAAAAGAGATCGATGAAGATACAGCTAGCGTTCTCATTCAATATCCGAACTTTTTTGGCCAAATTGAACCATTAGCCAAAGTAAATGAGCTTATTAAGCAGCAAAAACGGACAATGTTTATCGTTTCAAGTAATCCACTCGCCCTTGGATATTTAACACCTCCGGGTGAATTTGGTGCCGATATTGTTGTAGGAGATACGCAACCCTTTGGTATTCCTGTACAATTTGGTGGTCCTCATTGCGGATATTTCGCTACAACAGAAAAATTAATGCGACGTATTCCAGGGCGTCTAGTTGGTGAAACAGTGGATACTGAAGGAAGAAGAGGTTATGTATTAACCCTTCAAGCAAGAGAGCAACATATTCGCCGTGAAAAGGCAACTTCCAATATTTGTTCAAACCAAGCTCTTAATGCTTTAGCTAGTTCCGTAGCGATGACATACTTTGGGAAACATGGTGTTAAGGAAATGGCGGAACTAAACATGCAGAAAGCTCGTTATATGAAGAAAGAATTAACAGATGCTGGCTTTGAAGTATTATTTAGTGACGCATTTTTCAATGAAATCGTTGTAAATTGTAAACAATCCGTTAAAGAAGTAAATGATAAATTACTAGAAAAGGGTATTATTGGTGGATTTGATCTCGGTAAATATTATCCTGAACTAGAAAATCATATGTTAGTTGCGGTTACGGAAATTCGAACAAAAGAAGAGATTGACTCTTTTGTCAAAGAATTGGGGGATATTTATGACTAAAGAAAATTTTCCACTAATTTTTGAACGTAGTAAAGAGGGAAGAAAGAGTTATAGTTTACCGAAGCTTGAATTTGAGGATTTCGATTTAGATGAAGATATTTCAAATGAGTATGTAAGGGATGAATCGCCGGAATTACCTGAAGTAAGTGAACTTGAAATTATGCGACATTATACTGGATTATCTGATCGTAATTATGGTTTAGATACAGGCTTTTATCCGCTCGGTTCCTGTACAATGAAGTATAATCCTAAAATTAATGAAGATGTTGCTCGTATTGATGGATTTACACAAATCCATCCGTATCAAGATCCAAAAACAGTCCAAGGTGCCCTTGAAATGATTTATGACATGCAAACTTCGTTAGAAGAAATAACAGGAATGCATAAATTTTCCATGCAGCCGGCAGCAGGTGCCCAGGGTGAATGGACGGCTTTAATGATGATCCGGGCATTCCATGAAGCAAATGGCGATCATCATAAAACAGAAGTAATCGTTCCGGATTCAGCACATGGAACAAACCCCGCGTCTGTTACGGTCGCTGGTTTAGATCCTGTGACGGTTCGATCAAATGATCGTGGATTAGTTGATATCGAACATTTAAAAGAAGTTGTAAGTGATAATACAGCAGCTCTTATGTTAACAAATCCGAATACATTAGGTTTATTTGAAACAGATATTGTTGAAATGGCAGAGATCGTCCATGGTGTTGGCGGACGGCTTTATTATGATGGAGCAAATTTAAACGCAATTATGGGTTACGCTCGTCCAGGGGATATGGGCTTTGATGCTGTTCATTTAAATCTTCATAAAACATTTACGGGGCCACACGGTGGTGGAGGACCAGGATCAGGACCAATTGGAGTTACTGGGGAATTAGCACCATTTTTACCAAAACCTACTGTGGAAAAGATTGAAGACGAATACGTATTGGATTATGATCGACCAAAATCTATAGGCCGTGTCAAGCCATTCTATGGTAACTTTAGTATTTATTTGCGAGCATATACGTATATCCGTTCTATGGGACCAAAGGGACTCAAGCAAGTAAGTGAGCACGCTGTCTTAAATGCTAACTATGTGATGAGACGACTTGAAGATGAGTATGAATTACCATTTACACAGCATTGTAAGCACGAATTTGTCTTATCCGGAAGTAAACAACGAAAACTAGGTGTTAGAACGTTAGATATAGCAAAACGACTATTAGACTTTGACTATCATCCACCAACTATATATTTTCCATTAAATGTTTCAGAAGCCCTTATGATTGAACCACCTGAAACAGAAACAAAAGAAACATTAGATGGATTTATTGATGCGATGCTAACAATTGCTGAAGAAGCTAAAAATGATCCAGAAAAAGTACAAGAAGCACCACATACAACAGTCGTTTCCCGATTAGATGAAACTCGTGCTGCAAGGCAGCCAGTTTTAAAGTATGAGAAGGAAGACGAAGAAGAATAAATAAATGAAAAAAGGAGTCCGATTTTTTTCGGACTCCTTTTAAGAATTAAAATTAGTTATTTGTTTTTACTCGTCCAGACCATTTGCGAAATCCACCTTGTAAAACATTAAGATCTTTGTAGCCATTTTTTCTAAGTAAATTTGCTGCTCTCATACTTCTAGAAGTACCTTGGCAATATAAATATACAGGCTTGTCTGTCCTCATTTCTACAAGACGTTGTTTCATCTGAGTAATCGGAATATTTCTTGCTCCTAATATATGACCATTATCGAATTCTTGTGGCTCCCTGACATCTATTAATTGAGCTTTCCGATACCCTTCAATAAATTGCTCTTCAGTTAATATATCTACAAAAGATCGGTTACGATAATAGCGGAATATACCAAAAGCAAGTAATAATACGATAATGATGAGAAAAATTGTCATAATGCATCCCCCAAACTAATAATTCCTATCGTTTATTATATGCCTTCTTGTGAGTAAATTCAAAAATAATCGTTCTTTAATATATTAGTTGAGTCTTTTATATGTATGTGATAAATTATATATCGCTTCACTTTTATCCTACATGATACTTTCTCCCATCTAATATAATAAAACTTGAACATATAATAATTTCGTTGACTTATGTAATCTTATCCTTTATGCTACTATATATAGTGATTCAATATTTAAAAATACTACATATTGTGTTTGTTTAAGGAGTGATTACATTGTCAATAACCATGCAAAAACAGAAGTTACATATTAACATAGAAAGCTTAAACGAAGATATTAAGCAATTCCATCAAGTATATCCAATTACAGAAGACATGCATATCACACATAAGGGCGTTTCTAGACTTGTCATGTTAGATCGGTATGCTTTTAAAGATACCGAGAAGAAAACTTTAAAAGAGGGAGATTTTGTTGTTTTGACCGTTAAACCTGATCCGAATTTTCCAGCTAGAGGAACAGGATTTATTAAAAGTCTTGATTGGGAAAACAAACAAGCAGAAATTTACATTGATGAAGAATTTTTATCTGTACTTGATGATGAAAAGGAAATTGAAACAGGTATAATTACGAGAAATATAGATGTTATTGATAAACCATTAGAAATTTACTATGAACAAATTGCAAAACGAAATGCAACAGGCTTAGCCTCAGTTGAAAGTACGAAGGAAAAGCAATCCTATTGGTATGATAAATTTTATGAACAACTATCAAACTTAAATTTTATACCTGCGGGAAGAGTATTATACGGAGCAGGTGCAGAAACAGATGTAACGTACTTTAATTGTTACGTCATGCCGTATATAAAAGATTCTAGAGAAGGAATTTCCGATCATCGAAAACAAGTGATGGAAATTATGAGCCGTGGAGGTGGAGTTGGTACAAATGGTTCAACTCTTCGTCCAAGAAATACCCTTGCAAGAGGTGTAAATGGAAAATCTTCCGGTTCTGTATCATGGCTAGATGATATTGCTAAATTAACGCATTTAGTTGAACAAGGTGGAAGTAGACGAGGAGCACAAATGATTATGCTCGTTGATTCTCATCCCGATATTATCGAATTTATTATCTCTAAAATGCAAAATCCGAGAATCCTAAGATATTTAATTGAAAACACTGACGATGAAGAAATTAAAAGAGTCGCCCAAGAAAAATTAAAATTCACTCCTTTAACAGAAATAGAAACAGATATGTACACAAGTATACTTAATTATAAAAACATGCCTGGTTTAGGTGGATTTACAG
This sequence comes from Bacillota bacterium, assembly GCA_035303185.1. Taxonomy (GTDB): domain Bacteria; phylum Bacillota; class Bacilli; order Bacillales; family Amphibacillaceae; genus CALAMD01. The sequence continues at coordinate 4,959 of DATGRX010000132.1, forward strand.
AAGAGGCAATGAAGGAAGCAGAAGAAAAACTTCGTACAGGTGGCACATATAGTGTTCACAATCCTGATTTTTTAACCGGTGCAAATATTTCTGTCTGTTTAACAAAAGAATTTATGGAAGCAGTCGAAAATGATGATATGTATGAACTTAAGTTTCCAGATGTAGAAAATTACTCAGAACAAGAAATGAAAGAATACAATGAGAAATGGCATAAAGTAGGCGACGTACGTAAATGGGAAGAAATGGGATACGGTGTTCGTGTGTACCGAAAAATCCGTGCAAGAGAATTATGGGATTTAATTAATACGTGTGCAACTTATTCTGCTGAGCCAGGAATTTTCTTTATCGATAATGCTAATGATATGACAAATGCTTCAAGCTACGGACAACAAGTTGTAGCTACAAATCCATGTGGAGAGCAACCTCTAGCACCATATTCGGTCTGTAATTTAGCAGCAGTCAATCTCGCTGAAATGGCTAATAAAGAGGACAAAACAGTTAACTTTGATAAGTTAAAAGAAACTGTTTCTATTGGTGTAAGACTGCAAGATAATGTGATCGATGCAACCCCCTACTTTTTAGAAGAAAATCGAAAACAAGCTTTAGGAGAAAGAAGAGTCGGTCTCGGTGTGATGGGATTACATGATTTACTCATTTATACGGAAACCGAATATGGAACTGAAGAAGGAAATAAACTTGTTGATCAAATCTTTGAAACAATCGCAACAACCGCCTATCGTACATCGATTGAACTTGCAAAAGAAAAGGGAAGCTTTCCATTTTTAGTCGGTAAAACAGAAGAAGAAACTTTAGAGTTAAGAAAGAAATTTATTAATACTGGCTATATGAAGCAAATGCCAGAAGATATTAAAGATGGTATTATGAAGCATGGCATTCGAAACTCCCACTTATTAACTGTTGCTCCAACAGGTTCAACGGGTACAATGGTAGGTGTTTCTACAGGTTTAGAACCATATTTCTCTTTCTCATATTACCGAAGTGGAAGATTAGGTAAATTCATCGAAGTTAAAGCTGATATCGTACAAGAATATTTAGATGAAAATCCAGAGGCTGATCCGAATAACTTGCCCCATTGGTTCACGACAGCAATGGAATTAACGCCAGAAGCCCATGCAGACACACAATGTGTTATTCAGCGTTGGGTTGATAGTTCTATTTCTAAGACAGTAAATGCACCCCGGGGATATACGGTTGAACAAGTAGAGAAAGTTTATCAGCGGTTATATAATGGTGGAGCAAAAGGTGGTACAGTCTACGTAGACGGTAGTCGTGATTCACAAGTTCTAACATTAAAAGCTGATGAAGAAACAATAGACGAAGAATTTGAAGAAAGTGTAGAAAATAATCTTGAGGATAGCCGTGTAGTTTTAGTAGATACAATCCAAGAATTAGAACATACAAATGTAACGATAGGTTCTGAAATTGGTGACACATGTCCTGTGTGTCGAAAAGGTAACGTAGCGGATGTAGGTGGCTGTAATACATGTACAAGCTGTGGTGCCCAATTAAAGTGCGGCTTATAAAGATAACTATCTAATAATTGATGGAAAACAGTTGATTTAAGTAAAAAGCTTAAATCAACTGTTTTTTTAATGGGCATGTATGATGTGTTAAAAGTTATGTTCATTTGTTTAATTAATCTGTTTATTGTATATTAATAAAGAACTTATATTTTAAGAATAAGGAGGAAAAGAGCATGCCTACACCAACGATGGAAGATTATATTGAACAAATTTATTTATTAACTGAGAAGAAGGGTTATGCTCGAGTTTCAGATATAGCAGAGATTTTCGATATACATCCTTCAGCAGTAACAAAAATGATTCAAAAACTCGATCAAAGGAGATTCGTACATTACGAACGTTATCGAGGTTTTGTTTTATCCAATAAAGGCAAAGAAATAGGCAAGAAGTTAGTTTTCAGACATGAACTTTTAGAAGAGTTTTTAGCTATTATTGGTGTAGAAGAACATTTAATATATGAAGAAGTTGAAGGGATTGAACATCATTTAAGTTGGGACTCCATTGACAAAATATATAATCTAGTACAATACTTTAAGGCTGATAAGTCAAGAGTTAAACAACTACAAAATATGAACAAATAAATGTCCATATGACTTTTACGTTATATGGATTTTTTGTTCTAAAAGTAAATTAATCTCCTACAATGTATTAACCCTTGATAAGAAAAGAGTGATAATTGCTTATGTTGAAGATTGATACTGTTTTTTCAGGTGGTGGAATGAAAGCATATTCATTTATAGGAGTGTTAGAAAGTTTAGAGGAACGCGACATAAAAATCGTTCGAACAGCTGGAACATCAGCCGGGGCAATTATATCAACTTTAGTAGCTGCAAATTATACTGCCCATGAAATTAAACATTTTTTAATGACATTACATGCAAAAAAATTACTAGATGCACCAAGATTAACAACAGTTTTACCATTTAGCAAATGGATGTATTTATATTTTCAAATGGGATTTTATCGTGGTCACACATTAGAAAAATGGTTAGCAAAAAAATTAGCACACAAAAATATTTATACGTTTAATGATATTCAACAAGGGCACCTAAAAATCATCGTGGTAGATTTAACTTTACAAAAAGTAATCGTTATTCCAGATGACTTGCAAAAGGTTTATCAAATAAATCCAAATACGTTTTCTGTTGCAAAAGCGGCCCGAATAAGTGCAGGTTTCCCGCTATTTTTCATGCCGTATCGATTAAAAAGTAAAAAATATGTAAGAACAAGTTATATGGTTGATGGTGGAGTAGTTAGTAATTTTCCGATGTGGGTATTTCAACAAACGCATCAATTGTCTAAACGTCCAGTCCTTGGTATAAAAATAACGGGTAATGAAAATAGAAAAAACATAAAAAACATATTTCATTTCACAGAATCTTTACTTCACATGATGAAACAATCTTATGATGATTATTTTATTGAACAATATGAAAAGGATATTATTTTTATTCCGGTTCAAAAGGTAGAAACGATGGATCTATCTATGAATAACATTAAGAAAAAAGAGTTAATTACTTTGGGAAAAACAACAGCTGAACAATTTTTAAATAAATGGCCTAATTAGCAAAAAGAAACTATTTAAATGTTACCCGATCGTTATTTTTCCCTTTATTTCCCCCATCAATCACCCGTAAATGGCTCGGTCGTCTTCGGCGTCTTCTTTTTGTTTGTTGATATCTTTCTTTCGATTGTTTAACTGCTTGTTTATATTTTTTCATTTCATTAGTCGATCTTCGATTGCGTGAAAACAGATGAATAATAAATACTACAATCGCCCCAAATAAAACTAGCGAGAGTATGGAAGTTAATAGTGCCATAGGATTCCTAAAAAGTGAGACGATAAAACCAAATAAAGCTAAGCTAGCAATCACTATGAAAATTCCATTTCTTTTCATTATTTTAATGCCTCCAAATTTTTAATGATTACTTAAATTGTAACCTAGTTTATAAATATTATACAACGTAAACAAATTAAAACTTTTACATGAAATCACATATAGACGGTAAAGATAACACTGGGTGATTACATTGAAAAATAAAATTAATTTTCAAAAAAAGTTATTTATACGTTCAATATTTACTGGGTTTTTTGGGGGAATACTATTTTATTTAGCGATGTTATTTTTACTTGCATTTAATTTTGTTGACAAACAGTTTTTTCCAGAAATCCTTCTAACTAAAGGCTTTATGAAACAATTAATGAATTTTCTTATTATCATTATTTTATCATCTATTCATGCGACAATATATCATTTGATTTTTAAGAAAATATTGAATCTATGGTTTAGTGTATCTTACGGGATCGTTTTGTTTTTGCTATTATTTAGTATAAATCTGTTTGTTGAAAAACTAAAAATTTCAATAAATGATAGTACCTCATTAATTACTCTTTTAAGCTTATTTATTTTTTATGGGGTGTTCATTAGTTATTCCATTTCCTTTGATTATTATGAAACAATACAGCGAACAAGAATAAATCAATCATCGACTTAAAAAATATTATTAAAACTTTACAATGTATGATAAAATAATAATTACATTAATTTCTTTATAAAAGGCGGAAACAGAAATGGTGCAACAACTTTTATTACTAAATGGTCCTAATTTAAATATGCTCGGTAAACGGAATGAGGATATATACGGTTCATTTACATTGCAAGATGTAGAAAATATTGTCAAAGAAACTGCTCAATTGTATCAATTAGCAGTTACTTGTTATCAATCGAATCATGAGGGTAACTTAGTTGAACAAATTCAACAGGCGAATAAAACTTATCATGGTGTTATTTTTAATCCAGCAGCCTATTCACATACGAGCATTGCTATTCATGATGCTATTGAACTGTTAAAAATCCCAATCATTGAAGTACATATTTCAAATATTTATGAGCGAGAGCAATTTAGACAACAATCAATTACCGCCAAAGTTTCAACAGGTCAAATTACTGGTTTAGGATTACATGGATATGAACTTGCTACACATGCGATTGCTAGGCTAATAAAGAGAAAGGATGATTCACTTGAGTAAACTAGAACAATTAAGAGGCTCATTACAAGAAAAACAGTTAGATGCTATTTTAATTACAAGTCCTATTAATAGAAGATACATAACTAACTTCACAGGTACAGCAGGTGTTGCTTTAGTCACTCAATCTGATGCTGTGTTCATTACCGACTTTCGCTATACAGAGCAAGCTACAGAACAAATAAAGGATTTCACAATTGTTGAACATACAAATCCGATTCACAAGGAAGTTTTTCAACAATTAAAAGATCTAAACGTCGAAAAGCTAGGATTTGAACAAAATCACGTTACATATGCTGAATATACATTGTATAAGGAAACATTCAAAGATATACAATTACATGCAGTCTCAAATATAATAGAAAATTTGCGCCTCATTAAATCTGAAGAAGAAATTAAAGTTGTGGAAAAGGCAGCTGAAATAGCTGACCAAGCTTTCGAACATATTAAGTCTTATATAAAAGAAGGCGTAAAAGAAATTGATGTGGCAAATGAACTTGAATTTTATATGAGAAAATTAGGAGCAACTTCTTCAAGCTTTGATATAATCGTAGCGTCTGGAGAACGTTCTGCTTTACCCCATGGAGTAGCGAGTGAAAAAGTTATCCAGGCAGGTGAGTTAGTCACGATGGATTATGGTGCTCTTTATAATGGATATTGTTCAGATATAACGAGAACAGTGGCTGTTGGTGAAATTAGTGAACAATTACAAGAGATTTATGACATAGTTTTAACGGCTCAAAAAATTGGGGTAGAAAAAATAAAACCAGGTATGACAGGTAAAGAAGCTGATGCTTTAACGAGAGACTATATTACTGATAGAGGGTATGGGGAATATTTTGGCCATTCAACAGGTCATGGTTTAGGTATGGAAGTACATGAAGGCCCGGGATTATCTCATCGTTCTGACGTAAAATTACAACCAGGAATGATTGTAACAGTAGAGCCTGGAATCTATATTCCAGATGTAGGTGGTTGCCGAATCGAAGACGACATTGTCATTACTGAAGATGGTAACCGTCGATTAACAAAAAGTGATAAGGAATTAATAGTTTTATAAAAAATTTACAAAAGGAGTATGTCAATGATTTCAGTCAACGATTTACGAACAGGAGTTACTGTTGAACATGATAATAATATTTGGCAAGTTTTAGAGTATCAACATGTTAAGCAAGCGAGAGGTGCTGCATTTGTCCGTACAAAGTTAAGAAACTTAAGGAACAATAACATTCAAGAATTTACATTTAGAGGTGGAGAAAGAATTGCGCGTGCACATATTGAACATAAAAAAATGCAGTATTTATACGCATCCGGGGATTCGCATGCATTTATGGATATGAATACTTATGAGCAAATTGAATTATCTACTAATCAAATAGAGTATGAATTAAATTTTATGATCGAAAACATGGAAGTTAATATCATGGTTTATGAAGGCGAAATTATAGGTGTAACCTTGCCGACAAATGTAGAATTAACTGTTAAAAGTACAGAACCAGGTATTCGCGGTGATACAGTTAGTGGAGCGACAAAGCCTGCTACGTTAGAAACAGGATATACTGTACAAGTACCTTTATTTATTAACAATGGAGACAAATTAGTCATTAATACAACAGATGGAAAATATGTTTCCAGAGCATAAAGTTTACTTAAATAAAGTTATAAAAGCAGCTCGATAAGATGAGCTGCTTTTTTTGATCCTATTTATAAGAGTCATATTCAATAATTAATTACATACATTTGAAACAAACGTTAATATGAAGTGAGGAAATTTAATGGAAGGAATTTTAAACATACTACCAGATAAATTAACTCCTTTAGTAAAGCAGGAATTAAATAAGAAATCGTTACAAGAAATACGATTAAGACTAAATCAACCAATTGAATTTATCTTTGAGGACAACATTACCTATACACCTTATTCTGTAGGTAAAAGTGATTTTTCACAAATGATTAATTTATTAAGTGAGCATTCATTTTATCGATTAGCAAATGAGTTAAAAGAAGGATTTATCACAATCCACGGTGGACATCGTGTAGGAATAGCAGGAGAAGTAATCACAAAAAATGGAAAGGTTCACTCTATAAAACACATTAGTTCTTTAAATATAAGAGTTGCTAGAGAGAGAATAAATGTGGCTGAACCGTTAATACCGCATTTATATAAAGATCAAATTTTAAATACATTAGTCATCGGTCCACCCCAAAGTGGAAAAACTACTTATTTGCGCGATATTATCAGAATAATTAGTACAGGTTGGCGACATGTGAAAGCTAAAAAGATAGCTTTAATTGATGAACGTTCAGAAATTGCTGCTTCTAAAAATGGGATCCCTCAGCATAATATTGGTAAAAGAACTGATGTTATGGACGCATGTCCGAAAGCTGAAGGAATGATGATGATGATTCGTTCCATGTCCCCAGAAGTAATTGTTGTCGATGAAATAGGAAGTAAAGAAGATGTATTCGCTATATTAGAAGCTATACATGCCGGTGTATCAATCATATGTTCAGTCCATGGACATTCATTAGATGAGTTAAAAAATCGTCCATCCTTACAAAAGTTATTTAAATACAATGTCTTTGAAAGATTTATTATATTAAATCGAACCGTGGAATCCCATCATCACTTTGTAATTTTGAATGAACAAGAAAATAATCTTCTAAAAAAGCGAGGTGTATGACAAATGAAATGGTTGGGAGCGATTATACTCATCATTATAACAACATTTATTGGCCTTGAATATAGTACAAGATTAAAAAGTAGACCAAAACATATACATCAAATAAAAAATGCACTTCTCATTTTAGAAGCGGAAATATTGTACAGCCAAACAAAAATAAAAGATGCATTTGAAACGATAAGTAAACAAATTCCTAATCCAACAAAAGAGTTATTTTATGCTTCAGCCAAAGATTTGTCAACTAATAAATTACATTTATTTGAGATCTGGGAAAATAATGTTCAACGATATATCGAGCGCTCAGCATTAACAGAAAAAGAGAAAGAAATTTTACTTCAGTTTGGAAAAACTCTCGGTCAGTATGATATGACACAACAACAAAAACAATTAGCGGTAACGAATAATCACTTACATCGGTTATTACAAGAAGCGGAAACCCATCGTGATCAATATGCTAACATTGCAAAATCATTAGGAGTTTTATCCGGGGTTTTCATAGTCCTATTACTTATATAACGTGAAGGGAGAGCATATAAATGGTTGATACATCTGTATTATTTCAAATTGCGGGAATTGGAATTATTGTAGCAATCATCCATACAATTTTGAAACAAATGGGAAAAGAAGATATGGCTCACCTTGCGACATTAATAGGATTTATTATCGTGTTAATCATTGTTATTCAAAGTTTAGCGGAATTGTTCCAACAAATTCGTTCGATATTTTTAATGCAAGGTTAATAAAATGGACATTTTACAAATTGTCCTCTTTGGAATTGTTGCTTCGATTTTATATATCATTTTAAAAGATACAAATGAGACTTTTGCATTTTTAATCATATTAATGACAAGCATCATTATTTTTCTGACCATCATACAACAAATTCGTTCTGTATTTATGTTTATTGAACGAATTGCATATCAATCAAATGTTCAAAACATACACTTACAAACAATCTTAAAAATTATAGGCATTGCATATATAACAGAAATTGGTGCGAACATGACTAAAGATGCTGGATTAAGCTCTGTTTCATCAAAAATAGAGCTTGCAGGAAAAATAGCAATCATATTACTTGCAATACCCATTCTAACAGCTGTTATTGAAGCAATTTTAAACGTGATACCAACGACATAATGAATATTTTAAGGGGGAACTATTCATGCATGATCCCATTTAACAAGATCACTTTTAGTCTATCCCTATGTATAATTATATTCTTTTTCCCTATAGATACTTTAGCACAATCCGAAGACAACGATTTGGACCGAGATGAGTTTATCGATGCTATTGATACCGGGGAAGTAGAAGCGTTTTGGAATCAATTAGTTTATGAATATGGAAGTTATTTGCCGGAAGTTGAACATATTACGTTTCGTTCGCTTTTAAATGAAACGGACAATCTATCAGTAAAAAATATCGTGACAAATTTATTTACCTTTGCTTTTCAAGAAATTATGTTCAACGGAAAATTACTTAGTATGTTACTTATTCTTGCTATTTTTTCATCGATCTTACAAACGATTCATTCCGCATTTGAAACAAGCACAGTTAGCAAAATTGCTTATTTTATTATCTTTTTAGTTTTATTTTATTTAGCAATAAACAGTTTTAAGCTAACGATTACTTATATGACATCTACGATTCAAATAATGAGTGATTTTATTCTTGCTATTGTACCACTACTTCTAGGTTTACTTGCGAGCATAGGCAATTTACTTTCTGTTTCATTCATTCATCCACTCATTATTTTTGCAATTAATATCATTAATGTTTTAACGACCACATTTATTGTACCATTACTAATTTTATCATTTTTATTAATGATGGTTAGTTATATAAATAAACAATATCAAGTTACCTATTTAGCAAAACTGTTTAGGAATATTAGTTTAGGCGCTTTAGGCGTATTTTCAACGGTCTTCATTTCCATGATGACGATTCAAGGAACAGCAAGTGCTGTACAAGATGGACTTGCTTTGAAAACAGCAAAATTTGTAACTGGAAATTTTATTCCCGTCATCGGTCGAACGTTTACAGATGCAGTTGATATTGTATTAAATATTTCACTAACACTAAAAAACACGATCGGTATCATCGGTGTTGTCATGATTATTTTATTTGCAATTTTTCCGATGATTAAAATTTTAATTATCGCATTTATGTACAAACTGGCAGCAGCTATTATTCAGCCAATAGGGGAACAAGCAATTGTTAAAACCTTAAACAGTATTAGTAATTACACATTATATATTTTAGCTTGTCTTGCAATGATTACATTTATGTTTTTTTTATCGATTGTCATTATTATTGTTTCGAGTAATGTAACAATGTTTATCAAATAAGGTGATATAAATGGCGATGATTAATGATTGGGTGGCAGAAATAATTGTGCTAATACTTTTAGCGTCAATTATTGACCTATTAATTCCTAATCATGTATATAAAAAATATGTTCAACTCGTTATTGGACTTATCATATTATTGATCTTCTTAAAACCATTATTTTACTTCTTTAATTATGACATTGTTCAAAATATTCAATTATCATGGGCATCTCTTCAAGAAAATGCTGAACAAAATGAATATGTCAAAAAAGATATGAAACAAAAAGAAATACAATCTGGACAAGATGCATATATTTTAAAACATATGACAGAACAGCTCATTCAAATAGCTAAATATCCACTCATTGATCAACATGAATTAGAAATTTCTCATATTGATTATGAATTTACGGATGAAGTTGTAAGTTATGAGTCTCTAGAAACCTTATTTGTTTATGTGATCCCATTTTTAATGGAAGGAGGGGAAGTTGAGCAAATTGAACAAATAAACATACAAAATGAAGTAAAAGAAGAAACCGAAAAACCCTTTAATGAAAAAGAGGTTATTAAGTTATTAAAAGAGTTGTGGGAATTTGAACATACAAAGGTAAATGTCATATGGGAGGGGGCATAATTTGATACGTAAATTATTACAATATTTTAATATCGACTTTGATAAACTTCCAAAACGATACAAATATTTAGTCATTATCGGTTTAATTGGCATCATGCTCATGTTAGTGAGCAGTATATTTTCAAATAAACAGAACGATTCAATAATTGAAGAACAAAAGCCTCCCTTACCTGTAAATGAAAATGACCTAGAAGACCATGAGCAGATAGACAAGGAAGAAGCAAGCACTATCATTGAACAATTAGAAAAAGATATTGAAAATCAATTAGTTACAATGTTAGAGGCTAGTGAAAATTTATCAGATGTAGAAGTAATGGTTAATGTTGATTCAACAAATATTTATATATATGAAAAAGATATGATGAAAGGCAAACAAATTACAGATGAAACAGATCAAAGTGGAGGAGAAAGAAAAGTAGAAGATGATACAGAGGAAAGTCATATAGTCTTTGTTAGAAAAGGTGAAAAAGAAGAACCATTACTCATTCAAACAAAAAAACCAGCAATTCGGGGCGTATTAATAGTTGCAAAGGGTCTAGGTAATTTGACAACTCAAAATGAAGTGATAGATGCGGTCTCAAAAGTCCTCGATGTCCCAAGTCATCGAATATCTGTCATGAATAAACAATAGGAGGATTGGTTTTATGTTAAAAAAACAAACCGTATGGTTACTAACAATGTTAAGTTTGATGGTCGTTCTAAGTGCCTATTATATTTTGTCTGAACCAGATGAACAAGATCTCTCACTTTTTGATGAAGACTTTAATGATTTAAATGTATTAAACGATACATCAAACGATATAGAAACTGAGGTTACAAATATTACGAATGAACAACCAGATGAGTACTTTGCGATGTTAAGAATGGAAATACAAAATGAAAGAAGCATGAGTAAAGAAAGATACAATAATATTGTAAAATCCAGCTCTGCATCAACTGAAGAAAAAAACGATGCATTAAATCAAATTCAAGAAATTGATGAGACAACAACAAAAGAGACCATTTTACAAGAAAGGATTTTAGCCTTAACAGATAGTTATGAAGATGTATTAGTTCGTTACAGCAATGATAAACTTCATGTACATGTTCAAACGGATGATTTGTCGCCACAAGAGGCTAACCATATTATGCAATTAGCTCGAAGTGAATTTGGTGAAATACCAGTAGAAGTGAATTATAACCCTTAGTCCCCATTCAGGTGTAGCTATCTACATCTGAATATTTTTTTCATAAACTATTCGCATTGATATCAATTCATTGTTATAATTGGATTTACGTAAGTATATATGTGGACATAATTCACATATATACTGTTATCATTTTTATTTTTATCGTATATTATATGTATATTTATTCAAATCTTTTTTAAAATGGAGGCTTTTATATGTTAAAAGTACAAGAAATCAGAGAAATTATTCGATTAATTGACGAATCATCAATTAATGAATTTACTTATGAATCAAATGGAACGAAAGTGAAATTAAAAAAATCAATGTCCGGAGAAATTGTTCAAGCAGCTCCTTCAAAAAATCTAGTAGAATCTACTTTAGAACAGCCGAAGGAAGAGAGTAAGCAAACGGAAAATAAAGCGGTACATATAGAATCTGAGGAAACTGTCGATGAAATAACAGAAGTAGATTATGATCATGAAATCGTTTCTCCAATGGTAGGAACCTTTTATCAAGCACCTTCACCAGAAAGTGATCCATACGTACAAAAAAATAGTGTCGTTGAAGAAGATACGATTGTCTGTATCGTAGAAGCAATGAAATTGTTCAATGAAATCGAAGCAGAAGTAACAGGAACAATTGTAGATATTTTAGTGGAGGATGGAGAACTAGTAGAGTACGGCCAACCATTATTTAGAGTGAAAAAGAATTAAGGGAGGAGTACTCGTGATTAAAAAGATCTTAATAGCAAATCGTGGAGAAATAGCTGTACGAATTATTCGAGCTTGTAAAGAATTAGGTATAGAAACAGTTGCCGTATATTCTGAAGCGGATAAAAATTCATTACACGTTCAAATGGCTGATGAAGCATATTGTATTGGACCAACATCAAGTAAAGACAGTTATTTAAATATAACGAATATCATGAGTGTCGCTACATTAACAGATGCTGATGCCATACATCCAGGTTATGGCTTTTTAGCAGAAAACGTTGATTTTGCTGAAATATGCCAGGAATGTAACATTACATTTATCGGACCTTCACCAGAGTCAATCGAAAAAATGGGCATAAAAGATGTAGCAAGAGAAACAATGAAAAAGGCAGGTGTCCCTGTCGTCCCTGGTTCAGAAGGCATCATTGAATCAGAAGAAGAAGCAAAACAAATCGCCGAAGAAATCGGTTACCCTGTCATTATTAAAGCTACTGCTGGTGGTGGGGGAAGAGGAATTCGAGTAGCCCGAGATGAAGAAGAATTGATAAGTGGAATTCGAGTCACTCAAGAAGAAGCAGAAATTGCATTTGGAAATCCAGATGTTTATCTTGAAAAATATATTGAAAACTTTAGACACGTAGAAATACAAATATTAGCGGATGAATTTGGAAACACTATTCATTTAGGTGAAAGAGATTGTTCGATTCAGCGTCGCTTACAAAAATTAATTGAAGAAACACCTTCACCAGCAATTACAGAAGAAATTCGAGAAAAAATGGGTAATGCATCTATTCAAGCAGCTAAAGCTGTTGATTATGTAGGTGCTGGTACTATCGAATATATTTTTGATCTAGATGAACAAAAGTTTTACTTTATGGAAATGAATACACGTATCCAAGTAGAGCATCCTGTAACAGAAATGGTAACAAGCATCGACTTAATTAAAGAACAAATTCATATTGCGAATGGAGAAAAATTGTCAATCACTCAAGACGACATTTCTTTAGATGGCTGGTCGATTGAGTGCAGAATTAATGCAGAGGATCCTTATAAGAACTTTATGCCTTCACCGGGCACAGTAGATTTATATTTACCACCAGGTGGATTAGGTGTTAGAATTGATTCTTCCGTTTATCAAGGATATGAAATAACACCTTTTTACGATTCAATGGTGGCTAAAGTGATTACCCATGGAAAAACAAGGGAAGAAGCCATTCAACGAATGCATCGAGCCCTTGATGAATTTGTCATTAATGGTATTAAAACTACAATTCCTTTTCATAAAGAAATTATGGAAAATGAAGTCTTTAAAAAAGGGAAATTTAATACAAATTTTTTACAAGAACACCCGATTTTAAAAGAAGAAAATTAGAGGAGTGAAAACATGGCTGAAAAAGAACTTTTATCAGTAACAAATAAAGATAGTTTAGGCAAAATAGAAATTGCTCCTGAAGTCATTGAAGTAATCACGGGCCTTGCTGTTGCTGAGGTAGACGGTATTTCAATGGCTCGAGGTTCCTTTGCTGAACGTTTTGGTAAAAAATATAGTCAAGGTGTAAAGGTCGATCTTGAAAATGGTGGTGTCATGATCGATTTATATATTGTGTTAAAATATGGAGAGTCAATTCCTAAAGTAGCTGAGAAAATTCAAACGAATGTAAAACAAACTTTAAGGAACATGGCGGAATTAGAAGTAAAAGAAGTTAATATACACGTGATGGACTTAGAAATGGAAACTGAAGAATAATAAAGTAGTAACAATTGATGAGGTGGCATAAATGAAGCGTCGAACAGCAAGAGAATATGCATTAAAAATTTTATTTTCCATGGACATAAACTTTAAAGAGCCAGAAGAAGCCATTCAAGATTTCTTACAAACAAAAGAGAGTGATCCTTTCTTAAATAAACTTGTAAAAGGAGTATATAGTCATCTAGAACAGATTGATCATGTAATTAGTAGCCATTTAGAAAACTGGACAATTGATCGAATTGCCACCGTTGAAAAAACGATCTTACGTATAGCAGTTTATGAAATAGAGTATGAAGATGATATTCCAAAAGAGGTTTCAATTAACGAAGCTATCGAAATTGCTAAAAAATATAGTGATGAAAAGTCAGGTAAATTTATCAATGGTGTGTTATCTAAACTACTTTAGAGAACACTTAGTTATGTGTTTGTAACTTTACATGAATATGCGAAGGGATTGTCTTTTATTGGAAAAAAAGTATTTAACAGTAACAGCGCTTACAAGGTATATTAAACGCAAAATAGATTCAGATCCACATTTGCATGAAGTTCTCATTAAAGGTGAGATTTCTAATTTTAACCATCACCGAAGAGGTCATATGTATTTTACATTAAAGGATGATCATACGAGAATTTCTGCTGTTATGTTTGCCGGTTACAACCGATATCTTAACTTTACCCCAGAAGAGGGAATGTCGGTTTTCATCAAAGGGCAAGTGAGTGTTTATGAAAATTTTGGTCAATACCAATTATACGTCCATGAAATGCATCCCGATGGTGTTGGTGCTCTTTACTTAGCCTTCGAACAATTAAAGAAAAAGTTGTCTAAGGAAGGCTTATTTGATGTAAAACATAAATTACCGCTTCCGAAATACCCAAAAAATATTGGAATTGTTACGTCAGATACAGGAGCAGCTATACAAGATATTTTATCCACATTCCATAAAAGATATCCAAGGGCAAATTTATATATTTTACCCGCTATCGTTCAAGGAGAATATGCACCAGATTCAATTGTAACGATGATTGAAAAAGCTAATCACTTTCACATAAAACTTGACTTACTTATTGTAGGCCGTGGTGGTGGTTCGATAGAAGATTTACAGCCTTTTAACGAGGAGCGAGTTGCTCGAGCTATTTTTCATTCAAAAATACCAATTGTATCTGCCGTTGGCCATGAGACAGACGTAACGATTAGCGACTATGTAGCCGATTTACGCGCACCAACACCGACCGGAGCAGTTATGTTAAGTGTTCCTGCACAAGATGAATTACTAAAAAATATCCAACATATGAAACAAACTTTGCTCAGATTCGTTACACAAGTCCATAAAAGTGAACAGGAACGGTTGAAGCGATTACAGTCATCCCATGCCTTTCGATATCCTGAACAATTGCTTCAACAAAAAGAACAAGAGCTTGATTATAAAATGGAGCGTACAGAAAGAGCTTTTACACATTTAATACATGAAAAAGAACAGAAACTAAAAAATGTAAATATTCGTTTACAAGTAACGTCTCCACGGGAAGAAATTGCCCAGTATAAAGAAAAAGTTGCTACTTATGATAAGCAATTGTTATCATCTTTTAAAAAACTGTTAAACGAACGTCGGAACGATTTAAACAACGCGATTGATAAATTAACATTATTAAGTCCACTACATACGATTCAACGTGGTTTTGCTTTACCCTATGAAAAAGATGGAACAATTATTCGCACGTCAAAACAAGTACAAACTAATGATGCGATAACAGTGGAAATAAAAGATGCTTATTTATCATGTAAAGTGAAGAATGTGAGGGAGAAAAATCATGACAAATGATAAGGAAAAGGAACTTACTTTTGAAGAGGCGATGGAACAATTAGAGGAAATCGTAGAAAAGTTAGAAGAAGGGGATGTTCCTTTAGAAAAAGCCATTGATTATTTTCAAGAAGGAATGAAATTATCAAAGTTATGTGGTGAAAAGTTAACAAATGTCCAAGATAAAATGACAAAGATTTTATCAGAAGAAAATGAATTAGAAACTTTTGAAATTGAGGAGGATTAAATTGTCAGAAGATTTGGTGATCTATATGGAATCAAGAATAAAAATGTTTAATGAAGAGTTAATACATTTTATACAAACATTGGAAATACCTCCTCATTTAAAAGAATCAATGTTGTACTCCATTAAAGCTGGTGGTAAAAGAGTACGCCCACTTTTAGTTATGGCTAGTTATGAAGCTTATAGAAAAGATGTTAAAAAAACAATTCATACATCCGCTGCCCTTGAGATGATTCATACGTATTCTTTAATTCATGATGATTTGCCCGCTATGGATGATGATGATTATCGTCGCGGAAAATTAACGAATCATAAAGTCTTTGATGAAGCAACAGCTATTTTAGCCGGGGACTCTCTTCTTACATATGCTTTTGAAATAATTGCCAAAGACCCATTACTAACTGATAAAGAGAAAGTTTACACTATTCAAAAACTGTCTGTAGCAAGTGGCCCCCAGGGGATGATTGCTGGACAAACCTTGGATATTGAAGCAGAAGAAAAAGAAATAACACTAGATGAACTTAATCAAATTCATAAAAATAAAACGGGAGCTCTTATTCAATTTGCAGTGCACATTGGCGCTTATTTTGCAGGAGCATCTGAGGAGCAATTATCTTACCTAGATAAATACTCCTACTATATCGGCTTACTTTTTCAAGTTCAAGATGATATTTTAGATATTACTGGGGATGAGGAAAGGTTAGGAAAACCAGTAGGTAGTGATGAGATAAATGCAAAAAATACTTATCCAAGCTTATTAGGTTTGGAGGGTGCCAAAAAATATCGGGATTATTATGCAAAAGAAGCAAAAAATGCCTTAGACAAAGCTAATGCACGTCAATCATTTTTATATGATTTAATTAAATATGTAGCTCATCGAGACCATTAATAGATATAGATTTTTCTCTTCATTTATGATAAAATTTAAATAGTAGGAATGGCACAGTATTCTAGTCGGTCCTCTATTCCTCAAGGCGGGCCTAAAAATTCGCCAAAGGGCATATCGATGAAGTTCCTTGTGTTGGCTTGGGGCGCCCAGCCTTGGGCTAATGCTGGGAGTTAAGATTTTTGGGCGATCTACAAAGGCATGTAGGCGTTGACCCAATTATCGCGGAGGCCCATTGCTGTGTTAAATACTAAGCCTAGTGTTTATTGCGGCGTGGGGTATGAACCTACATGATCAACTGATAAAATCGGCTGGTGTGTAGTGTAGCCTGCCTTGAGTGGTGTGCTTGGGATTAGGAGTCACCTATGAAATTCACACTGCAAAAGAGGCTAGGGAATAGTTAAAGACCGGTGAGGAAAGCTCCTAGACTGTTCGAAGCGACATTTCCAAAGGATTATAGTGCGGACTAAGTGGTAATCCAGTCTAGTCTTTGGCGACAGGGCTAAAAGTCATTTAAAGGGGAACCGCCTTTATGGCGACATAAGGTATGACTTTGGGAAAACCAACTGGACCTAAGCCGCAGTCTTAACTTTAGAAATGGCCATTCCATTACATAATTACTTTCGAGGTAAAATATGAATCCACAAATAAAGCGTTCGATAAAATTCAGTTTAACAATTGCCGTTATCACATTTGTGTTAGCGGCGATTTTTTCAATTGTATCCTCTTCGTTACTGAGTAAGATTATTTGGTACTTAGGTATGATTGTTGTGCTAATCATCGTCTTAATAGGAATTGTTTTTGACATGTTAGGGATTGCATCAACTGCTGCCAAAGAAGCACCCTTTCATGCAATGGCAGCAGAAAAAGTTCACGGGGCGAAAGAATCCGTTATTATCATCCGTAACGCTGATAAATTTGCTAGCTTTTCAAATGATGTCATCGGTGATATATCAGGTATCGTCAGCGGTACAGCAACAGCGATTGTTGTTCTACAAATTTCCCAAATATTAGGATATAGTGATGGTTCAGCTGTTCATATTTCAATTTCTGTCATATTAACGAGTTTCGTTGCCGCTTTAACAGTAGGAGGAAAAGCATTAGGAAAATATTTTGCCATTCACAATTCCACTGAGATTATTATGATGACCGGAAAGGTTATTGCTTTTATAGAATTTAAATTAAAAATTCAATTATTACCTAGAAAACAAAAACGTAAATAAAGATAAAAAAGGATGGAAAAATGAAGAAAAAACGATTAGATGTATTGTTAGTTGAAAGAAACCTTGTAGATAGTCGCGAAAAAGCAAAACGGACGATTATGGCGGGATTAGTTTTCTCCGGTCAAGAAAGATTAGGTAAAGCTGGGATGAAAGTCGATGTTGATATTCCACTTCGCGTTAAACAAGATCTTCATCCTTATGTGAGTCGTGGTGGGTTGAAATTAGAAAAAGCTTTGCGGGAATTTTCAATATCAACTGCTAATAGAGTATTTATTGATGTAGGTTCCTCTACTGGTGGATTTACGGATTGTGTCTTACAAAACGGTGCTAAATTGAGTTACGCCATTGATGTTGGGTATAATCAATTAGATTGGAAATTGCGTAATGATGAACGAGTGATTGTTATGGAACGAACGAACTTTCGTTATGTAACTCCGGACATGTTAACAAATGAAACGCCGAACCTTGCCGCTGTTGATGTTTCCTTCATTTCTCTAACCCTCATTTTACCCGTTCTCAAAACGTTACTTTCAGAGAACAGTGACATCATCATTTTAATAAAACCGCAGTTTGAAGCTGGAAAGGAAAAGGTTGAAAAAGGTGGTATCGTACGAAATCCGAAAACACATATAGAAGTAATCAAATCCATATTAGCGTTTGCTAAAAAGGAAAATTTTCAGTTTTATGATCTCACATATTCACCTATTACTGGCGGAGAAGGAAATATAGAATATTTAGTTCATTTAGGATGGAAACATGATAGAAGTGAAGTAAATATTCATGAAAATTACATCGAAAATATTGTTCTTGAAGCTCATCAACATTTAGTAAAAGGAAACTGAGAAATTGTAAGAGGTGAAATATAATGTTAACCGAATTATCAATTAGGAATTTTGCCATTATTAAGGAGATATCAATTACCTTTGACAATGGGCTTACAGTTTTAACCGGGGAAACTGGAGCAGGGAAATCAATAATTATTGATGCTGTCCAGCTATTAGCTGGTGGCCGGGGTTCTATACAATATATTAGACATGGGGCGAAAAAAGCTGAATTAGAAGCTCTATTTACAATACCTGATAAAAACCATAAGTCCTATGAAGTTGCTGCAGAATTTGGAATTAATATTTCTGATGAAATGCTTGTTTTAGAAAGAACGATTTCCTTAAATGGAAATAGTATTTGCCGAGTAAACGGCAAGTTAGTTACTTTAGCTATATTACGTGAATTTGGAAAAACACTAATTGATATACACAGTCAACATGAAACACAATCATTAATGGATAAAGAAAATCACCTCCAATTACTTGATTTTTATGCCTATGAACAAATAAAACAAACAAAAGAAAAATACCATGTTTTATATAAAAAATATGTTCATTTAAAACAACAAATTGAAAAATTTACCTCTGATGAACAAGAGCTATCTCATCGATTAGATTTACTTACCTTTCAAAAAAATGAAATTGAAAATGCAAATTTACAACCAAACGAAGACGAAATTTTGGAAGAAGAAAGGAAACAATTAGCCAATTTCGAAAAAATATATATGAGTGTCAATGAAGCATATAATGCCCTATATGGTGAACAAAAAGGATTAGATTGGCTAAATCAGGCTAGACTTTCTTTAGAAGAAAATAAGTCCTATGACTCATTTATAGAACAAAAATCTAAACAATTAAACGATGCATATTTTATCATTGAAGAGTTAAGCTTTGATTTACGAGATTTTAATGATCAATTACATTTCGATGAGCATCGACTAAATGAAATTGAAAGTCGATTGGATGAAATTAATCGGTTAAAAAGAAAATATGGCTCAACTGTAAATGAAGTTCTTGAATACTTAGCTGAAATTGATGATGAAATAAATCAAATTTCAAATAAAGATAGCCATATTCATGAATTAGAACAAGAACTAATGGAAGTTACCCAGGATGCTTATTTAGAAGCTAAGCAATTGCATGATTTACGTAAAATGTGTGGTAAGCAATTAATTCAAAATATTCATCAAGAGCTTAAAGATCTCTATCTCGAAGATGCAACCTTTGATATCCACTTTGAAACCCAAATCTCAGATGATATGTCTGAGGTTGAATTAACTGAAAATGGAATTGATAAAATTCATTTTCAAATATCAACAAATAAAGGTGAGCCCTTAATGGATTTAACCCAAGTTGCTTCAGGCGGGGAACTATCCCGGATTATGCTATCGTTAAAAAAGATTTTTTCAAAACATCAAGGTGTCACAAGTGTCATATTCGATGAAGTCGATACTGGTGTTAGTGGCCGTGTAGCTCAAGCGATGGCCGAAAAAATTTATCATATCTCACTGAATAGCCAAGTTCTTTGTATATCCCATTTACCGCAGGTGGCAGCAATGGCAGATGAACATAAATTTATTCGAAAAACAGAAACTAAAGACAGAGTTTCTACATCTGTCTTAGATTTATCGACAGACGAGCAAATAAAAGAACTGAGTCGAATGATCACGGGTACAAAATTGACAGATACAGCATTAAAACATGGTCAGGAGCTGCTTGATTTAGCTAATAGTTTTAAACAATCGGTGCATTAAATGTATCTTTTTAGTTGGAAATGTTAAACAAGTTTAGGGAAGATTCACTCGTTTAAAAAATCTCTTTTCGGTCAAAGTATGTATGAACAAAAACATATAGAAAGAGGAGATGAATATGAGTGAATTTTCGTCAGGTTGAATATAATATTCGGTTTTGGACGTCATTTATTATTGTTATAATAATTTTTTCTTTTATACATGATTTTTGGAATGTTGAACAACAATCTTTAGAACAAAAGAATGTTGACTATACCGAGGTTACAGGCTCAACTTATTATGTATTACCAAAAACATCATCAAACCTAAACGATACTTCACCACCTGATACACATATGTCAAGTAATGATACTTCACAAACAGAACTATCTAATATTCAAGTAATACCAGGCGGTCAGTCGATTGGTATACAATTAGAAACCTTAGGCATTTTGGTTGTTGGTCACCATAAAATAACGCAGGAACAAAAAATGTTTTCACCTGCCCATGAGGCAAATATTCAAGTGGGTGACCTTATATTAAAAATTGAAAACGAAAAGATTGAGTCGGTAGAAGATATAAAACCATATATAGAACAAGCAGGAAAGAATAAAGCTCCACTTTCGCTCACATTAAAACGCGGTGAGAAAATTATAACAACATCTGTATTACCTGTAAAAGATGAAGAGAAAAATAATTACTCCATCGGTTTATATATTCGAGATTCGGCGGCAGGCATTGGAACTTTATCCTTTTATGAACCTAAAACGAAAAAATATGGTGCCTTAGGCCATGTTATTTCAGATATTGATACAAAACAACCAATACCTATTCATACTGGTAAAATCATTCATTCTGAAATTACAAATATTCATAAAGCTTCAAGAAAAAATCCAGGGGAAAAACAAGCTAAATTTTCCATTCACGATCAAGCGTTGGGAACTGTGAATAAAAATAGTCCCTATGGTGTATTTGGTATATTAGAACAGCTTCCAAAGGAAGACGAAATGCATAAAGCGATGGATGTCGGATTTTCTAAAGACGTTCAAGAAGGTCCTGCAAAAATATTAACAGTTGTTGAAAATGAAAAAGTTGAAGAATATGATATAGAAATTGTAAATAATAAAATTCAATCAAACCCTTCGACAAAAGGAATGGTAATAAAAGTAACAGATGAAAAACTCATTCAACAAACAGGAGGAATCATTCAAGGAATGAGCGGAAGTCCAATTATTCAAAATGATAAAATTATCGGTGCCGTCACACACGTTTTTGTTAATGATCCAACAACAGGATATGGTGTTCATATTGAATGGATGTTGCAAGAAGCTGATATTTTAACTCAAGGATCTGAATTAAAGGCAAGTTAAATAAAGGGGATTGAATCAAATGTTGTATAGTTGATTCAATCCCTTTTGTCATTTGAAGTCGATTTATGTCAAACGATATTTAATTAAATTTTTCATATTTTAAAGGAGATATTAAAGCTTTGTCGAATACGTGAAGTAGCATTTCATTACATATAAAAGGGGGGAGATCATGGAAAGCATTTCTGTTCTTATTGTTGATGATAATCGGGAATTAGTTCAAATGATGAAAGATTATTTTGAACAAGTACCTGATATTGAAATTATTGGTGTAGCTTTTGATGGAAATGATTGCTTAAATAAGTTAGAAAGCCTTGAACCTGATGTTATTATTTTAGACATTATTATGCCGCATATGGATGGTTTAACTGTTTTGTCCCATGTAAACGAGAAAGGAATTACTGTAGAAGTTATTATGTTGACTGCTTTTGGTCAAGAAGAAATTACAAGAAAAGCTGTTCAAATGGGTGCATCTTATTTTATGCTTAAACCGTTTGATATGGATATTTTAGCGAATGAAATTAGGCAGGTAGTTAAAAAGGATGAGCGTATGATCCCATCAATTCCGAAACGAAGAGAAGAAACAACGACACCCGTAAGGGATTTAGATGCTGAAATTACCGATATCATTCATGAAATTGGAGTTCCAGCACACATTAAAGGATATATGTATTTGAGGAAAGGAATTTCAATGGTATATCATGATATTGAACTTTTAGGTTCAATTACAAAGGTTCTTTACCCAGATATCGCAAAACATTATAATACGACAGCATCCCGTGTAGAAAGAGCCATTCGCCATGCAATAGAAGTAGCTTGGACGCGAGGGAATATTGATGCTATTTCTGCCTTGTTTGGTTATACGATTAATGTTTCCAAAGCAAAACCGACGAATTCAGAGTTTATTGCAATGATCGCTGATAAATTACGCTTAGAACATAGAGTAAGTTAAGCTTGATATGACGGCATTTACCCGTTATATTGTGTAAGAATATAGCGATAAACATACGGACATTTACCGGTAACCATTATAGCGATGAACAAATAACGCTTTTCTTTATTGCTTACGAAATTTAGCAATGGAGGGAGGCGTTTTTTCTATGCGTAATTTTAACGATTTTACGCTCGAGATAGACCATTATATGAACGATTGCCATAGTCGAGGACTATCGGTTAAGACGATGAAATCATACGAGCAGACCTTGCGGCTATTCCAGCGCTATTTGTTCGATAAGCATGAAATCGAGAATCCGGCGCAGGTAAAGGCGGAGCATATCAAGGCGTATTTTTCCTATACTCGCGAGCGGGGCAAATATCGAGCGGTTGCTGATG
>DATGRX010000133.1:0-8163 GCA_035303185.1 Bacillota bacterium
CTTGAACATGAATCAGGACATTTAAGCGCAGAAGAAATTTTCCTACTCGTAAAGGAAAAAGCACCAGAAATAGGATTGGCGACTGTTTATCGTACATTAGAGTTACTATCTGAATTAGAAATTGTTGATAAAATTAATTTCGGAGATGGTGTCTCTCGCTACGATTTAAGAAAAGAAGGAGCTAAGCATTTCCATCACCATTTAGTTTGCACAGAATGTGGTTCCGTTGAAGAAATTATCGATGATTTATTAAAAGATGTTGAAGAAATTATCGAAGACAACTGGGGTTTTCAAATTGAAAACCATCGATTAACCTTTCATGGAATCTGTAAACAATGTCAAGAAATGCCAATTAAATCTACAACGTAGAAAAAAACCTTCCTTAATCATCCATAATTAAGGTAGGATTTTTTTATTAAAAGATAAAATAAGGGGCGGTGGAAATGTTATTACATGAAATTGAAGATTACTCTCATTATTTACAAATCGAAAGGGGACTCTCAGATAATACGATTGAATCCTATTTAAGAGATTTACGTCAATACCACCAATTTTTAACGAAACATTTACATATAAATCAGTGGAAAGAAGTAACCCGAAATGAAATTATGCAATTTTTATATACATTAAGAGATGACGGAAAATCTACAGCTACGATCGCTCGGGCTATTTCCACGATAAAATCTTTCCATCAATTTCTCATTCACGACCAAATTGTACAAGAGGATCCGAGTTTTCATATTGAAACACCAAAAAAAGAAAGAAGACTTCCAGAAATTTTAACGTCTAAAGAAATTGAAACACTTTTAGAGATAAAAGGAACTGAACCATTAGATTATCGCAATAAGGCCTTATTAGAGCTTTTATATGCTACGGGTCTTCGAGTCACTGAATTAATCGAGTTACAAGTAAGCGATCTCCATTTAACAATGGGATTTGTTCGTTGTTTAGGTAAAGGTGATAAAGAACGAATTGTTCCATTAGGAGATATTGCAAGTGAAGCGATCGAAAGATATTTATCTTACGGAAGACCTAGATTGTTAAGAGAAAAATCTGTTTCAAACGTTTTATTTTTAAATCATCATGGAAGACCCCTAACAAGACAAGGTTGTTGGAAAATTATAAAGACATTGGCAAAACGAGCAAATATCAAAAAACGAATTACTCCTCATATGTTAAGACATTCCTTTGCAACTCATTTATTAGAAAATGGAGCAGATTTACGTGCTGTTCAAGAAATGCTCGGTCATTCCGATATTTCAACGACTCAAATATATACACATGTCACACGAACAAGATTAAAAGATATTTACGATTCCTACCATCCTAGAGCTTGATCATGGTATGATAAATATTGTCAAATAGTAGGAGGGATTCACGATGCAACCATTTAAACGTATATTTTTAGTTGTATTAGATTCAGTTGGCATTGGTGAAGCACCTGATGCGGAAAAGTATGATGATGTCGGTGCTCACACACTAGGAAACATCGCAAAAACAATGAATGGTTTACATATGCCAAATATGGCACGTTTAGGATTAAGTAACATTGAACAAATTAAAGGAATTGAGCAAACAGCTCAGCCTATAGCTCATTTTACAAAAATGGAAGAGGCTTCCGTAGGAAAAGATACGATGACTGGACATTGGGAATTAATGGGGCTTCATGTGAAAACCCCTTTTAAAACCTTTCCCAATGGATTTCCAGAAGAACTAATGGATGAACTTTCAAAACGCACGGGCCGAAAAATCCTTGGTAATAAGCCTGCTTCAGGTACGGAAATCATTAAAGAGCTAGGGGAAGAACATATAAAGACTGGTTCTCTAATTGTTTATACATCTGCTGATTCTGTTTTACAAATCGCGGCTCATGAAGAAGTTATTCCATTAGAAGAACTTTATGAAATATGTGAAATTTCTCGAGAACTTACATTAGAAGATCCTTATATGGTCGGCCGAGTCATTGCACGACCCTTTGTCGGAGAAGTTGGTCACTTTGTTCGAACGGCAAATCGAAAAGATTATGCATTAAAACCGTTTGAGCGAACAGTTATGAATGAATTAAAAGATAGTGCATTTGATGTTATTTCGATCGGTAAAATTGAAGATATATTTGACGGAGAAGGAATCACAAAAGCAATCAAAACGGAAGATAATGATGATGGCATGGAAAAATTAGTGAAAACGATTAATAAATCCTTCACTGGTTTAGCCTTTTTGAACTTAGTTGATTTTGATGCTAAGTATGGTCACAGAAGGGACACGGAAGGTTATGCTAAAGCTTTAGAAACCTTTGATCAACAACTTCCGGAAGTACTTAATAAATTATCAGACGATGATTTATTAATTTTAACTGCCGATCATGGTAATGACCCTACACATCATGGTACTGATCATACGCGAGAATACGTACCCTTACTCGTTTACCATCATAAGATTCAAAAAGGAAAGCAGTTGCCTTTGCGAGAAACCTTTGCCGATGTTGGAGCAACAATTGCTGATAACTTTCAAGTGAAACTCCCGGCAAATGGGAAGAGCTTTTTACATGATATTATTTCTTAAGAAAGGATACGTACAATGAATATGACTGAAATTAAAGAAGCGACTCAATTTATCAAAAGTCATACGACTTATCAGCCTACGATTGGACTTATCTTAGGTTCAGGATTAGGTGTGTTAGCTGATGATATCGAAAATCCAGATCAATTATCTTATGAAGATATTCCAAGCTTTCCACAGTCAACTGTTGAAGGTCATGAGGGACGCCTCGTCATTGGAACTTTAAATGGAAAAGAAGTTATCGCTATGCAAGGACGTTTCCATTATTATGAAGGATATAGTATGAAACAAGTCACATTTCCAATTCGAGTAATGAAACAATTAGGTGTAGAAACGATTGTTGTGACAAATGCAGCAGGTGGGATTAATGAAAGCTTTGATCCAGGGGATTTAATGATCATCAAGGATCAAATCAATTTCACAGGTCAAAATCCCTTAATTGGGCCGAACGACGACGAACTTGGAGAGCGCTTCCCGGATATGTCTGCCCCCTATCATAAAACTTTGATCGAACATGCAAACAAGTGCGCAAAAGAACTTTCTATTCCTGTTCAAAATGGTGTATATATTGGAGTAACTGGTCCCACATATGAAACTCCAGCTGAAATAAAGATGTTTGCTAAAATGGGAGCAGATGCTGTTGGTATGTCAACCGTGCCAGAAGTTATCGTCGCAAATCATGCAAAAATGAATGTTTTAGGCATTTCGTGTATTTCAAATATGGCTTCCGGAATTTTAGATGAACCATTATCCCACACGGAAGTCATAGAGACTACAGAAAAAGTAAAAGCAAACTTCATACGTTTAGTAAAACATATCGTGAAAACTTTATAAAAAACAGGTGATTAAAAATGAGAATGTTCGATATCATAGAGAAAAAGCGAGATGGTAAGGAATTATCTAAAGAAGAAATTAAATTTTTTATTGAAGGTGTTACGAAAGATGACATTCCTGACTATCAAACGAGTGCACTTTTGATGGCAATTTATTTTCAAGATATGACAAAAGAAGAACGAGTTCATTTAACAAAAGCTATGGTTGAATCCGGGGAACAAGTAGATTTATCTGCTATCGAAGGAACGATCGTTGATAAACATTCAACGGGTGGGGTAGGGGACAGTGTAACGATCATACTCGCTCCTCTTGTAGCATCGGTTGGTGCTCCTGTTGCTAAAATGAGTGGCCGTGGACTTGGGCATACGGGTGGAACATTAGATAAATTAGAAGCTATCCCAAATTTCAATGTAGAAATACCGAATGAAAAGTTTATCGATATCGTCAATAAAACTGGTGTCGCCGTCGTCGGACAATCTGCCCAATTAACTCCAGCTGATCAGAAGTTATATAGTATCCGGGATGTGACCGCTACAATTAATTCTTTACCATTAATGGCTGGTTCTATTATGAGTAAAAAGATTGCTGCTGGCACAGATGCGATTGTTTTAGATGTAAAGACAGGTTCTGGTGCCTTTATGAAAAAGCTAGAAGACTCTAGAAAACTTGCTAAAGCAATGGTTGACATTGGAAATATGATGGGAAGAGAAACGATGGCTGTTATTTCAGATATGAATCAACCTTTAGGGAAAGCCGTCGGAAACTCTTTAGAGATCATTGAATCTATTGAAACATTACGAGGAGAAGGACCGAAAGATTTAACCGAACTTACTTTGACAATTGGTAGTAAAATGGTTTATTTAGCAAATAAGGCTAGCTCATTAGAAGAAGCAAGAAATATGTTAGAGGAAAGTATCGAAAGTGGTGCCGCTTTAGAAAAATTAAAAACATTAATTGAATCCCAAGGTGGCGATGCAAGTGTCATTGATGCTCCTGAAAAGCTTCCAAAGGCTAAATATCAAATAGAACTTCAAGCAAAAGAAGCTGGATATATAAAAGCTATTGATGCAAATCGTGTAGGTGTTGCTAGTTTATTACTTGGCGCTGGACGGATGACAAAAGATTCGGTCATTGATTTATCGGTAGGAGTTGTTCTCCAAAAGAAAATTGGCGATTATGTCAATGAAGGTGATACACTTATTACCATCCATTCCAACGATAAAGATATTGCTCAAGTTAAAAATAAATTATATAGTAGCTTTCAAATGAGTGATGAAAAGGTGAGCTCTCCTACGTTAATTTATGAAACAATCACATCATAACATGTAAATATTATTATACCCCCTAGTGTTAGATGAGAAGATCTAATACTAAGGGGTTTTTTTGTCTGTTTTTTAAGAATCTATGTATATATGTTTCTGTTTATGGCAACACTATTTCCATATAACAAAATGGAGGAGTTATATGAAAAAATATGTTTCCTTTATCATCATTAACTTAATTTTTATATTCAGCATACCATTAATAAGCTATGCAGAAGAAAATAAATCTATTGATTTAGCAAAAGATGCAAAATCATCTATATTAATTGAACAGGACACAGGCAAGATTTTATTTGAAAAAGATGCCCATGAACAATTACCACCAGCCAGTTTAACAAAAGTAATGACATTATTAATCGTCATGGAAGAACTAGATAAAGGCACGTTAACGTTAGATGAAACGGTAAGAGTAAGTGAAAGAGCTGCCTCAATGGGTGGTTCACAAGTATTTTTAGCCGCAGGAGAAGAAATAACTGTCGAAGATTTACTAAAAAGTATTGCTATTGCTTCTGGAAATGATGCGAGTGTTGCTATTGCAGAAAGAATTTCGGGAAGTGAAGAAGCCTTTGTTCAAAGAATGAATGAAAAAGCAGAGGAATTACAATTAAAAAATACAAAATTTCAAAATTCTTCTGGTTTACCTGCTAAAAATCAATATACAAGTGCTTATGATCTTGCGATTATGTCTCAAGAGCTATTAACTTATGAAACAATTACAGACTACACTTCAATTTATGAAGACTATTTACGTAAAGGTGAAGAAAATGAGTTTTGGCTCGTCAACACAAACAAACTCGTTCGTTTCTATGATGGTGTTGATGGTTTAAAAACAGGGTATACGAGTGAGGCTAAATATGGTCTTGCAGCTACAGCTAAAAGAGATAATTTCCGCGTCATAGCCGTCGTTATGGGAGCTGATACAGTAAAATTACGAAATGGTATGGTTTCAAGTATGTTAGATTATTCGTTTAATCAATATGAACATGAACTATTATTTCACAAAAATGATGTGATTACAACTATAGAACAGTTAAAGGCGGAAAAACAACAAATACCAGTCATTACTGAACAACCGATAGCAATTGTTACTAAAAGGAATGAAGATAAAAACGATTTAAAAACAAGGATAAATATACAAGAAGATTTAACACTCCCTTTAACAAAAGGTGAACAAATAGGATCCTTCCAAATTAAAAAGGGTAATGATATTATTTTAGAAACACCACTTACTGTTAAGGAAGATGTCAATAAAGCGTCATATACTACTTTTCTGAAAAGAACGATAAAAAATATGTTGAAAATACAATAAGATTAACTAAATTTTTCTAGTTTTGTCTTAAACAAGGAATTTCCAGTTGTGATATGGAAATATTGAAAGCATAAGAAAAGAGGAGAGGGGAGAGTAAGGAATATGGGACTTACAGCAAAATTTGACATTAAACAAAATATTTTAATAGTTCGCTTATCTGGTGAAATTGATCATCATGAAGCAGATAAGTTACGCGAGGAATGGCAAGATGTATTTTATAAAAATGATGTTAAGCATATGGTCGTTAACTTAGAACAAATTACATTTATGGACAGTTCAGGATTAGGTGTTATTTTAGGAAGATATAAAGAAGCATTACAAGTTGGAGGAAAGATGATCGTCTGTCATGTTCCAGATTCAATTAAACGTTTGTTTGAATTGTCGGGTTTATTTAAGATCGTTCATGTTGAACAGACAGAATCCTATGCATTAGGGGCTTTGGGGGTGGCTTCATAATGAATCAAATGTCGATAACTTTTTCAAGTCGTAGTGAAAATGAATCTTTTGCTCGAGTAACAGTAGCTTCCTTTGTATCACAGCTTAATCCAACATTAAACGAATTAACCGAAATAAAAACAGTCGTCTCAGAAGCGGTTACAAACTCTATTATTCATGGGTATCAAGAAGATCCAAATCATTTCATTACGATTTCTTGTCAAATAAAAAATAACAAAGTGTATTTACAAGTTTCCGATAAAGGTGA
Organism: Bacillota bacterium; assembly: GCA_035303185.1. Classification (GTDB taxonomy): domain Bacteria; phylum Bacillota; class Bacilli; order Bacillales; family Amphibacillaceae; genus CALAMD01. The sequence continues at coordinate 6,728 of DATGRX010000133.1, forward strand.
AGGTATTGAAGATATCGAACAAGCGAAAGAACCATTATATACTTCAAAACCAGAATTAGAACGTTCTGGAATGGGCTTTACAATCATGGAAAATTTTATGGATTCTCTTACAATCACATCTACCATTCATAAAGGAACAAAGATAGAAATGGTTAAACAACTATCTACATCAAAAGCGATAAGTAAGTGAATTCAATGAGTACAAATAAAAAAGATGACTTATTAACTCAAGAAGAAATTAAAGAGTACATTAAAAAGAGCCATGAAGGTGATGAAAAGGCGAGACAAATTTTAGTTGAGCGTAATGTGCGACTTGTCTGGTCGGTCGTACAACGTTTTATGAACCGAGGCTATGATCCAGACGACTTATTTCAAATTGGTTGTATTGGATTAATTAAATCAATTGATAAATTTGACTTATCCTATAATGTTCGTTTTTCAACCTATGCAGTGCCTATGATTATTGGAGAAATCCAACGATTTATTCGAGATGATGGTTCAATCAAGGTAAGCCGCTCACTAAAAGAAACAGCGACAAAAGTAAGAAGAATGATTGATGATTTAACAAAGGAGTTAAGTAGAAGCCCAACGATAAAGGAGCTATCTGAAGCTTTAGAAATCGATTCTGAAGAAATTATCCATGCTTTAGAAGCAACTCGTTTTCCAAAATCCATTCATGAAACTGTATTTGAAAATGAAGGTGAACCAATTACATTACTTGATCAAATACCTGAGGAAGAAACAAACTGGTTTCATAAATTAACATTGGAAGAAGCAATACGTGATCTTGATGAACGGGAACGTCTCATCATTTATTTGAGATATTTTAAAGATCAAACCCAATCCGTTGTAGCAAAACGTTTAGGTATATCTCAGGTACAAGTGTCTAGACTTGAAAAAAGTATTTTAAAAGACATCAAAAAGAAAATAACATCTTAATATTAAGAATAATAAGCAACTTAATGTCATTCATTATCTATCCATGATACTCTAATAATTGTATATGTATGAAAGCGTGGGGATAAGATAATGGATGAAAAACAATTTCGAAAAGCAATGTCAAAATTTGCCACAGGTGTTACAGTAATTACAATCGAGGATGAAGCTGAAATTAAAGGCATGACTGTTAATGCTTTTATGTCAATATCACTCGAGCCTAAAATGATTGCTGTATCTATCGGTGATAATGCAAGTTTATATGATAAATTGTTATCTAGGAAACAGTTCGGTTTAAATATATTAACAGAGGATCAAAAAGATTTATCTTTAATTTTTTCGCGACAAAAAGAACAAAAAGAAAAAATAAATTTTGACACACTCGATAACAATCCAATTATTAAAAACTCTTTAGCATCCTTATCTTGTTATGTAAAAGATATGAAAAAAGCAGGAGATCATATGATCTTAATAGCTGAAGTAACGGATGCAATTATTAC
>DATGRX010000134.1:0-5486 GCA_035303185.1 Bacillota bacterium
ACAAGATACTTTGCGACACCGAAGTCACTTCGGGATTTTAATCCGAGTTTTGTCTTCCATTGGGCAGATAAACATAACAAACCGATGAATGACTGGGAAGATATCGTGAGCCACTTTTTAATGATCCCGATGGCCCATCAAATGGTTGGAGACTATTTAGTCATCGAAGAGGCTAGAGAAGAGGAAAACCGCCGGCATATGGTGTTACGCCCCTATCAAGTACACGCTTTACAGGCGATCGAAGGAGCTGCCCTTGGAAAAGACAACGAATCCGGGGAGCCGCATGGTGGCTACGTCTGGCATACGACAGGTTCAGGAAAGACGATCACAAGCTTTAAAACAGCACTCTTTTTATCGACAAAAATGGATTTTGACAAAGTTGTCTTCCTCGTTGACCGTCGAGAGCTCGATAAACATACGAGTGAAAGCTTTAAAGCCTATGCTGAATATGAAGCTGTAACTGTAGATGATACAAGTAGTACGTACGAACTGAGACGGGAAATGCTGTCAAAAGAATCTGGAATTATCGTTACAACAACATTCAAACTAAATAACTTTGTCAAAGAACTGATCGATGGGAAAGATGACCGGTTAAAAGAAAAGCGAATCGTGTTCATCATTGATGAAGCCCACCGGACGACGATGGGTGATATGATGGTGACGATTAAAAGTTATTTCAGAAAGAACGGACTTTTCTATGGTTTTACCGGGACACCTTTATTTGATGAAAATCCGACAACAGGAAAAATTAATGAAAAAAGTGAGCTTATCGACACGACGGCGAAACTATTTGGAAAAGAGCTTCATAAATATACGATTGATGAAGCTATCAAAGATAAGAATGTTCTTGGATTTCACGTTGATTATATAAATACCGGTGAATTTGAAAGTTATGAGTCCTTACGCGAGCAAATTGTCGATGAAATTCATGAGGAGCAACCACACCGAACGAAGCGGGATATTGAAAGGGATGTGTATGAGTTATCTGAATTAGAGGTGGAAAAGGAAGCGCGAGATCGACAGCTGCTTGTCTACCAGGATGAAACCCATATTCCAAAGGTCGTTACAGAAATTTTAGATCATTGGCTAGACCAATCCCAAAATAAATTTTTCAATGCCATTTTAACCGTTGCCTATAAACACCGAGTCATTGCCTATTATCGAGAGTTTCAAAAACAGTTAGAAGAACGGGATGATATATCGATTAATGTAGCAATGACCGTCAGTTTCGGAACAGACGAAGATCGTGGCGGTCCCTTAGAGCCGGAAGAAATTCAAGAGATCTTCAAGGATTACGCGAAGTTTACCGGAGTCGAATATACTTATGGTGACCGGCGTCATGGAGAAGATGCCTATTATGAAGATATTGTCGAACGAACGAAAAGTGGTGGCAGTGGCCGAAACCCGCGCAATATCGATCTCGTCATCGTGGCTGATCAACTATTAACTGGTTATGACTCTAGATTTATTAATACCTTGTATGTGGATCGTCAATTAAAGCTCCAACATTTAATTCAAGCCTATTCCCGAACAAATCGCATTTTTGGTAAGGAAAAAGAGTTCGGCTCGATTGTAAATTTCATGTATCCGAGAATGACGGAGGAAATGGTGAAGGATGCGCTTGTGCTATATGGTAGTGGAGGCAAGAGTAGTCGGGCGATCGTTGAACCTTATGACATAGCGATAAAGGAATTTGTAGAAAGTATGCAAGAAGTCGAGGACGTTTTGCGTGATCCGACAACTTGGCAATCTTTAGAAGATGATGAACAGGCAAAGGAAGACTTTCTCAAAAAATATCGAAAGGCTCGGGATCATTATAATACTGTTCAACAATATTATGAGTATGAGTGGGATGAGGATTCCTTTGGTGTAAGTGAGCATGAATGGATGCGTTATAAAGGTGCTTTTAGGAACTTAACGCGAGATACTCAAGAAGATGAGGATCTTGAGGATGAGATGCCAATTTTCCCATTAGGTGAGACTAAGCTCGCTGGTAGTCAACGAATCGATGCCCATTACATTATTCAATTAATTGAAGAGCGGGCAAAATCTGCAGATGGAAAGCAAACTGTTGATGCCAAAGGTTTAAAAGTAATTTATGATCACATCGAGGAACTAAGTAATTTAGGGGAGCATGAACAAGCGGAGCTTTTAAAAGAGTTTATGAAAGAAGAAATCGAACCAGGAAATGTTTCCATTGAAACTGCCTTTGATGATGCCTATGAGGATTGGAAGCTAAAGAAATTACGGGAAGAGATTCATGAAGTGTCCAAAGAGTGGGGCATGGATGAGAGAATCTTCGAACGTTCGGTGATTGAATATACTGTTTCTGAAACGAAGGAAGTTCCCTTTATGGAGGATATTACAAATAGTGTAGATTATTCTGCCATTGAAAATCCTAAAGCCAATAGTCCGTTGGATCATTTAATTGTAATGGGCGAGGAACTACCGGATATTGTTCATAAATTGAATCGGAAGTATCGGAGGTAGGGAATTGGATAAAAAAGAAATTTATAATTACTAGATAAAAAAGCAGTGAGGACGGTGATGTTATTGAATTCTCTATTTGAAACAAATTCCGAGAAGGAAAATGAAAGAAAGATTAAATTATCATCAGAAGCAGTTGAAAAACTTTTAGAAAAGAAAGAGATCATCAAATGTAAAGATGGAGTTGCCCAGATAGATAAAAGTCATCCAAGCTATGATTTTTGGATGAAGGAATAGTAGAAAAAATGTTGCAGTATTAAACTAATACGACTATGATAAGGTAGTATTAAAATTTAATGAATTTTTCCATATATTAGATTAAACGGAAATAAAATTTATGAATAAGCTATTTTAATTTCTTGAACATATTTTAGTCATATCTTGAATAAATGCCTTGGAAAAGATGTCCAATTAAAAAAGAAAAGATCATAAAAAGGAGGCTCTACATGGACTTTTCTTTTTGTACTGATAGAAGAAAGCTTATCCTAAGTAAAAGTCCTTTCAAAATTTCAAGAATTGATGAAGAAGGAAGATTAGACAACACATTTATTTTAGCCCTTGCTGAATATAAACATGGGAACAATGAATTTTTATTAAAGGAATAAGAATGTATTCCTTTAGCAGAAGTCTTAGAAGAAATATCTTATCAAGTAAATGAAAAGACACGATTCCGTATCAGGTCAACGGAATCTTATGTTTGTTTAAGTGATTGTATGAGGGCGGAGATGCTTCATGATGAGCCATTTGTGAAACGAATCATTGATAAAAAGCTTCCAACTTTTACGAAGACAAAAAAATAATTAGGCCCTTATCCTCGTTAAATTTGTAAAGAAAGAGTGATCATATGGGTAAAAATACGAAAAGGAAAGAAATTAAACGTGGACAAGAAAAAGAAGAAATAGAAAAAATTTAAGCCAAATGTATTACTCGTTATGAGGAGACATTAAAGAAATTATCTAAAAATTAAAAGTACAAATCCATTTCTTGTATGAAAAAGAAATGGTCTTTTATATTGAACCACAACCATCTCATACATGAACCTTACGACCCACTAGTTAATACATGGAAACCTAGTATTATATAAACGTTATGTTTTTCCATTATACCTCAAAGATCAATGTCGTCCTAATTTTTGAGGTTTTTTCAGACAAAGTGATTTTGTTCATATCTTATTTTGATAAAGGCGTTAAAAATGCAGTATCCAATTCTTCGCTTTCGATGACAATCGCTGTTAATCCGGTATCTGTTTTCGTTTCATGCCATTCATCTTTTTCCCAAAATACGGCTTCACCACAGCGAACCATTTTAAACTCTTCGGTTTCACCCCTAACCCAACCTTCACCGCTGACAATTAGCAGTAGCTGTGGGACAACAGCTTGGTGATAGCCAATGATCCCATTTTCCTCCAAGTGCATACATCCGATCTGAGCTTTTCCCTTTGTTTGAGTAATCCGGGACATGATAAAATCAGAGTTGAATTTCGTAACTTTTCGGCCAACTTCCTTTTGAAATGAATAGATTTTCATGTGGAGCCTCCCATGGTTATTTTATTTGAGTTCATCATTCGAAGCTACTTTGTCAGGATTCCTCCTTTTTTTCTTCTGGGATTGCCAGGTCCAAAGGATACTTGGTATTCCCATCGAAATGCTTACGATCAGGCTTCCCATTGCGTAATGCCAGTCTCCTGTATAAAGAGAGATTCCGATAAAAATGAATAACTGTCCGACGAGGGCGAACGAAGATGCTATCCAGGCGAATCTCATATTTCTTTGCATTCTATTTACCTCCTTCGGTTATATTTTGAATTTACGTAATCATAACAAATAAATAAGTAAAAATAAAAAATAGTCCGATAATAAATAGTGTACTATTTACGAAAAGACTGAATAATACGATAGGTTTTCTTTTTGTTTTCATACCTAAAACAAGCGCAACAAGTAACCCTATATTTAAAATTGCAAAAAATATAATGTCAATCCATAAACTAATTCCTTGATTAATATTAGAAAAATACAAAAAGACACTAGCGGCTATAAATAAAGCTCCGGTTAAACATAAAGACAAGCTAGCCTTATTTACTTTAGTGATAGACATTGTTTGCATCTCCTTCCTGTTTCATTTTATAACCCCACGGTTTAATTTCATAACTAAAGATGCCGTTCTTTACAGTAGGGTTATTTTCAACAAATTTACTAGCTTTTCTAAAGTTAACTTACGAAACTTGTATAAAAAGGGGATATTAAAAGGATAGACATCCGATCGTTTATGAGCTAGTTGATAAGAAATCGATTGCAAATGGAGCATGATGGACACCCTCTTTTTAACTACTTATTTATATGTTACCAAATGGAGCATAAAATGATAGGGGGTGGGGCCGAAAACTTAGTAAAATTTCCCTTCAAAAAGTATGTATCTATGTTACACTAACAAATAAGAAGATTGATAATTTAGACTTTTCGTCATAATATCGAGCTGTTGTCTATCTGGAGGTTGCCATGCTTTTTTCTACTGTTGTACTTGGCTGGATTGGTGTTTTCTTATTTGTAGTTATTATCTTTACATTTCAACATTTGCTTACATGTAAAGAACATGCCTTTTTGCATATGATCATGGCTTTTATGTATGTGATGTGGTTACCGCTACCCTTCGTTTTCTATCAGTTATTACAATCTGACGTTTTATTCATCGGATCGGTGTTTGGAACGGCTTATCTTTTGTTACTTGTTGTAACATTACTTTTTCAAGCGGGGCATATTAAGTTTTTGCAAAAGAAGGATAGGACAGGAGACGTGCCTAAGGTGCTCGGTGAATATATGATGGTGACCTTATCGAATCCTTTTGAAAGTTTTCTCGGTATGTTAAAAGGTTTATGGGCACTTTTTTTAGCGATTTCCTTTTGGCAACTGGGTGACATGGTTATGTTTGGGCTGATGGCTATTTTCGGATTGTTTCTGTTTTATTATTTATGCCTTACGTTGAATGCAAGTTTAGTGAAGCAA
>DATGRX010000135.1:0-14665 GCA_035303185.1 Bacillota bacterium
AGTCGCATGGCCGCATGGTATGTTGGTCCGACAAAGTTTGTATAAGAAAAGCCGTGCTCGATCGCTGTTGTCACAAAATCCTTTGCTAAACGAATCGCACTTGGAACTGTTTCACCTTTTGCTAAATAAGCGGTAATTGCTGAAGCATAGGAACAGCCAGCACCACTCGTATGTTTCGTTTCTATTCTCGGAGCTTCAAAACTTGTTAATGTTTCACCATCATAAAGGACATCAACAGCTGGCCCCGAAAGTCTACCACCTTTCACAAGTGCTTTTTGTCCTGTTTTCTCATACAAGTCAATTGCTGCTTGTTTTAAATCTTCTACACTCGTTAACTCTCTTCCACCAAGTAAGATAGAAGCTTCTGGCATATTTGGAGTAATAACAGTTGCCAAGGGTAGTAACCTTTCTATTAGCATATCAATTGCATCATCTCTTAACAACTTTGAATCTAATTTTCCGACCATGACAGGATCAACAACTACATGTTTGACTTCTGAACGTTCAATTAATTCAGCAACCCGTTCAATAACTTCTGCGGTAAATAGCATGCCTACTTTAATGGCATCTGTACCGACTTGCTTCATTGCTGTATCAAATTGAGCTTCAATTGCTTCCATTGTTTGTGGATGTACATTTTTGTCTGTTTCTGGATGTCTAGCGACAATCGCTGTAATAACACTCATTCCGTAAACATCTAACTCTTGAAACGTTTTTAAATCTGCCTGAATCCCTGCACTTCCACCAGATGCAGAGCCTGCAATTGTGATTACACGTGATGGCTTATACATATTAATGTCCTTTCTTTCATAATATTTTCATTTTACTTACTTCTATTATAGGGGATAGGATACAAAAATGAAAAGATTACTCAAAAGAAAAAACATACTTTTACAATATAGTGTATAATAAAAGATAATTGCTTATTTTTTCCTTTTTTTGGCCATACTATAAAAAGGAGAATTTACGAGTTTAATAGGAGTGTTTCATTATGCAATTACATGGAATTCATCATATTTCTGCGATTACAAAAAACGTACAAAAAAACTACCATTTTTTCACTGAAATATTAGGACTTCAATGTATAAAAAGTACTGTTCATCACGAAGATACAACAGCAAGAAAGCTCTATTATGCAAGTGACATTCAACAGGATGAAGCAAGTCTTGCCTTTATAGAACGCAAAGATGCTAGTGAAACAAAAAAGGGAAACAATACTATTTTAGACGCCTCTTTCCGTGTCGCCTCCCAAGCATCAGTAATATATTGGAAAAGGAGATTTGAGCAATTTTCTGTAAACTATGAGGAAATCGTTCTTTCTAATGACACGGAAGTTCTTGTTTTTACTGACTTTGAAGGACATTCCTTTCATATGTATGCAAATCAAGAAGATGTAAATATAATTGGTACTGCATCTGATATTCCGCTTGAACATCAAATTATCGGATTAGGCCCATGTACAATTAAAATCAATCAAATCGATCAAACAGCGGTCGTTTTAGAAGACGTTCTTTCCCTTGTTCATACACATTCTTATTTATCTCCTCAGCAGGAAAAGAAAACTTCAGTATATACTTTTAGCGGTAAACAATCTCATCATGAAATTCATGTGGAACAAAGCAACGAATTTACACAAGCAAAATTAGGTTATAGTAGCTTCCATCATCTCGCTTTCCGTGTGGAAAATATTACAGAATTACGCAAGTGGCGTGATTTATTTGAACGAATTCGCATGCCTAATTCCGGTATCATTAACCACACGTATTATAAATCGATTTATTTTCGCGATGGCAATGATATATTGTATGAGTTGGCAACTTCAAAGCCTGGTTTTACAATTGATGAAGAAATTGATCAATTAGGTAGCACTCTTTCCTTACCAAAGCAATTACAAAAACAGCGTGAAGAAATCGAAAAAGAATTAACTCCTCTTCTCTAAAAATAACCTTAACAAACAAAGGTTATTTTTTATTTTGACAACAATTATCTCTCTTTTTATTTCAAAACTCGAAACAGTTTTAAAAAATGTAAGGATCATCGAGGATCATGTATTATATGATAGCAATTAATGGAAACAATCAGCTTGATCGATCTTAACCGAAAAGATATAGCTATACGTAGTTATATGAAGTTATAGGCAGTTTGTAATCAAAAAAATATACCTATATGATGATAATTGATGTCACAACGGCATCAAAATTTTAGGGAGGTATATTTTTAATATGAGAAAGTTTTTAGGAGCCACTGTGCTATTTATTTCTATTTTATTACTAGCGGCTTGTGGTTCTAATGAAGACACTTTATCTAAAATTCAAGATGAAGGTGTCGTAAAAATTGGATTCGCAAATGAAAAGCCCTATGCCTATGAAGAAGATGGTGAGTTAAAAGGAGCGGCAGTAGATATTGCTAAAGCTGTTTTTAAAGAGTTGGGGGTCGATGAGGTTGATCCACATTTAGCAGAATTTGGCGATTTAATCGCTGGATTAGATGCTGGTCGATTTGACGTTGTTACAGCAGGTATGGCGATTACTCCTGATCGATGTGAGAACGTTATCTTTGGGGAACCTGAAATGAAATACGGAGAAGGTTTAGTCGTTCCAAAAGGTAACCCCCTCGATTTACACAGTTATGAGGATATCGCTAATAATCCTGATATAACCGTATCGATTATGCAAGGAGCAACAGAAATTGGTTTTGTTCAAGAAATGGGTGTTGATGAAGACCAAATTAAATCAGCTCCAGATATTCCAGCAACTTTTTCTGATGTTGAATCTGGGCGAGCGGATGTAACAACTGCTACAGAAATGACGTTAAAGATGGCTTTATTATCAGCTGATAATGATGATATCGAATTTGTTGAAGATTTTGAACAACCTGACGTAGAAGGAAACCCAAGCTACGGGTCAGCAGCCTTCAAACAAGGAGAGGAAGAATTAGTTGAAGCCTATAACGAAGCTCTACAAAAGTTAAAAGATGATGGTACAGTTGCAGAACTTTTAGAAGAAAATTACTTTGATCCAGTAGACAACTTTCCAGAAGAAGAGGTAACAGCTGAAAAAGTTTGTGAAGGCGAATTTTATTAATCCGAGTAAATTTGTCTTTATACTATGATTAAGCGAGGCGATCAGGTCTGTTTCTCATCGAACTTGAGATGCAGACCTTCCCTTGTTTCTAATGAATGGTACGTAAACGGAGTTGATAACGATTAATGGTTTTACTGAAATCTTCCCACAGTTGATGAAGGGAATTAGTATTACAGTCATTATTTTGATTGGTTCAGCGATTATGAGTTATATAACTGCTTTTATTGCTGGACTTTTACGATTATCAAGATTTAAATTTGTTCGTGGACTAACAACAGTGTACGTTGAAGTGTTTCGAGGAACATCCTTAATTGTTCAGTTATTTTGGTTTTCCTATGCACTACCAATGCTTTTTGGTATCCGAATCGGCAGTGATATTTTAGCAGCAATTCTTGCGATATCATTGAACTATGGGGCTTATATGTCTGAAATCGTTCGTGGTTCAATTTTAGCCGTATCAAACGGTCAAACAGAAGCAGGTATTGCTTTAAACATGACACCCTTTCAGCGAATGAGACTTATTATATTTCCTCAAGCTGTTCGAATGATGCTTCCAGAGTTTGGTAATTATCTCATACAAATGTTAAAGGCAACATCACTCGTTTCTTTAATCGGATTAACCGATGTACTGTATTATGGTAATATAATTCGTAGTACAAATATAGCGATAGAATCGACCGTATACTTGTTTATCCTTATCTTTTTCTTCTTACTAGCATTACCACTCATTTTCTTAACGCGAAAATTAGAAGAGTTTTCTAAGAAAGGAGTGGAAACATAATGCCAGAAATTTTACTAGATTTTTGGAACTGGATCCTTGCGGGATGGGATAGCTTTTGGGCATGGATAAGGCTATATATCCCTCTTGATTGGCGTTGGAATATGTTTTTCAAAGCTTTTCCCTTTGTCGCTAAAGGATTGAAAGTAACAGCGGGCCTAACTATTATTACTTACATCTTTGCCCTGATTGTTGGCTTTGTTTGGACCTTTTTACGCAGGATACCAAATAAACCTGTCAACTTTATTGTGACATGGACGATGGAGTTTATTCGTTCGACTCCTCCTCTCGTTCAGCTATATTTTATGTTTTATTCGTTACCAAAACTAGCAGGGATTACGTTAGATCCTTATACAGTAGCTATTTTAACTTTAGGTGTACACTTTAGCACATATATCGGCGAAGTGTACCGCGCTGGGATTGAAGCTGTTGATGAAGGTCAATGGGAAGCTGCAACAGCATTAAATATGTCGACATATCAAAAGTGGATAAAAATTATTTTACCCCAAGCCATTCCACCAACGATCCCGATGCTTGGAAACTATTTAATTATTATGTTTAAAGAAATTCCACTCGTTTCCATTATCGGTGTTGTCGGTATATTACATTTAGCACAAGATTTTGGTTCCATCCACTATCGTTATTTAGAATCGATTACTGTAGTCGCAATTCTTTTCCTTGTCTTAAGTTATCCATCTGCACTCATTGTTAATTATTTAGAGAAAAAGATGAATAACAAATATGGAGAAGAAAATTTATATCTTGAAGAAGATAGGTAAAAGAATGGAAAGGAAGATTGTTCGTTGGAAAAACCAATTATCACTTATGAAGATATTCATAAATCCTTCGGTGATGTCGACGTTTTAAAGGGAATTAACTTAGACATACGACCGGCTGAAAAAGTAGCTATTATCGGCCCAAGCGGTTCTGGTAAAACAACACTAATTCGTCTTTTAATGACCTTAGAAGAACCTACCTCCGGAAATATTTATGTCGAAGGACAAAATTTATGGAAGATGAAAAAAGGAAATAAACTAGTTCGAGCTAATGAAGAACATTTAAGTAAAATTCGCGGAAATATCGGCATGGTCTTTCAACACTTTAATTTGTTTCCGCATATGACCATTTTACAAAATTGTATGACCGCTCCGATTCATGTTCAAAAGAAATCGAAAGAAGAGGCAGAAAAACTATCCATTGAAATGTTAGAAAAAGTTGGATTGGAAGATAAGCTTGATAACTACCCAAATCAATTATCTGGAGGACAAAAACAACGGGTGGCCATGGCAAGAGCTTTAGTCATGCAACCAAAAATCATGCTGTTTGATGAAGTGACATCCGCTTTAGATCCAGAGCTTGTAGAAGAAGTGTTAGAGGTAATTCGGGATATCGCCGATCAAGGGGATATGGCGATGGCCCTTGTCACCCATGAAATGGATTTTGCGTTAGATGTTGCTGACCGAGTATTATTTTTAGATGAGGGAGTTATTGCCGAGGACGGACCACCAGAAGAAGTTCTAGAACGGCCGGAAAATGAACGGTTACAAAGCTTTTTACACCGATTCACAAGTTAACAGAAACAAAAAGTGTGGTGTCTCAAAATTAGCCACCACACTTTTGATTCGATTATTTTTCTAAATCTTCCCCGATAATTCGAACTTCACGTTCAAGCGTCACACCAAAGTTTTCCTTCACTTTATGTTGTACGTAATGAATAAGCGCAATATATTCTTCTGCAGTTGCATTATCTATATTCACAATAAATCCTGCATGCTTTGTTGATACTTGGGCTCCACCAATTTGAGACCCTTGTAAATGACTATCTTGAATAAGTTTCCCCGCATAATACCCAGGGGGTCGTTTAAATACACTCCCACAAGACGGATATTCAAGTGGTTGTTTTGACTCCCGCTTATATGTTAAATCATCCATAACAGCCTTTATTTCATTATAATTTCCTTCTCTTAAATGAAAAACTGCATCTAAAACAATGTAACCTTTTTCAGGAATATTACTCGTTCGATAACTTAAATCAAGATCCTTCGCCTCTAACTGAATAAGTTCACCTGTACGCGTAACAACTGTTGTATGGGAAAGAACATCTTTTACTTCCCCGCCATATGCACCAGCATTCATAAATAAGGCCCCACCAACAGAACCCGGTATCCCACAAGCAAACTCAAGTCCTGTAAGATGTTGCTTGAGAGCAAAACGAGATACATCAATAATTCTCGCCCCCGCTTCTGCAGTTATTGTCGCTCCATCATTTGTAATCTTATCAAGTTTTTCTAGATTCATAACGATCCCACGAATCCCGCCATCTTTAATAATTAAGTTTGAGCCGTTTCCTAGTAAAGTAAAAGGGATCCGATTTTCATAGGCATATTTCACAACTCGACGTACTTGTTCATAAGTTTCCGGGGTAACAAAAAAGTCTGCTTCCCCACCAAGTTTTGTATATGTGTATTCCTTCAAAGGTTTATCTTTTTCAATATTTTTTTTCGAAACGATAACTTTTAAATCATCGTATAACTGTTCAGCTTTCATATTTTGTCATCCTTATCTAAACTTAAGTAGACTTATTAAAATGTACATACTACGAGTTTTTGATGTACCGTTTTATTATAACACGGAAACAAAGTTTTTGCTGTACATTATTATCGCCCTTATTATGAGGGAACATTTTCACGATTTCAAAGGAGTGAATATATATATTATAATGTGTATACGGCGTAAATTGTGAAGGATTAGTTCAAAAAATTTTTGACATCTAAAAAGAGAATACAAAAATACCCTCTATCGTTAAAACTAGTGTCTACAGATAGAGGGTGCTTGATTGAAAATATTTATTATTAAATATGTGTTTCAATGGTTGCATCTTCTTTAAGTGTATCTAATATATCCAACATTTGTTGCTGTTGTTTTTGATTTTTAATTTGTTCTTCAATGTCACCTTTTATTTCATCAAGATCAGGTGCATCTTCACTTTGCTCTTTTATTTGTGCATACATTTCAGTAATGTCATCTTCAGAAACATTTACTGAAATCTCCTGTTGCAAATATTCATCTAAATAGAGAGAATATGAAACTTGCTCTTTAAAAGCTTCTTCATCTAAATGATAGTCAGCTAAAAACTGTTTGACCTGACCATCGCCATCATCCATTAATTCCTCAAATTTATTACTTACGTCTTCTTCTGAAAATGTAATTCCTTTGTCTTGAGCATTTTGCCTGAGAAGCTCTTGTTCCACAACTGTCTCTAATGATAATTCTTTTACTTCATCGACATCCTCAACATCTTCGCCAAAATTGTATAATTGAATTTTCGTTTGGACGTAAACTAAGTTAAATGTATTTCCTAACACTTCTTCATCGTTGACCGTTACAACTACTTCATCATCTGATACGAATTCCTCATTATCTATAGGTAAAATACCTGACTCTTCAGGGTCGTCTTCTTTTTTGCCACAAGCTCCTAACAGTAATATTAGCGCCAAAATGGTTAGTAACAATCTTTTCATACATCTATTCCTCATTTCTACATAATACATTGTTCATCTATTCAAACATAGGAAGATTGTTATTGACAAGTAAAAAGCAAATTTTTCATGATTTTGTCATGGAAAATTTGCCTGATTACGTGTTTATCAATTTTCTGCTAAGCTTGCTTCTATTTCCTTAACCATTTCGGAAACAGAAACTAAACCCCCACCAGATAAATACCAATAATCTGGGTGTAAATAAATGATATTATCATTTTGATAAGCCTTCGTTCGCTCAACTAAGGAATTTTCTACAATTTGTTCGGCAGAAGATTCTTCCCCAATCGCTGCTCCACGATCAATGACATATAAAATATCCGGATCTCGTTCCATCACATATTCAAAGGTTACATTCATTCCGTGAGTCGATGCTTCGATATTTTCATCAACCGGTGTTAAGCCAAAGGCATCATGAATGATACCAAAGCGTGATTTCGGACCGTAAGCACTAATTTTATCATCATTGGCTAAAATAATGAGCGCTGACTTGCTTTCGTCTTCAGCTTTTTTCACTAATTGTTCAATATCATCCTTAATGGTTGAAAGCTTTTCTTCAATTTCTGATTCTTTATCAAAAATTTCTCCAAGGATTTCTAAATTTTCTTCAAAAGATTCCATATATTTTGTCGTATCTATATCTACGTAAACAACAGGAGCTAATTCTTTTAGCTGATCGTATAATGTTGATTGCCTTCCTGAAATAATAATGACGTCAGGATCAATTTCTGCTATTTTTTCAAAATCAGGTTCTTTTAAACTTCCAACATTTTCATATTTTTCATCATTATATTTAGCTAAATAAGAAGGGATCGTTGCCTTTGGTAAACCCGCAATATCAATTCCTAATTCATCTAACGTATCTAAAGCTCCAAAATCAAATACGACTACTTTTTCTGGGTTTTTCTTGACATGATCTGTTCCAAGTTCGTGCTCGACTGTAATCGTCTCTGTTTCATCAGTATCTCCCTGATCAGACGGTGCACATGCCGTGAAACTAAGTAAGATCATGAGAGATAAGAATAATAGCTGCCTTCTCATCAAAATATATCCCCTAACTTACATGTGATAGACACAAATTCTTTGATCATTAATTTCTTGAACATTGAATTCCATATCATAAATATCTCTTAATACACACTCATCAATGACATCACACGTTCCACCATGCTTGACAATTCGTCCCTCTTTTAAGGCGACAATTTGATCCGAGTAGCAAGAGGCAAAGTTAATATCGTGAATGACGATAACGACAGTCTTGCCTTTTTCATCGACAAGTCTACGCAATGTTTTCATAATTTGTACCGCATGACGCATATCTAAATTGTTCAAAGGTTCATCGAGTAAAATATATTCTGTATCTTGAGCAATAACCATCGCAATATATGCTCGCTGTCGTTGTCCACCACTAAGCTCATCGATATATTTATCTTCCATTTCTTGAAGCTCCATATAATCGATTGCTTCATCGACTTTGGCCCAATCCTCTTTCGTTAATTTTCCTTTTGAATAGGGAAATCTTCCAAAGGAAACTAGCTCTCGAACCGTTAATTTTAAATGAATATGATTAGACTGATTTAAAATGGAAATTTTTTGGGCAAGTTTGTTGCTATCTTGTCTGCGCACATCTTTTCCTTCTATTAAAATATCTCCATCATCTTGAGCAATTAAGCGACTAATCATAGAAATAAGTGTACTTTTTCCCGCACCGTTCGGGCCAATAAAGGAAGTAATTGTTCCTTTTTCAATGGATAGGGAGACATCTTCAAGAACTTGTTTATCACCATAAAATTTTGAAACACTCTCAATTTGAATCATAGTCTATGCTCCTTTATTAAAAGATATATGAAATAAATACCTCCGAAGAAGTTAATTAACACTGCAACGGTTGTTTGAAATGTGAACACCTTTTCAACAAGGAACTGCCCGCTTACCAAAGCGATAATACTAAACAAGGCAGAACCGAGCAAGATGTATGTATGACGATAGGTTTTTAAAAACTCATAAGCTAAATTAACAACGATAAGTCCTAAAAAGGTAATCGGTCCAACTAATGCAGTTGCGACAGATACTAAAATAACAACAATCATAAGCAAATGTCTAACAACATGATCATAAGGAACGCCAAGGTTAATCGCTTGTTCTTTTCCTAAGGCTAAAACATCGAGATACTTATAAAATCTTAATAAATATATAACGACTAATACAAAGATAATTATTGAAATAATAAGTAAGTCACTATTGACGTTATTTATACTTGCAAACATCCGATCCTGAGCGACCATAAACTCGTTAGGATCGATTAACACTTGCATAAACGATGTAAAGCTACTGAAAAATGTTCCTAAAATAATTCCAACGAGTAACAATATATAAATGTTTTGCCGTTCTCCACGAAATAGTATTCGAAAGAGAAGCAATGAAAAAAGTACCATAAGTCCGATTGAAATCAAATAGTTCAAATGACTACTCATCATGGCTAAAGACTTTGAACCAAACAAGAAAATAATGACAGTTTGAATGAGTAAATATAAAGCATCTAACCCCATTACACTCGGTGTTAAAATTCGATTGTTCGTAATCGTCATAAAAATCGTTGTGGAAATAGCAATCGCACTTCCAGTAACGATAATCGCAACAATTTTGATAATTCTTCTCGGTAAAATATAGTTTATATTTCCAGTTAATTGATAAAATATATAGATGAGAGCGACGACTAAGCTAATAGTTGCTAACGTGTAAATTTTCTTTTTATAATCCATACTTATGTCTCCTCAGCAACAAGTAGATGAATACTCCACTTCCGATAACACCAACAGTTAGGCTAATCGGAATTTCATATGGATAAATAATTACACGTCCGATAATGTCGCTCGCTAACACAAACAACGCACCGAGAAGCGCTGTATGCATTAATGTATTTTTCAAATGATCACCTTGATAAATAGTCACGATATTCGGAATGATTAACCCTAAAAATGGAATAACCCCGACGGATAAGACAACAGAGGCTGTTACTAAGGCGACAATAGCTAATCCCGTATTTACTATTTGCCGGTAATTTAGCCCGAGATTTTTTGAAAAGTCTTCTCCCATTCCGGCAATGGTAAATTGATTCGCATAAAGATAAGCAACAGCTAAAATAGGAACCGTAACAAACATAAGTTCATAATTGCCAGTCATAATCATTGAAAAGTCGCCTTGCAGCCAAGATGTCATATTTTGAATAAGATCGTTTTTGTAAGCAAAAAATGTTGATGTTGAACTAATAATATTTCCAAAAACAAGTCCAACTAATGGAATAAATATAGCATCTTTAAATTTGATCCTTTCTAATATTTGCATAAACACAAAGGTTCCGAGTAAAGCAAATACGAAGGACACGAGCATTTTTTGTAAAGGATTTGCTCCAGTAAAAACCATAATTGCCACTAAAATTCCAAGCCTTGCAGAATCAAGCGTCCCAGCTGTTGTTGGGGAAACAAACTTGTTTTGACTCAGCTGTTGCATAATTAAACCAGCGACACTCATACTCGCCCCTGCTATGATAATACTTAATAATCTAGGTAGTCGACTATTTAAAATAATGTGTCTCTGGTCTTCAGTAAGTGAAAATATATCTAAAATTGATACTTGTGATACTCCTAAAAAGATCGAAATAATCGATAATATAATAAGTGTAATGACTAAATAACGTATTTTCATAAACAGATATCCTTCTAGATAACAATGATTATCAAATAACATTCAATCTAATTAGGAATGATATTCATTATCAATTAGATTGCTAATTTAAGTATAGCAGAAATAACCTTTCCGTCAATCATTAGAAACTACAAGATCACTCTCTTCACAGAAATCATAAAAAAACGAATTTCCATTTACTATGAAATAGAAATTCGTCAAATAGTAAGTATTTAAATTGTTGTTTTATAATTACTCACATTCATCGCCACAACAAAAATTAGTTCCTTTTGTTGTTTGACTGAAAACACTTCCTTCTTCGCCCCAAATTTTTTCTAATACACCTAAAAACGCATCAACAGGTTGAGCCCCTGTTAATGCATATTTTTCGTTGATCACGAAAAATGGGACTCCTTGAACATTCATGTCTTTGGCAATTTCAATATCTTCATTTACAGCCTGTGTATATTTACACGTTTCCATAATTTCAATTGTCTTTTCCTCATCCATACCCGCCTTTTTCGCAATGGCAAGTAATGTAGATTGATCATTAATATTTTCATTATCAGTAAAATATGCTTCAAACAAATAAGTAATAAACGGTTCATCAAGGTGAATACTTTCCGCATATTTTACGAGACGATGAACATCGAACGTGTGAATATGAAGCAATTTTTCAAAATTAAAAGAAAGTCCTACTTCCTTCGCTTGCTCCTTTAATTGGTTATTCATCATTTCAATTTCTTCTTTCGGTCTTCTATACTTTTTAGCTAATACGTCTTGAACAAAGACCTCTTCATGTTTTTCTTTTGGATCATTTAATTGATAACTTTTAAATTTAACAATAACTTTGTTCTTATGGGCAAATTTTTCTAGTGCTAATTCTAGGTGTCGCTTACCGAGAAAACAATAAGGACAAACGAAATCAGACCATACTTCAATTTTCATAGGACACCCCCACTTTCCTTATCGCTATTGTACCATAGCTCTCATTCAAAATAATATATCCTGCTTATAAATTTGGGATGTCATTAAATTGTCATCAATGTTCATAACTTTCTTCATCGTCCACGTATTGACCATGGGCTGGGATTGCCAATTGATCAAATTCATCGACTAACTTTTTTAACTGTTCTTTTAACTGAATGCCTTCTAAAGCGACTCCATGACCTGGAACAACCATTCTTGGATGCAGTAAAAATAGCTTTTCAACAGAACGCCAGGCTGCTGACCAATCTGTTGTTAAATAACGCGGTGGACCATTTATTTCAGGTGTTTGCATAAGCACATTGTAAAAGGAATCTTGTCTTACCGTTATAAAAGCATCCCCGGAAATGAGTAAACGATCCCGCTCCCTAAAAAAGGAAACATGACCTGGAGAATGTCCAGGCGTGTGAAGCCAACGCCAATCGTCAAGACCAGGGACTTGTCCGTTTTCTGGTAATGAAAATAAATATTCGCCTAATTGTATCGGTTCGATAGGATAATAAGGAGATATTTTAGCTAGTAATCCACCTTCTACTGACTGATCAGGTTTTGGATAACTTTCTTCTCCCGTCAAATAAGGAAATTCTAACGGATGAGCATATACGGGAACTTGCCATTCTTTAACAAGATCGATTAATCCACCGACATGATCAAAATGGCCATGCGTTAAAAGTATTGCTTTTGGTTTACTTTGTTCACCAAATCTCCTAGCAACGACTTGCTTGATTTCATCTGCTGCAAAAGGAAGTCCCGTGTCAATAAGAAACCAGTAATCATCCTGCGGGCTACCGATAAAAATGATATTAACAATTTGATCGGTATAATAAAAGACATCTTTTGTGACTTCTCGACCTTTTCGACTTTTTATCGATGTCATTGGTATAAATCTTCGATCTTTTTGATCGTGAATTTCTTTATCCATTATATTCCCTCCTTTGCCTTATTATTTGAGGGATTAATAAAAATATGTATTAAAAAAAGGAGAGGCTAACCTCCCCCTTTTGAGTCGTTATATTTACGCTAAGTCCTCAGCATCTAATAAAGACCGCCCCATAATTTCAACTCGATTTGTATTTTTTAATTCTGTTAAATCTTTAACTCCTATTCCGAACATCGCCATTTTTAATTCAAATTCGATTTGTTCCATCTCAAATAAGACTGAATCCACACTTTCCGTTGCTGCTTGAAGTAATTGTCGAGCAAAGCCAATTAAGTCAGCTCCTATTGTAATTGCTTTTGCTGCATCAAGTCCAGTTTTCATTCCCCCACTTGCAACTAGTGGGACATTTGGTAAGCGACTTCTAACGGAAACAAGACAATCCTTCGTTGGTAATCCCCAACTATTAAAAGCTTCAGCTGCTTGAATGCGAAGCGGATCTTCAGAACGGAATTTTTCTACTTGACTCCAGGAAGTTCCTCCTGCTCCAGCCACATCAATATAGGAAATCCCAACATCATAAAGCTTTTGAGCGACGGTTCCATCAATTCCAAAGCCTACTTCTTTTACTCCAACGGGAACATCAATTCCTTTACATACTTTCTCTATTTTCGGAAGTAAATTTTCAAAATTAAGATCCCCTTCATCTTGTACAACCTCTTGTAAGCTATTTAAATGAAATACAAGGGAGTCTGCTTCTGTTAAATCAACAATTTTTTGACACTCTTCTAATCCATAACCATAATTAAGTTGAACAGCTCCTAAATTTGCAATGAGGGGCACAGATTTTGCATGATTTCTCATCATAAAAGATTCAACATGGGCATCACTTTCTAAAAGTGCGCGAGTCGATCCAAGACCAATGGCCCAACCTTTTTCTTCCGCGGCAAGCCCTAAGTTTTCATTAATTTTACCCGCTAACTCAGAACCACCAGTCATCGAACTAACTAGAAATGGTGCTTTTAACGGTTTTCCTAAAAAAGATGTCGATAGATCAATGTCATGGAAATTAATTTCTGGTAAAGCATTATGAATAAAGTTAATCCCCTCTAAGCCAGTAGATTTGTTGACACCTTCTACGTTTTCATCTAGACAAATCTTTATGTGCTCGGTTTTCCGTACGTTAATATCCGCTTCCATTCATTTACACGTCCTTTATAAAATAATCCATGAGTATATCATAGCAAACTTATGTTAGGATAGCATTGAATAAAACCTATCAATAATGATTTGTTTCCATCTGACAAGGAGCTGTTATTCCTCTCCTTTTTGATATAAAAAGCAACACTTTTCATGATCATTTACCATTCCAGTTGCTTGCATAAACGCATAACAAATCGTCGGTCCGACAAAAGAGAAACCTCTTTTTTTCATATCTTTACTTAGTTCTATTGACTCTTTCGTATAGGCTGGTACTTCATTTGCACTTTGCCAATGATTTATGATTGGCTTTCCATCGACAAAACCCCAAATGTAATTTGCAAAACTAGCAAACTCCTTTTGGATGTTTAATATGACTTTTGCATTTGTAATGACAGAACGTATCTTTAGCTTATTCCGAATAATTCCTTTATTATTTAATAACTTTTGGACTTGCATCTCGTCGTACTGGCTCACTGTTTGGATATCGAAGTTTGCAAACGCCTTTCGGTAATTG
>DATGRX010000136.1:0-13115 GCA_035303185.1 Bacillota bacterium
CCTCCTTTAAAGCTTCTACAACGATTCGTGTCGTAATCCTTTTTTGGCTTGTATGGGTAAAGGGCTGTAAACCTTGTTCAATCGTTTCATTCGTATGGAAAATAATAAATTGATCCTTTGCTTCAATCGAATCAAAACTTCCGTGAACAAGTTGATTTTCAACTTTTACTAAAGCGTCTTGTGCATATGTATATCTTCCATCTAAATTTACTTCTCCATCTGTCACAAGTTGATTCATCGAAAGTCTTAAATCTTGCGGGCATTGATCAATGTTTGTAAAGACGGTAACCTGTCCACTTCCTTGAAATGCATGATAAATATCGAGTAAAAATGCTTGTTGACTGCTCGAATCATTTCCCCCATATTGAGCAATGTCAATAAAGGTGACATCTTCTTCTTCTAAAACGTTAAAGGTTGCTGCTTGTTTAAAAAATTCTTTAATCGTTGTTTTGACACCTTGACTTTCTGGGCTTGAAATAAGGATGATATCTCGGTACGGATATAGCTGTTGCTCTGTGAGTAACGCTCTTTGGACAGATTTTGATAATTGAGAAATAAACGGCTTTAAACCGGTAATTTCCTTATGTAGCTGTTCTTGAATACGATTGAATATTCGCCGATTCCTTTCAAAAGTTGTGAGTTGGTCATCTTTTGTTTGGACGTTACGTAATTTATTTTGTAAGTCCTGGGCTTCCATATCATTGGGCCGACGCAGCAGGATGCGATTATTCATACGTCTTGCTTCATCGTAAATGCCGAGTTCGTAAAACTGTCGAGCGATATATTTTTGAGTGTCAAGATCCTGACGAAACTCCCTTTTTTTGGCCGCTTCTCTCAAGTAAGATGCAATTTCTTCCTCATCCTGTTGTTCTGCTTTTTGTTTATGTAATTGTTGTTTAATTTGCTGTACGTTTTCATTATTTTCTTGAAACATACATAAACCTCCTAGAAATCTCGAATATAATAAAGCCTCTGTAGAGACGACTCTACAGAGGACTGTCTTTACTACTTCTGTAATGTTTTAATTGTTCGTTTATTTGCTCGGTAGCCAGGCTCAGCAAACCTGTAATATCCATAGGCGATCATTCCACCAAAAAGAAGGAAAGGAAATAGTCCCATAGAATTTAGGTTACCTAAAAATAACAGGACTCCGATAATAATAACGGCTAAATATTTATAATTATAGTGCTTTTTATTAGCAAAGTTATATTCCCTTTCTATTTCGCTCAAATATCCTCGCAACTCATTCGTTTTTGCCAATTGTTTTGCTCTATCAAGATAATATTTAGCTTCTTCTGTTAATGCTTGATCAACAAAGAAATGTCGATATTCGCCGTTTCCGATATGTACATGGGTTGTATATTCCTGAATAATTTTATCAGCATAACATCTCGCTAAAACATTTGAGCCATAATCGTCAAGTTGCTGTTCACTGTCAAATCTCTCTAATCTTCTTATTGCTTCTTGATAGTTCCCCTCATTTAACAGCAAGTTCGCATAGTTCGCATTATATCTTGGGTTGTCTGGATCTAATTCAAGGGCTTTCTGAATAAATTCCCGGCCTTTTATTCTTCTTTGATCAGCAGGCAAATCAGGTGAATCATAAAAAACCACATGAGCTAAATGGTAAAAACTAGCATCATTCACTCGTAAGGATATTGCATGTTCAATTTCATATCTTGCATCCGAAAAATTATCCCAATTAAAGTTTGCCAAAGCTAAATCATACCATATGAAAGGATTATCTGGTTGTATATTAATTAATTCTTTAGCGACAACAATCGCATCGGCATAGCTCTTATTATCGAAAAAGTAATTTAGCCGTTCGGTTAATTCTTTGAATCTTCTATCTTCTTCTGTTTCTGTATCTTCTTGAGCTTGAGGCTCTTCAGTTTGCTCAGTTTGACTTTGAATTAACTGTTCATCATAAGCTACGCGTTTCGCCTCATCAAGTAAAACTTCTTGTGCTTTATGTAAAATATCTAACCGTTCTTGTGCCTCTCTTTGTCGTTCCGGTGAAGGTGCGTTAACTCTTTGTCTCCACCTGTTAATTTCACGGATAATTGTTTGTTCTATTTCTTCTGCAGACGCCCCTTGTTCAATCTCTAAAATTTCATAATAGTTTATCAAATTATTCCACCTCGATATTTAGTAAATCATCTCGGAGTTCTTCTTTTTCTATTTGCGTTAAAATCGATTCTCTTTCAATAACGATTTCCCCGAGCTCTACATTGTTTGTAACATCTCTTGCTACTGCCTGAACGATTCCATTCTTATCATAGGAAATTTCAATTTCTAATGGCGAGTCTTTTGGTAATCCTTCCGGTAATTCTAATGTGCTTTTCCCTATGATATTGACATAGTCAGGATCCTCATCTTCACCTTCTGTAATTTCTAAATCTAACCTTTCCTGATTATCATGCATCGTATAGTATGTTCTAGCCGTTGAATGAGGGATCACTGTATTTTTATGTAGGATAATGGAATTAATAAGCTTTTTCTTTTCATTACTAAAAGTAATCGTTCCAAGGCTGTGAGAGTTGACATCTTTAACAACGATTTTCTTTTTTGGAGATATTGTTTCATCATCGTCTGTTTCTATTAGGGACGCTTGTACAGCCGCTCCTAAAGCGACAACTTCATCAGGGTTTAACTCTTTTGACGGTGTGATCCCGGTTAAGTCTTTAATCATGTCTTCAATCATCGGTACTCGTGTTGAACCTCCAACGAGTAAAACTTTATCGATATCTTCCCATGTTAAGTTTGCTTCATTAATCGTGGCATCCATGACGATTTTTGTTCGGTCTAATAAATTACTAATTAAATCTTGGAAACTATCTTTTGTGACTTCGATACTTTCTCGATGGCCACCGGAAGATACTCGGATAACATATTTGTCTCTTCGGGATAATGATTTTTTACATCTTTCAGCATCTTCTCGTAATTCTTGTAAAGCCTCATCATCGTCATATAAATCGATGCCTGTTTTTTCTTCAAATTGATCAACAACATATTCGATAATGAAGTTGTCAAAATCAAATCCTCCTAAATAGGCATCCCCATCTGTTGATAATACTTCAATCGCATTGTCTTCGATATTAACAATACTAACATCAAAGGTTCCACCCCCCAAATCGTACACAGCAATATTTTGATTTTGCTTTTCTTTATCTAAATGATAATAGGCTAAAGCAGCGGCTGTTGGTTCATTAATAATTTTTAAGACGTTCAGGCCAATAAGCTCTGCTGCTTCTATCGTTGCATTCCTTTTCGCATCATCAAAATATGCTGGAACGGTAATGACGACATCTGTTATTTCTTCAGATAACTCTAACTCAGCGTCTTGAACTAACTTTTTTAAAATAATCGCTGAAGCTTCGACAGCTCCAATCATTCGATCTAAACCTTGTATGGGAACCTGAAAACTCGGATTTCCTATTTGCCGTTTGACAAATTGAATCGTGTCATCAAATTGGACAGCAGCGGCCTCTTTAGCTACCTCCCCGACAATCGCTTTTTCCCCTTCCATTAAAATAACGGAAGGTGTTGTCCGTTCCCCTTCACTGTTCATGACAATTTCTGCGACATCATTCTCATTGACATATGCTACAGCTGAATTTGTTGTTCCTAAATCAATTCCTATTTTCAAAATATGACCCCCTGCTTGACTAGCATTTTTGTTTCTTAGTCTGTACACATAGATTACATAAACGTTTTAACGAATCTATGACAAAAGTTCGATCTTATAATAGATAATATATCCTTATTCTATATAATTTTACAAAAAATTCAAAGGTTTATTGTGTGATAAGACTTATTTTCAGGAATTTAACTATGACGATTTTACTAGTTTTTGAACAAAAAAACATATGTTTGACAAATAGATCCACAACTTATTGTATGGTTCTACGTAACATATGTTAAAAAAGTATTCAACTTTTTCATTTAATAATCTAATTGCTGTAAGTAAAGTAACAATTCTTTGTTGTTTAATTTTTTAAGCTTATATTGTCTTATTCGACTATCGATTTTCTTTTGTTCGGTTTCATTATCATCAAATAGATTCATAATTTGGTAAAAGATTTCACTAAATATACCGGAAGTTCCACGAAATCCTAAATCAAATCCCATTCTTTCTGATTCCGAAAGGGGCATTTCTGTGCTTTCTAGAAATTTCTTTTTAAAATTACCATCTAATAAAATCATAAATTCACGTTTTTTAAGAGCTTCTAGAAGTTCCTCTCTGCTTTTAACATGTACATAATTTGACCGGTCATGAATATCCATGAGAAAACACTCCTTTACTCTATTCTAACCATAAAAAAGGGTGCAAGATCAAGGTTGATTTTGCACCCTAAGTTCATTTATTTTTGTATTTTTCGAATGGCGTCAGCTACGAACTGGACATTCGTTCCGACGATAACTTGAATATTATGTTCACCGACTTTGTGTACGCCGGGAACTCCAGAGGAACGAATTTTTGCTTCATCTACATGATCCATATCCTCTACTTCCACGCGGAGTCTAGTTGTACAGTAGTCAAGGGAGCGAATGTTTTCATCGCCACCAAGTCCTTCAAAGATTGTTTGGGCCATAACATCTGTTTCATCAACTTCTCCAGCGTCTAACTCTTCTTCAACTGCCTCTTCTCCTTCGGTTTCAGCTATTAACTCCTCATCTTCCCGTCCTGGTGTCTTTAAGTCAAAGCGGACGATAATAAATCGGAATAAAAAGTAGTAAATGACTGCAAAGACGAGTCCTTGTACGAGTAACATGTACGGCTGATTGGCAATAGGATTTGCGAAACTTAACGTGTAATCGACAAATCCAGCACTAAATCCGAAACCAGATGTCCACTGGAATGTTGCAGCAACAAATAGAGACACCCCGGTTAATAATGCGTGAACGAAGTATAAGACAGGAGCTAAGAACATGAATGAGAATTCTAACGGTTCTGTAACACCTGTGAAAAAGGCGGCAAAGGCTGCGGCCATCATAAGAGAGGCGGCATGCTTTCTACGCTTCGTTTTCGCTGTATGATACATCGCTAACGCTGCGGCTGGTAGTCCAAACATCATAATCGGGAAGAATCCAGCTTGATATCTTCCGGTAATTCCTTTTTCACCTGTACTGGATAAGAAGTTGTTAATATCATTAATTCCAGCAACGTCAAACCAAAATACAGAGTTTAATGCATGGTGTAATCCAGTTGGTATGAGTAATCGGTTAAAGAATCCATAAAGTCCTGCACCAGTTGCACCTAAATCACTAATCGCTGTACCAAAGGTTACTAACCATCCGTAAACGACTGGCCAGACAAAGTATAAAATAAATCCTGTGACGACCATTGCGGCGGCTGACATAATCGGTGCCAGTCGTTTTCCACTAAAGAAGGCGAGCGCATCGGGTAGTCTAACCCCGCTAAATCGATTGTACATCGAAGCAGAAATAATACCTGTAATAATACCAATAAAGACGTTATCATTTTGTTCAAAAGCCGCATTTACGGCATCTGCATCAATTCCTTGAAAATCTGCAACGGCATCAACTGAAATTAACGTACTAACGACTAAAAACCCAGTCAATCCACTCAGAGCTGCAGCACCGTGTTGATCCTTCGATAATCCAATAGCAATACCAACAGCAAAGAGTAAACCTAAGTTATCTAAAATAGACGTCCCTGCTGTTAAGAGAAAAGCTCCTACAACATTACCATCAGGAAGCCAGTTTCCAAGCCCAGCTAAAATAGCTGCTGCCGGAAGTACGGCGACTGGGAGCATAAGTGCTCGACCGAGTCTTTGTAAAGCTTTCATCATAATTATATTCCTCCCTTTCATTCTTTAACTCTTCTACTAAATATTTATGAAGTCCGTAAACGTTCGATATGAAGTGTAATATACCCTAATTCTTCCTCTGACATATGAAAGTTATACTTTTTTCCGACCGTTTCAATCAATTTTTGTGAACAGGCAAAAGCTTCCGGAAACTTTTCGCGAATGAGTTGTAACATATCTTTATCCATCGTTTCTGTTGTTCCTTGTTCTACACGAATGAGAGCAAATCGTAAATGGGTAATTAATCGTTCGTAGGATATTTCATCTTCTTCAATGTCGACTTGTAAACAGTTTTTAATGACATCGACCATATCACGAACAACGCCTGTTTGTCTGACGGTCTCTTTTACATCACCTCCTTGAATTTTCATCGTATGAATGTGAATAGCAATGAAAGCGGCTTCATCGATAGGCAACTTGACATGTAGCTTTTCCTCGATATGTTTTAGTGCCCATAAGCCAACTTCAAACTCCTTCTTATACAAAATGCGTATTTCTTGAAGGAGTTTGTTTTTTAATAATATTCCTTGTGTCACTCGTTCGATGGCGAAAGATAAGTGATCTGTTAACCCTAATCGACTATGGGTACTTAATTTGGTATTTAAGTAATTTTCCGCATAGCGAATAATGTCTTCTGTAATTAAAATATGCTCCTCCGGTATTTGCTCAAACAATTGTCCAAGTTTTTCGTTTTCTCGTAAGATGAACAATTTTTCAATTCTTTCTCGGGGGACGAGTTCATCTTGACTTTTGTTAAAACCTACCCCAGGACCGATCGCAATTTTTTCTTCGCCATCATCAAGAACGATGACTGCGTTGTTATTTAAAACTTTTCTAATTTTCATCACAGATCACCTTTCATTGAATTTATTCAGAAACTGTGATGATGACTGTCTCTCCTGCTGTTGCTTCAGTTTCCTTTGTAAAGGTATATGTTTTATTGCTATTTGCACTATTTGTAATGACTATTGGTGTAATTGAATGATCCGCATGTTCTTTTATATATTCAAGATCAAATTCGATTAAAGGATCTCCAACAGAAATATCATCACCAGCTGAAACCTTTCCTTCAAATCCTTCTCCCTTTAAGGCGACGGTTTCTAAGCCGACATGGATTAAAATTTCGCTCCCATCTTCCGCTTCAATACCAACGGCATGTTTGGAATTCGGGATTTGAATGATTTTTCCGTGAACGGGTGAAACAACTTTTCCATCTTTAGGAATAATCGCAATCCCTTCCCCCATCATTTTTTGACCGAAGACTGGATCGGGTACATCTTGTAAAGGTACGATTTGTCCGTTTAATGGAGCGACGATTTGTAACTCCTTTGATTTTTCTGTTCGTCTAAATAATTTTTTAAACATTCGTGCTCACTCCTTAACATTGTGCCTTTTCTATGTTGTGCATGTTCATCTATTTAAACAAAAAAAGGCATGGAAATACTTAAAAGAACTTTCTAAACGAGACCCCTTTAAGTATGTCCATGCCTAATTAAATAGTCACATGTCATAATTATTTTATTGTTATTTATATCATAGCACTATCTCGAATTTCGTGCAATATTTTTATTTACCTCTTGTAAAAGTGTGTAGGAATGCCTTTTTGCAATTGGATCATGGACGATTGTAATGACCATATATTCATCCGCTTCATATTCGAAATCAAGTTTTGTTAATTGGTCGCGCACTTTATTCGGATCACCGATAATCATTTGCTCTTTCATTTGCGTGAAATCTTTCTCTTCTTCTTTTGTCATCGGATAGTTTTCCGCTTCTTTCACGGATGGTACGCGCCCGTCTGATTTTGGATCGTTTTGTCGTTTTTTCCATAACCATTGACTTAATGCTAGCCGCTCGGCTTCTTCCGTTGTGTCAGCACAAATAACACTTATCGCGATGATCACTTCAACCTGTTTACCCGGATGCTTTCGCTTAATCTCTTTACGGTAATTGGTCACGATTTCGGGACCATTCACGTCAGTCATAAAATGTCCAAAAGCATATTTCATCCCTTTTTCTGCGGCAAGTTTTGCGCTTTTTTCACTCGTTCCTAGGAGCCAAACGTCTGGAGGTGTCGGTGGAACAGGAGTTGGTGTAATTTTGCTAAAAGGATGATCTTCTGGAAAATCTTGCTTAAAAAAGGATTGAAGTTCTGCAATTTTTGCCGGAAACTCACGTACACCGGCTAAATAGTTATCTGAAAGAGCTTGAGATACTTCTGCCGAACCACCGGGTGCTCTACCTAAACCAAGGTCAATTCGGTTCGGATATAGTGTAGCGAGTAAATTGTACGTCTCCGCAACAGAAAATGGCTTATAATACGGTAATAGGACTGCTCCGGCTCCAAGGCGAATTTGCTCTGTCTGGGCTCCAATTGCACTAATCATTACACTCGGATTTGGGCTTGCTAGTCCGAATAAATCATGATGTTCCGCTACCCAAAAGCGCTCATACCCGTGCTTTTCTGCATGCTTCGCTAAATCGATCATCGCTTGAAGAGCTTCCTGTTCAGACATACCCGTTGAAATGGGTGCTTGATCTAAGACACTAAGCTTCATCTGCTCGCCTCCCGGAATTCTTCACATTAATAATGATTTTTCCGATATTTTCATTATTCTCCATCCGCTCATGGGCATACCTAATATCCTCTAAGGAAAAAACTTTATCTACAATCGGTTGTAACTTTCCGTTTACGAAAAGTGGTAATGCTCGCTCAGCAAATTCCTTCGTTAATTTTGCTTTATAAGCATCGCTTCGTGGTGTAAGTAGTGTGCCAATAAGCTGAACTCGCTTTGACAAGAGGTCCCATAAGTTCACTTGTTCCACAAGGGTGCCGCCGAGAATACCGATAAGCACCCAGCGACCGTCAACACCGATGCTTTTCATGTTTTTCTCAAAGTAAGATGCCCCGATAAAATCTAAAATGACGTCAACTCCATGGCCGTCTGTGGCATGTTCCACTTCCTCTGCAAAGTCTTGCTGCTTATAATTAATCCTGACCGAAGCACCTAACTTTTTCGCGAAAGTTAGCTTATCTTCGCTCCCAGCGGTCACAAGTATGTGTGCCTGTTTAAATTGTTTCGCAAGTTGGATAGCTGCTGTTCCAACCCCGCTTCCACCCGCATGAATAAGCACTGTTTCTTGTTCCGCTAACTTTCCGTGCCAAAAAAGAGTTTGATAAGCGGTTAAAAAAACTTCCGGAATGGCTGCCGCTTGTTCAAAGGTTAAATTTTCTGGAATTTCAATCGCTCGGTCTTCTGGCATAACGGCATATTCAGCATATCCACCACCATTGACAAGTCCCATCACTGGTGTTCCAGGTTTAATTGTAGTGTTTTTTCCACC
Source organism: Bacillota bacterium (assembly GCA_035303185.1). Taxonomy (GTDB): domain Bacteria; phylum Bacillota; class Bacilli; order Bacillales; family Amphibacillaceae; genus CALAMD01. The sequence goes on from DATGRX010000136.1 coordinate 9,180, forward strand.
ATCAACCACGACTCCAGCTACTTCTACACCTAAAATATCAAAATCAGAATAACGGGATGTACTTTCCCGGGAAATAATATCTGTTCGATTTATAGCCACTGCTCTTACTTCAATGAGTAGTTCATGATCTGCCGGACTTGGTTGTTCATAATCTACTAGCGTTAATTGTTCGGCACCTCCGGGTTGTTTAACGATGACTGCTTTCATTCGATATGCTCCTTTCCTTCGTTGGTGTGTCTATTAAGAAGTTATAACAACTTTTCACATTAGTTTGTATGTAACTTCCCACATTTTAACACATTCATGCTTGATGAAAAATGATTAGTTTGTGTGCGCTTGACAATAGGGGCACGTTTTTTGATATTTAAGTAATTGTTTATGACAGGAAGGGCATTCTTTCGTTTCTATATGGTGGTATTCAATGTACTTAGCAATTTCCATTTCTGGGGTAATGCCGAGGCGTTTGAGAATCGTTTCCTTTTGATTTATTTCTCTTTCTTCTGGTAAAAACATGGTGAAAATAAGCGAAAATATACCAAAGGATAGGACAATGATTCCGGAATATTGAACAGTAATCACTTCATGAAACATATACAGGAGGAATAGGAAAAAGAGGCCAAAGGAAATTGTTATAACTGTAGGAATTAAACTTGGTAAAAGTAACGTAAATAAAGCAAATAACAGAATCATTAAAGCGATGAGTGCTAGAAAGGTTAATTCACCACGCCTTATGTGAAAGCCGATTTTTAGTAAATATTTGATAAGGGTAAAACCATAAATGTCCGAAGCGAAAGGAATTTTTAATTTTATCCAAGGAAAAATGAATGAAAATATGATAATGGTTGTTGAAGCTCTTCGGAAAATCGGTTTCACTTTGCAAACCTCCTCCATCATAGTAGGTTTTTATTATCATACAATCTGTCGTTTACATTCGTCAAATTGCTGACGATTATGAAGGGATTTTGTTATGATAGATTTATCAGCATGTTAAATAGAAAGGAATTGTTAATTTTATGGGTGAAGCACCTTTAGTTTATTCGAATGAACAAGAAAATAAGAAACAACAATTTTTCTTAGCCGGATTTTTCGCCTTTTTGTTTATTGTCTTTTTAATTATGGGTATTTCTTTAAGTATAACATCTGGAAAATGGTGGGTCATGTTATTTATCGGACCGATCGTTTTACTCCTTGGTGTATTATCCTTTGGATTTTTCCCAAAGAAAAAGGATGAATTTTATAAAATGAGTGTTTATGATGACAAACTCGTTCAAGAATGGAAACAAAAAGAGTCTCCAGATGTTCATGAACGGACGATTTACTTTTCTGATGTTTCCTATTGTTTAATCGGGATTATTTCTCGGGAAATTTCCGGAGCTGAAGAAAAGACATTGTACCGGTATCATGCCCTTTTAATGATGAAACATAAAGACGGAAAGTTTAGGCAAGAAATTTTAACGAACCAAGAATTGTATGAATGGCGTCGTCGTTTACACGATAAAGTTGGTCAGCTTATGTATGCGAAAGAGGATGTGACGACGTATGTCAATCAAAGAGTCGATATTGAAAATATTCCTGCAACCGAAGACAATATCATTAGTGAATATATTGAAAAAGAAAGCAATCGTCCCTTTTCATGAAATATTTTCAAAATTTTTAATCGGGTAAATTGCCATATGCAAAATAAAAATGCCTTCATGACGGGGTTTATCGAGCAATTCTCAAAAATGTAGCAAGAAACTGAAAATTTTTACTTCGTGAATCTAAGTAATTTTGATTGCAAAACGATATTTAAAGGTAGTATAGTTACCATTACGGAGGATTGATACATCATGAGGAAACTTCTATTTACAGTAGTAGTCGCATTACTTGTCCTTGCAGGATGTGGAGGAACAGACGACAACCAGAACAACAATGACAATGCTAACTTGGATAATAACAACACAGAAGAAGTAAACAACGAAGAAAACAATGACCAAGAAGCAAACGAAAATGATGATGGTGACGTCGATTTATCCTCACTAGATGCCCTTACAGCAGAGGAAGTTCTTGAAGAAGATCCGGATGCTGATATTTTCCAATATGAAGGCGTCATTTACAAAACTGACGGTGAATTGGCGGAAGATGTAGGGGTTACGCAAGGTGGACTTATCGGTAAAATTGATAAGAAAGACGAAGACGCTACTGAATTTGAAGATGGCTTAGCGAATGAGCTTATGCCAAATGTGAAAATTTACGAAACAAACGAGGAAGACTTGACAACAGTTCTCGTAGAAGTTCGTAGTGACTTATATGTCTACTACGCACAAGTAAATGAGTAACTTTTAAAGAACAGAAAGGAAAGGGAATTTCTCCCTTTCCTTATTTTTATTTAGATGAATAGTAAGCCGTCAATATCTAGAACTTTTATATCTCGCTGTCCTTTCTGAATAATAAGACCTTCTTTTTCAAAATCTGCTAGGCGTCGGCTCAGTGTTTCTGGTGTCGTTCCAAGATAGGAGGCTAAATCCTTCTTGCTCATCGGAAGCGTAATCGTTTTTATCTCCCCTTCTGTTTGGTCAGCAATTTCTGCGATAAAATGGGCGAGACGGGTTTCCACACTTTCTGTCGCTACTCTTGTTGTTTGTAGTTCTGAGCTTGCTAGACGACTAGAAAATTCCTCTAGTACCTTTAGGGAAATGGTCGGATATTTTGTCAATAATTTTTGAAAATCCGTTGCCTTTATCATGCAAATTTTTGAATCAAGGGTTGCTTCAGCATAAGATTCTTGAATCCCCTGTTGAAATAAAGCCAACTCTCCAGTAAAATTCCCGGGTTGTAACAGACGAATGACTTGTTCTTTGCCCGATTCTGACAAACGATAGATTTTTACTTGTCCTTGATTGACGATATAAAGGGTGTCTGACTTTTCCCCGGCATGGTATAAAAACTCACCTTTTTTTAAGTTTTTATTACGAACGAGTTGCATCACTTCGTCCATTTGGGCTTGTTCTAAATGATTAAAAATCGGAACGAGAGAAACACATTGTCTTTCGTTTTTTATTTGCACATTTTCACTTCCTTTATATGAACCTTTTCCTTTTTCTTATCTTCTCACGCGTTTGATGATGGTTTAACCGTCGGCTGGATGTCTTGTTTCGGTGCTTTCACCTTTTTTCGTCCATAGGTTAATAAACGCATTCCATTGATAATGACGAGTAAGACACTTGCTTCATGAACAAACATTCCAGAAGCTAAATGGACAACATCGTTTAAGACTCCGATTAGCAAGAGGACGACCGTTCCTACAGCAATAAAGATATTTTGCTTGACGTTTCTAAGTGTCGCTTTTGCTAAGGCATAGGCGTGGGAAAATTGCGTAAGTCTGTCTGCCATTAAAACGACATCCGCTGTTTCCATAGATACGTCTGTCCCACCCTCACCCATGGCAAGCCCGATGTTTGCTGTCGCAATCGCTGGTGCATCGTTAATACCATCTCCAGCCATGGCAACAACATGGCCTTCTTCCTGAAGTTGTTTTACGTAAGCTGCCTTTTCTTCCGGAAGCATTTCAGCAACGTAATCGTCGAGTTGGAGTTCCTTGGCGACAAGGGCGGCTGTATGTTCATTATCTCCCGTAAGCATAATCATCTTTTTAATACCATTTTTTCTTAAGCTTTTAATCGCGCGTTTCGCGTCTTCGCGAATTTCATCTTTGATCGAAATAATCGCTTCAACTTCTCCATTTTTTGCGACGAAAATCGCTGTGTTTCCTTCCTTTTCTTTTTTCACCGCATAGGCTTCGGTTTGTTCGCTTATCAGGATATTGTTTTCTTCCATAAGTTTTCGATTTCCAATTGCGAGGGTTTGCTTGGATACTTGAGCGACAACCCCAGCACCTTTGATAACTTCTCCACTATCTATTGAGCCGAGTGTCAGCCCTTTGTCGTGAGCAGCTTG
>DATGRX010000137.1:0-17050 GCA_035303185.1 Bacillota bacterium
CGCATTAAAATAAAAAGTTAAACAAAAAAAGGAGCTTACACCAGGTGTAAACTCCTTCACGAGTATTCATTTACTTGTTCGAAACGACAATTGTACCATCTTCTACGTGAACATGTACTTTGTTTATTTTATCATGTTCGATAATCAGATCCGTTAATTGATCCTCAATTTTATCTTGGATAACTCGTCTTAAGGGCCGTGCACCAAAGCGACGATCATAACCTAAATCAACAAGTTTTTCTTTAGCAGCATTTGTGATTGTCATTTCAATATCCTTCTCTATAAGCATCTCTTGTAATTCATCTAACATTAGATCGGCAATTTGTAGTAAGTCTTCTTTTTCTAATTCATTAAATGTAATAATCGCATCGAAACGGTTTAAAAACTCTGGCTTAAAGTAATTGCTTAATTTTTCTAACGTATTTACCGATTCATGGGTATCTTGATTAAATCCGACATTAATTTGCTTATCTCCTGTACCTGCATTACTTGTCATAATGATAACTGTTTCCTTAAAGTTCACAGTGCGACCATGGGAATCTGTTAAATGTCCATCCTCCATAATTTGTAAAAACATATTTTGAACATCTGGATGGGCTTTTTCAATTTCATCTAATAAGATGATTGAGTATGGATTTCTTCTTACTTGTTCTGTTAATTGTCCCGCTTCCTCATGGCCGACATATCCTGGTGGAGATCCGATAATTTTAGATACAGAATGTCTTTCCATATATTCACTCATATCTAGTCGAATTAAACTGTCCCGAGTACCAAAGAGTTCCTCGGCTAATACCCGAGTAATTTCTGTCTTTCCAACACCAGTTGGCCCGACAAATAAGAAGGAACCAATTGGGCGATCTACAGCTTTTAATCCTGCCCGACTTCTTCGGATAGCTCGGGCGACTTTATCAACAGCTTCCTCTTGACCAATTACCTTTTCACTTAAATGTTCCTTCAAGTACCGCATCTTTGTTTGTTCATCTTCTTGTAGCTTTGTGACTGGAATACCTGTTTTTTCTTCGACAATTAACTCAATATCTGAAACGGAGACATCAACTATCTTTTCTTTTCCTTTTGCTTTTTCTAATTGTTTTTGTAATTGAATTTCTTGATAACGTAAGTTTGCTGCAGTTTCGTAATCTTCACGCTCTGCTGCTTCTTCTTTTTCCTTTACGATTTCTTCTAATCTTTGTTCGATGGAATTTGAGTCTTTTTCAGCATTCGCTAAATTTAAGCGTGACCCAACTTCATCCATTAAATCAATTGCTTTATCTGGTAAAAATCGATCTTGAATGTACCTATGTGATAACATGACACAAGCTTCAATTGTCTCTTCTGGATAATGAACTTCATGGAACTCCTCGTAACGATCTTTAATGCCATTTAAAATTTCTATGGATTCTTCAAGGGTTGGTTCATCAACAATAATTGGTTGTAATCTTCGTTCAAGGGCTGCATCTTTTTCAATTTGGCGATATTCCTTTAATGTTGTTGCTCCGATTAACTGAAGTTCACCGCGAGCTAAAGCCGGCTTTAAAATGTTTCCAGCATCCATTTGTGATCCTTCTGCTGTTCCTGCACCAACAAGTAAATGAATTTCATCAATGAACAAAATAACTTCATCACGATTTTGAACTTCGTCAATAAGTTGATTCATTCGCTCTTCAAATTGGCCACGAATTCCTGTATTTGCTACAAGGGAAGCGACATCTAAAACATATACTTCTTTGTTCATTAACTTAGCCGGAACATCGCCTTCAGCAATTTTAAGGGATAACCCTTCCGCAATAGCTGTTTTACCGACACCAGGCTCTCCAATTAAAACAGGATTGTTTTTATTTCGACGATTTAATGTTTCGATTACTCGTTGGACTTCTTCGTCTCGTCCGATGACTGGATCGATTTTGCCTGATCTTGCATCATCCGATACGTTATTTCCTAATTGATCAAGTAACCCACCACCGCGGTTCTTGCGTTTTCTTGTTCGTGTTCGCGTTTGATGATTATTTTGCCCCATCCCTCCCATACCTTGGAAGAAGTTCTCGGCAAAATCATCACTATTTGAAAATTGGTTAAACAAATCGTTTGTATCCATTAACTTTTCTTGTAATTCAGCAAAGCAGTCCTGACATAGGTGCATCACTTTTCTTTCTTGATTCATTTGCATCGCCATATTTACTGTTGCTCGTTTTTCCTGACAATGTTGACACATCATTTGTAATTCCTCCTTTTCATAGTTATTCTTTTTATGTTCAAGTTTGACTTTGACTATATTTGACCTTCCGACTATTATTATATCTTGACCAAGTTTGACTTTCAAGTATTTAACACATTTTTTTTATTTATTCTTTCTCAATTAGAAAAGAAGCTCTACCAATAGCAGTAGGGCTTCTTTCTTTATTAAAACATCAATATTATCTCATTACTACTAATTATAATGATGTTTTTGCCTAATTACATTTCTGAAATATTGTTAAAGGAAATCCTGTTGAAAATATCTAACGATTCCTAGTTCATAAGAAGATCAGTAAAAATGAGTTCATCTAAACTGCGAAATTCATAATCTTCTCGTTTTAATTGCTCGATAACCTTTGACAAAGCTTCTGCGTTATCCGAAGAGACCGTGTGTAATAAAATGATAGCCCCTGGATGAATTTGTTCCATAATTTGATCATAGGCATACTTCCATCCCTTTTGTGCATCAGTCTTCCAATCAGCAAAGGCTAGTGACCAGAAAACGTTAATATATCCGAATTCGTTCGCCCATTTTAATGTTTGTTCATTAAATGTTCCTCTTGGTGGACGTAAATATGTTAGTGTATCTTGGCTAGAAACTTTCTCAACCTGCTCTTCAACTAAACGCAATTCATCTTCCATCTTCTGTTTTGAAAGCTTTGTAAAATCTGGATGGTGATAGGAATGATTACCGATAATATGACCTTCATCGACCATACGTTTTATAAGTGCAGGCTCTGACTTTACATAATGACCTGTGACAAAAAATGTTGCTGGAACATTGTGTTCTTGCAAAATATTTAAAACCGTTTCTGTATATCCTTCTTCATAGCCATTGTCAAACGTTAAATAAACAACCTTTTCTCCAGATAAATCGGCATAATACGTATAAGTGTTTTCAATAACTCGCTCGTACTGTCCAATGTAAGGGACTTCATGGTCATTGTTCTTTTGATAACCCCATCCATAAGCAAAAACGGAATCAATGGGGTTTAGTAGTAACAACAGAAATATGATTAACAAAAATATGGTTTTTTTCATAAAAGCCACCTTTTTGTTTCTTATTGTTTATCAAGAATTTATTTTTATACAAAAAAGACTGCCCTTAAGCAGTCTTTCTTTTAAATCCGATTCCAAAATCGCTGTTTGGCAATTGCTTGGATAAAGTTTTCAGCAAAGTTACGATCATCTTTAGCGAAAATAACACCTGCTAAATTATTTTGCTTGCTCGCATGAATATAATCGGTACCTGTTGTTGCGACTCCAATCGGTTTATAATGTTTATATGCCTCTTGTACCCAAAATAATATATCTTGATTAAATGATTTTTGATTGTCTACAACACCACCTACAACATATAAAGAATCATATAGTACTGAATATTTTGTTGTAAATGTATCATCTACCTTTAATGTTGTTCCATTTCTTCCCGTTACTTTACCTAATCTCTCACTAATGACATCAACAAATACACCGCTATTTTTTAATTGTTGTAATGTTTGAGTGACTTCTTCATCATTAAATTGATTTCCGATAAGAACGGCTACTTTTTGTGTGTTTGGATAAAATGGTGTGTTCATCTGGCTTATCGCAGGTGAATGACCTGTCACATGAACACTTTCTGTCATTGGTTTATTTACACCAAGATTTTCCGCAAAGATATTTGCCATTTTCTTATCTACATGTGCCCAAAATTCTACATTCTTTTGGCGAATGTCTTTATCTTTCACATTTTGTAAATGGTAAATAAACGTATGAATCAAATCATCTTTTTCTACTTCAGATAAACTATTATAAAAAAACCTCGCCTGTGAAAAATAATCATCAAAGGATTTGCTTGGTCTCTCCCTTGTAATATGACCTTCTACCTTTTCAGGATAATGGACATATCCACCTTCTTGGAAACTAGATTCCGCTGGTGTGTTGTCTGCTAACGTGTTGCTATGATACGTTACATAATCCTTATCTATTCGATATTTAGAATAGCTTTTTCGTTGATTTGTATTTACTTCACTGATCGGCTTATTAACTGGTATTTCATTAATATTTCCTGTTCCAAGACGATGATAATCCGTATCACGATAAGCAAAGCTTCTTCCTTGTAAAACTGGATCATGGGTGAAGTCAATTCCTGGAACGAGTGTCGCTGGATCAAAGGAAGATTGTTCTTCTTCAGCAAAAAAGTTATCTGTTAAACGATTCAGGGTCATTTTGCCAACAACTTGCACAGGCACTTCTTCTTCCGGCCAAAGTTTCGTATCATCTAATACATCAAAACTATATTTATGCTCATCTTTTGGATCAATTAACTGAACCCCTAATTCATACTCTGGGTATGCCCCTTTGTTTACAGCCTCAATAATATCGTGTCTATGGAAATCTGGATCAACCCCGCCGATGACATTCGCCTCATCTAACAATAATGAGTGAACACCTAATTTCGGGATCCATTTAAATCTAACGTAAGTTCCTTTCCCGTGTTCATTAATAAGCCAAAACGTATTAATCGGCCAACCATCCATCATCCGCCAACTTCTTGGCCTGCCCCGCATCGACATTAACCACATAACCATATGAGCTGATTCCGGGTTACTGATGACATAATCCCAAAATCGATCTTGAGCAACCGTTGCTTGAGGTACATCTGTATTCGGATTCGGCTTCACAGCATGCGTTACATCTGCAAACTTCATCGCATCCGCTAAAATAAATACTGGGAATTGAAGAGCTAACATATCATAATTGCCCTCATCTGTGTAAAACTTCGTTGCAAAACCACGAATATCAATCGCAGTATCCTTTGAACCTCTACTTCCTATGAAATTTGAAAATCTTACGAAGACTGGTGTTTTTTTCCCGGGCGTTTGGAGAAAATCTGCTACAGTATAATCTTTCATCGAATGATACGTCTCAAATTCACCAAAAAGACCAAACCCTCTTGCATGGACAACCTTTTCTGGAATTCTCTCGCGATTAAAACGGGATTGTTTTCGATAAAAGTGAAAATCTTGTAATAATGTTGGACCACGTTTACCAGCTCGCAAGGACCAACGATCATTAGATATTTTAAACCCCGTGTCACTCGTCATCTTTTTTCCTGGTCCCGTGTTTTGATGTTTAAACATTTTTAACTGTTCTTGCTTTTTATTTTGCTTCGAGTATCTTTCATTATTTTCCTTTTCCATGAAATCACCTTTCCTTATCATTGCTCCGTTATATTCATATGCGAATCTTTAAAATCCGGGACAAATAACTATAAATTTTATTTTGTAAACTTATCAATAAGAAAATACAATCGTTAGTATTGATTTGATATTATCAGTTTATGGATTGCTTTTTATATACGTATAAATTTTCATTATCAAATTGATAGGAAATTTCATATTGATCGATGTCTTTTTCATATTTATGATAGAGATGAAAAGGAGGTTAAAATCAAATGACTACAGCCACTTTTTATCATGCAGGTTGTGAAGTATGCGTAAGTGCTGAGGAGATGATTTTAAATTACTTGGACGGAGAAAAGGTAGATATCAATGTCGTACACTTTGAAAAAGAACCAGACAAAGTTCCTGAGGCTGAAGCCGCTGGTGTCAAGTCCGTTCCTGCTCTCGTCATGAATGGACAAGTTTATCATATTAACCACGGAGCAAGTATGGAAGAAGTTAAAAACGGATAAAGACTAAAACAAGAGGCTTAGTTCGCCTCTTGTTTTATTTGTAATGAAGATTGATTATTTTTAATTTCATCAATAAAAACTTTTGTTGCTGCACACATAAATTTATCCTTCCGGTACATAATTCCAAGTGATCGCATTGGTGTCGGATCCGTTAATTGCACAACTTTTATGTGAGGATTGTTCATATGTTGTAAATAAGTAAAAGGAAGAACTGTTGCACCGATGCCTTTTTCAACCATTAACAACATTGTTTCTAATGTCGTCATTTCAACAGTCGGCTTGAGAGAAAATCCTTTTTGCAAACTATAAGCATCTATTAATTCCCTTAAATAATAACTTGAAGGAAACATAACCGTAGAAATTTCCGCCAAAACATCAAAAGACACCTTTGCTTCGTTTTCAAGAGGATGGCCTTTAGGAATTGCTAAAGCAAGTTCTTCTGTTGTTAATGATACTGATTCGACTTCCTCATGTTCTGCTGGTAAAAAGGAAATGCCTAAATCAATTGTATTTTCTAAAATTTGTTGTTTAATTTCATGGGCACTCATGCTTAATACAGAAAGTTTTACCTGAGGATAAAGCCGATTAAATTTCAAAATAACTTCTGGCAATAAATATTGTGCAGAGGTTTGTAAGGAGCCGATCGTAAGCTCCCCTCTTCGTAACCCATTTAAATCATGAATGCGTAATTTTGCTTGGTCAAGTTCATGAAAAATACGATGACAATGTTTTAAAAGAATTTTACCCGCTTCTGTAATAGCAATTGAACGTCCGATACGGTCAAACAGTGGTGTTCCAATTGCTGCTTAAAGATTTTGAATATGTTGACTTAACGAAGGTTGAGAGATATTTAATTTTTCTGCTGCCCGGGTAAAATGGAGCTCCTCACAAATAACCATAAAATACTTCAATTGCCTTAATTCCAATGAAACCACTCTCCTCTTTTCATTGCTATTATTTATTATTATGAATAATTTCATTGGTTAAAACAATCGAAAACAGCTATTTTACTTAACGGATAAGGAAAAGGATACGTAGTCTTGAACAGGAATCCAAGCACCAATATTTTGTTTTGTCACATTTTTAATGATGAGTGATTTTTTTGTTCCTTTTAATTCAACATAAACTTCTCCAAAGGTAATTTGCCCACGCTCATAAGCAGCAGGTACATAAACAGTTAGTACGCCATGTTTTTCTGGGGGAACCTGATAGGAATGATTTGTTTTCGTTCCTTTCCCAATCATCGTTGAAAAAGCTAACGGTAAATTCGTTTTCTTTTGTACTTTTTGAACCATCATTCGTTTGACGGAATCCGGATTTGCAATTTGACTCATTAACGCACCTTTTACTTCTCTTTCCTCTTGTTGTTCATACACAATTGATTGTGTTGCATTTGTACCAAAATTACTTATTTCAGTTTCATTTACTTTTTGATATTCCCAATTCATCTTCGTTTCTTTTGATTCATAATGTATTGGCCAGCGTCCTAAATAAACTTCGCCACGGTAACCGAAAGAAAATGGCGTTGGGCGAATGCTCGTTTCATTTAAAAGCTTTATTAACTCTAAATTATCAATCGGATCATCAATACTATCTAACAAATCCTTCGTTTGAAAGCTCGGTTCAATAGTGACATCATCTTCCGGTTCATTGGAATATGTATTTTCCCGCTCAATCGGAAGCACATGTTCGGGGATATCTTCATTTTCTTCTTTTGCTATTGTGTAATTAGGTAGGAACAAAAGACTTAAGCTAAAAAATAATACGAATCGATATACTCGCAACAATTATTCACCCTTTCATCCTTCGTATTATTTTCACTTGTTCGTTATTTATACATGGCTTACTTAAAAGAGCATAAAAAAATAACCCATTTTATAGGCGCATCTATAAAATGGGTTATTATGTTATTCAATGATTTTTAAGCGTTCGGTAATTTCAATACTGTCTTCTACAGAACGAACCATAGAACAATGTTTACGGGTGATTGATAAATTTCGTTCTAATTTCCTTTCATCTAAATCATTTCCTTTAATACTGAATATTAAATCAATTTTTTCAATACGGCTAGCTTCTTTTTCATTACGTTCAACCTTTGCTTCGATTGTAAAATATTCAATATCAAGTCGCTGTTTCATTAAAATTCTACGAAAGACTAAGCCACTACAACCTGCAACAGCAGAGACGAGTAACTGAAACGGACGAAAACCTTCTTCTTCCTCAGAAGAAATGTTTAATGTACCATAAGGTAATTCTGATGTAATTTCTTTTTCAGTAATAACAAACTTCATTTGTATTCCTCCTCCTGTTGTTATTTTTGTTCATAAGATAATTTTCGTATAACCGCGTTAATGGCTCCACCAGTGATAATAATAATGCCTGAAATATAAAACCAAATCATTAAAATAATGATCGTTCCAAGACTGCCATATGTGGCCGAATAATTTCCAATCGAACTTACGTAATAGGAAAAAGCGAGGGAAACGAGTTGCCAACTTAAAGTTGCAAATAATGCGCCCCATATGGAATGTTTTAATTGTACTTTTAAGTTCGGTGCTAATGTATATAATGTAACAAAAACGATAAAGAATACAGTTGATGAAACGATCCAGCGACTCATATTCCAAATTTCAATAAAATTTTCAGAAAGACCGATAAATGAAAAAAGATAACCGCCAATAACTTCACCAAAAATGGGAAGTAAAAGAGCGACACTAATAACAACAATCATAGCAATAGTAAGTAAAATCGCGATAAGCCTTGCGACAATAAACGAACGATCTTCTTCAACATTGTACGCCCGATTAAAAGCTTTTGTAATCGCATTAACACCATTTGATGCAGACCAAAGCGTTCCGATAATTCCAATAGATAATAAGCTCCCATTTTGAACATTGACAATTCTCGTTAAATTACTTTCAATGAGTGACATAATTTCTGTCGGTGCATATGTATCTAAAAAACTTAATAAATAGTCTTCATCGATTGGCATATAACCGACTAATGTCACTAAGAATAATAAAAATGGAAAAAGTGACAATAAAAAAAAGTAGGCCAATTGGGCGGCTAAACCAAACACATCTGCATCCATAATTCGTTTTTGCAGCTGCTTTAAAAATTGTATAGCTTGTTTCATTTTCATCTCTCCTACGCTGCTTCTTTTGTTTACATATGATGTCTATTCCCTTTAAGTTCCTTTATGTAAACAAATTTTCGGTTAGCCTACCCTGCTTAGCTTACTCTTTTTTCGAAAGCTTTTGTAAAGATTTTTCCACTGTTTCTAATGTATAAATCGCTCGTTCTGTTCCCTTTGTTAATTTTTCATTTAATTGATCAAAAGATGTTCGTACTTTATGAACTGTTTCTGAAGGATTTTTTATAATTTCTGCTGACTTCGTTTTAATCGTTGTTATTTTTTTCTTCGTATACGCTCTTACACGTGGATCAGCCATCGTAACTAACCCTCCAATAATTGAGCCGATCACAATACCGGCACATAACTTTCGTTTACCCATGATTGTTCACTCTCCTCACTTCCTTCATCTACTATACTTTCATACTAGCATATCCCAGTATCAATTATACAATGAATAAAATGATTCAATCGATTATGATGAAAGAGGTTGGATACATGTTTCATCATTATTTGATGCTTTATTTACATGTGTACTAACCGCATAGGCCGTCAATTCATCAGTTTCAAAAGAATATAAAAATTCCCTCGCATCATAGGGATGTTTGACAAAAGGGTCTATCCATTCATTTTCCTTTTCTCTCGGTAAAATAATTGGCATTCGATGGTGAATGTCTTTAATAAATCCTGTTGCCTCTTTCGTTAAGATCGTACATGTAAACAATGTACGTCCATCTTTTTTCCATTTATCCCATAATCCAGCCATTGTAAAAAGTCCCTGATTTTTCACTTGAATACGCTTCGGCTGTCTTGTTTCATCCGTTTGCTTCCATTCATAAAAACTATCGGCAACAATTAAGCATCTTTTTCGAGCCATTAATTCTTTAAAACTCGGTTTCTCATGGGCCGTTTCACTTCTTGCATTAATCATTTTATACCCTATTCTTTCATCCTTAGCCCAAGATGGAACGAGTCCCCAACGCAAGTAACCAGCTCGTTTTTTCTTTCCATCATGAATTATTACGAGAACGTCTTGACCCGGTGCAATGTTATAACTTGGTTCATAATCTAAAATTGGATCTGTTAGTTGAAACGTCTTTATAATCTCCTCTTCCTTTGCATGTAATGTATATCGACCACACATAGAGACCACTCCCATATAACAAAATTTCACCTATGGCAAAAGTTCCATATTTACAAATGCCGCTTCGGATTCAATCGTTCCACGTAATTTTGTGACAAGTAAATCTTCCCCGTTTACCCATTTCTTAAAGTTGATCATCGCCGGCATTTTATCGCCACCAAGAGCAAATCCAACTAACAACTCCCTTGGATGAAAGCTTGCTGTATGAACAGTGCCTGCCCAAGCTCCATATTTGGAAGAAAACACTCCTTTGTCTGAAGCATTCATTAATTGAAAAGCTGCCGGGAAGTCGATATTCGGTATCTGTCCTTGCTCAATTGCTTTTTCACGCTGTTTTGAATCGTCCATTCGATAACGGTTTTCCTCTGTTAAAATATCAAAATGATTCGTGCAAATATTACCTTCCCTATAAGCAACCCGTCTTGGAGATGCTTCAACGACGACAGAGCGTCCCGAACGGTCTAGTAATACGTAGGTAAACGACATTCGATGGGGGATTTCCTTTAAGAAATCAATTGCTTCTTCGACTGTTGCACACTGTTGTAAAATGAGTCTACCGATCATATTACATAAAAAGCCATCCTCTGATTGTCTTTTATTAATAAAATTATAGCCCATTGCTAAACCTTTTTCATTCATCCCATCTGTCCGGCCGGTAATTTGCATTGTCGGCCCAATGGTTGCATAACCACCATCTGTCGGTTCAAACAAAACAAATCGTCCTTCATAAGAATGGGGATGATTATCATAATTTCGTACCATAAAACGCTCCGTTGTAAAAATCGAACATCCACTTCTGCGAAATTGTAAATAGTATCCACCAAAATCCTTGACCGCATCAAGCATCGACATTTCGAGGCTATCTGCTAAACCATTAATTTCATCCCAAATATTCGGAGCAAATTGCATAATAATATCGTAATACTTTTTTACATCGATAATAAAGTTGAGCGAATCTTTACCCCATTGCTTTTTTCTATTCGGTAAAATAGGAGATTTTTTTAATAACTCCCCTTGCATCCGACCGAAATCGTAATGATTTCCGCGAAATTGAATCACATCGCTATATACTTTTTTCATCTTCTCTTCTCCTTATACTTTCATTTTACCATGAGACAGATAAATGAATAATGATTCAGCTTAATATGAATGGGATGATTGTAAATATGTATGCTTTATAAAAAAAGACTATGTTTCTTGAGAATTTTCTCTACAGAAACATAGTCTTACATATAATTTTTTATTTAATTATCTATTTACTTACCAATAAACATTTGTGTCCAATGCTTTCCTGTTTCAACATAACCAACACCGATATGTGTAAAGTTCGGATTCATTATATTTTCTCGGTGTCCTTGGCTATTCATCCAAGCATTAACAACTTCTTCTGGAGTACGTTGACCTTTTGCAATATTTTCCCCAGCTGTTCGATACGAAATACCAAAGGATCTCATCATATCAAATGGTGAACCATAATTTGGGCTTGTGTGATCGAAATAACCACTTGTAGCCATATCTTGGGATTTTTCTCTTGCGACTCGGCTTAGTTCCTCATCTATTGCTAATGGCTGAAGTCCTGCCTTTGTTCGTTCCTCATTCGTTAATTCAACGACTTGAACTTCAAATTCAGCTAAGTCTTGCACTGGTGAAGTATTATTTTCTGCCGGCTTCTCTTCAACCTCTTCCTGAACATCTTTTTCTTCTACAACATCTGGTGTTCCTTCCTCAGCCTCTGGATACCAGGATTCCTTTTCCCAAGCATTGAAATAATTCCCTTGTCCAAAGTAATTGAATATATGCATAAAAGTATGGAAATCGTTATAATAAACCCGTTTTTCGATTCCTATTTCACTTTTATCTCCTTGGTAACTTTCTGCTGCTTGAACAGGTGATAAAGCTAAACTACTGAAAATTAACGCTATGACAAAAGCTATAGGTAAAAAATATTTTCGAAACATAAATTCCTCTCCTTTTTTTAATGTCAAAATGATTATAACACTAGATTTTTGTAATATTTGTGGATACATTTACCAATCTACTTTTATCTCCCTACAAAACAATGAAAACCCTTTATCGGTATATAGTTTTAATCACTTGTTCCGGAGTGTTTTTGGCGTTTTTTACCTGATTTCGTACGATTTACCACCCTTTTGCTATTGACAACTTTTAAATAGTTACCTTTTGTTACAAATATTACGTTTTGTAACGAATTTTTAATAATATTTCAACATGAAAAATGACGAGTTGGATATTACTATAGATAGGAGACATATATTCATTGGAGGGTAGAAAATGCTTTTTTCCAAGGTAGAAATAGGCATCGACTTAGGGACAACGAACATATTAATTTATGAAAAGTCAAAAGGCATAGTATTAGATGAACCAGCGATTATCGTTATAGATACAAAAACAGATGAAGTCATTGCTACTGGTTCAGAAGCTAAGGATATGGTTGGAAAAACACCGGAAAACTATGTTGCTGTTCGTCCTCTTACCGATGGAATTATTAATGATTACGATTTAACAGCAAAACTACTTAAAAGTCTTTTGAAAAAAGCCGTTCCATCCGTCAGAAAGCCAACAATCGTTGTTAATGTCTCAACAGATAGTACTTCTGTTGAGCAACGAGCCATCCATAATGCGATATCTTCTTTTGGTGCAAGTAATATTCACTTTATAGATGAACCAGTTGCTGCCGCTATTGGAGCGAACTTACCTATTGAAGAACCGATCGCTAGTGTTGTTGTCGATATTGGCGGAGGAACAACAGAGGTCGGGATTATTTCCTTTGGTGGAGTTGTTGCTTCTGATTCGATAAAAATCGGTGGAAATATCTTTGATGAAAAAATCATGCAATTTATCAGAGAGAATCATAATGTTTTAATTGGAAGTCAGACAGCTGAACAATTGAAAATAACGATTGGTAATGCCTATCCAGATCATAAAGAACAAACAGAGGAAGTCGTTGGACGAGACCTAATTACAGGTCTTCCCAAAACTGTTACCATTTCTTCTAAAGATATTTATGAAGCTATAGAAGATTCTTTACAAAGTATTTCACTATCTATTCACAAAACATTAGAAGCTGCTCCACCAGAACTAAGTGGTGATATTGTTGATCACGGAATTATTTTAACGGGCGGAGGTGCTCTACTGAAAGGAATGAAAAGGTGGCTTGCGGAGAAAACGAAAGTTCCAATTTTCATCGCACCTGATCCACTCCATTCGGTTGCCCTTGGAACGGGCGAAGCTTTATCAATGATTTCTACATTAAAACAAATGAAAATGAAATAAGACAAAAGATTAGGAGGTTTACCTTCCTAATCTTTTTTTATGTTGACATATTCTAAATAATCTAATACACTACATTACAACACTAATGCACCGATCATGTAATGTTGGAGGGGGAACTGTTGATTTTACAACCTGATAGTTCAAAGCCAATCTATATTCAAATCGCCGAATGGCTAGAAACATTAATTTTACAAAATGAGTTCAAAGAACATGAACAAGTTTATTCACAATATAAATTAGCTGAAATGTTTACGATTAACCCTGCAACAGCGGCCAAGGGACTTAATGTTTTAGCAGATGAAGGCATCCTCTATGATCGAAGAGGAATCGGTAAATTTGTTGCAGAACGAGCGAAAGAAAAGATAAAAGAAAAACGTAAAACTGAGCTTTCGAATCACCTCGTCAAAAAACTCGTTCGAGAAGCAAAATATTTACATGTAACTGAAAAAGAACTTATTGATATCGTTCAAAAAACATATCAAGAAATGAAAGGGGAAGAGAAATGACGATAATTACATGTGAAGACATTACAAAAAATTACGGATGTAAAAATGCGTTAAACAACTTTTCTGTCACTATTAAACAAAATACAATTACTGGCTTAGTCGGGAGAAATGGGGCTGGGAAAACGACATTACTCCGAATGATTGCCGGTCACATCATACCTAGTTCAGGCGAAATTAAAGTCTTCAATGAAGATCCTTTTAACAATTTACTCATCTCTGCAAATTCCATTATCGTTCATGATTCAATGGACTTTCCATATCAACTGACATTGCTTGAAACATTACACATTGTAGAATCCTTTTATCCAAATTGGGACATGGATTTTGCCCAGAAACTATTTTCTTATTTTAATTTCAAAGATGATGAAAAGTACGAACAATTATCAAAAGGAAAAAGGAGTACGTTTAATTTCATCGTTGGATTAGCTTCACGAAGCCCACTAACCCTTCTTGATGAACCGACGTCAGGTATGGATGTTGCCGTTCGAAAGGATGTTTATCGTGCCCTATTAAAAGATTACATGAATCATCCGCGTACAATTATTATTTCAAGTCACTATTTAGAGGAAATTGAAGATTTATTAGAAAATTTACTATTAATTGATAACGGTCAAATGCTGCTCCATTTACCAATCGATGAAGTGAAACAATTTGCAATTCGAATTGATGGAAAAACAAACTGGATTGAAGAAAACATTCCTGAAGAAACTATAATCGCTAAACGAAAACTTGAAAGTAACCACTCGTATATAATTGTTAAAAATAGTGAACTGATAAAGCAACTCGAAGGTAGCAATGTCAATATAACTCCTATCTCCCCTAGTGAGTTAATCGTATATTTAACAAATGCAGAAGGAGGAATCGACCATGTCTTTGACACAAGTATCGACCAGTGACATCGTTAAGCAACAATATATATTTAAACTAAAGGCTTTTCCCGATTTATTTAATCGATTGTTCTTCATGCTTATCGTCGGATTACTATTTTCCCTAGGTGGCATCGGGCAGCAAGGATTAAGGGGCATGATAACCGTTGATATTTATTCAGCAGATTTTATTATCATTTTCACAATCATTTGGACGTTTATTATCGCCATTCAATTAACGACAAAGTTATATCGAAATCAAATCGTTCCCTTTGTCCATAACCAAATCACCTCATTTTTTTCTGACATGTTATTTTTACTAACTGCAAGTGGAATTGGAGCGATATTTTCTTTATTAAGTCATTTTATTTTATTAGCGATTGTCCGTTTTCTAATGAACCATAAGATTTTATTAGGAGCAGCTACGAATCCTTCCATTGGAGAAATTCTCCTAGGATTTATCGCAACTATTATAACTATATTTACCTTTAGTGCGATTGGTTATATGTTCGGTATGCTCGTCCAAAGGAATAAAGTCTTTTCTTTTATTCTCCCAGCCATTTTTATTGGAGGTTTTCTTATGCTCGTGATTACAGGAAATGAGTTCATTCTTAATAGCATGCATAAAACTTTTAAATTTTATTTCTTTGAAACAAATTTCTTTCTTTTTGCATTAAAATTTCTCATTACAGCCGGTATTTTTTATAGTTTTACTTATTTAATCTCTAGACGAATGGAGGTCGCACGATAATGAGTAATTTTGGATTATTGCCAGTGTTTCTTTTACTTATCACGATCATTATCAGTGCCATCGCGACCTTTTCCTTTTTATCAAAGCGACTCGGCTTCAATTCGAGAAAAGGTGTTTATACTAAGTTATCAATCTATGTAGTCGTTGCTGCTTTATCTATGATACTCGTTTATACAATCCCACATGAAGAGCCAATTAAAAAAGTATCTAATATAAACTTGGATCAGATCCCAAATATATTCGCCTTGTCCGCGGAGCAATGGGATGAGAAGACTATCGCACAATATGAAGTCTATGTAGAGACCTTTCCGTTCAAGCAAGATGACTTAATTATTGAAGGAATTATTGACACTATGCATTATTCAACCATTCATGTCGTTATAGAAGAGAGCGATGAGTATCAGGATGAAATTCAAGTGATTGTTTATCAAACACCTTCCATATATTTAGATTATGAAATTACGGATGCAATTGATCATTACAAATTCGGAAAAAAAGACAATCAATTAAATATTATCGATGAAGAAAGACAGGTAAGTCTAACAATCTTTCGAACCCCTTTTTCCTTTAGACTTTTTGAAAAAGATAGTCCCCCAATGTTTGATGATCGAGCAATCGTTGGGGAACAACTCGTTCATGTAAAAGTACCTAAAGGAACAACGGTCACAAAGACAAATGACGATGTTAATTTAATTCATGTCTACTAATAAAGACAAGTTGCATTTTTCTGAAATTATCGTACAATAAAAGTACATCATGCAAAACGAACGCCAACGTTACCCCATGATGACAAATAGGTTTTATTATAACTGCCTAATCTGTCTAAAGTCTACAAACGTAAACTTAACACGCAGATACAAGCCAGTTTATCGAACTCATTTTTGATTCGGTGAACTGGCTTTTTTATTTTCAGGAAAGGAGGTACACATAATGGGAGCATTAGAAGGTATTCGCATTCTTGACTTATCCCGAGTATTAGCTGGACCCTATTGTACAATGATCCTAGGCGATCTCGGGGCAGAAGTTATTAAAGTAGAAGCACCTGGCGGAAGTGATGACACTAGAAATTGGGGTCCCCCTTTTAAAAACGGTGTAAGCGCTTACTATATTAGTATTAATCGTAACAAAAAAAGCATAACCTTAGATTTAAAATCAGCAGAAGATTTCCAGACCGTCCATAAACTTATCCAAACGAGTGACGTCATCATTAACAACTTTAAAACGGGAACAATGGAACGATTCGGCCTTAGTTATGAAGAAGTAGCCGAAATCAACCCAAAAATCGTCTATTGTTCCATCACAGGTTTTGGCGAAACAGGACCTTATAAAGATCTTGCTGGTTATGATTTTATCACCCAAGCGATGAGTGGACTTATGAGTATTACTGGAGATGAAAACTCTGGACCACAAAAGCTAGGTGTTGCCATTACTGATATTTTAAC
>DATGRX010000138.1:0-9902 GCA_035303185.1 Bacillota bacterium
AAAACGGGTGAACAGCATGGGGAAAAAGATTAGTATCAAAATATTGTTACTTTTAATGTTCAGTTTGTTAGGGTTAAGTTTATTTTTTCCTTTTCAAACATCGCTCGTTTTTTATAGTCAACAGAATCACGAGTTAAGAGCTTATTTGCCGATAGAAGTAGATGATAAGTTTCAAATTATTTTTACCCATTCCATTCATTTAACAGATGTTGTTGAAAAATACGAAGTTCAAGCAGATTTAACAATAAAACAGTATGAAATGGTGTTTGAAGAATTTGGCATTGGTATGCCTTCAAATGCCAAGGAAGGTGAAACATTAGTTTCAAGAAATGGAAAATATCATCTAGAAAATATGAATGAAATTTTTTCATCAATTAACATTC
This sequence comes from Bacillota bacterium, assembly GCA_035303185.1. Classification (GTDB taxonomy): domain Bacteria; phylum Bacillota; class Bacilli; order Bacillales; family Amphibacillaceae; genus CALAMD01. Next base: position 384 of record DATGRX010000138.1, read on the forward strand.
GAAATGGGAAGGTTGTCTCTAAACATCGGCTTGTTTGGGGAGATACCGAAGAACATCTCACATATTTCAATGATTATTTTAAGCCTGGAGAACGATTAACAGTAAAAATTGATCGGTTATCTCTATGGCAAGCGATGAGAGGAGTGAAAATAAGTGACGAAGGATAAACGTGAAAACATAGATAGAATAGAATTAACTGAAGAAGAACAAGAAGAACTCTTAAGGCAATACGACGCTGAATCAAATACGAGAAATTTAACAGGGACTATAGCAATCGTTGTCTATGTCTTGCTTATCTCCTTCTCGTTATTTCAAATTTACACAGGAGCCTTTGGGGCATATACAGCATACATTCAACGAACTGTTCACCTAGGGTTTGCACTAACATTAATTTTCTTACTTTTCCCTGCAAGTAAAAAAGCTACAATATCCCGAAGGAAAGTACCGTGGTATGATTATTTACTTGCATTGTTAGCGATACTCGTCACCGGTTATTGGCCATACTATTATGAAGAATTAACGAATATTGTTGGTGCGATTGGTAATGAACAAATCGTCATTGGTTTCATCGCTGTTTTGCTTGTCCTTGAAGCAACGAGAAGAGCAGTAGGCTTACCAATCACAATTATTGCATCAATATTTTTACTCTATGCTTACTTCGGCCCTTATTTACCAGGGGAATTCGGACATAGAGGTTTAAGTTTAAATCAATTAATGAAAACGATGTATTTCAGTACGGAAGGTATTTTAGGAACACCGATTAGTGTGTCTGCTACGTATATTTTCTTATTTTTACTTTTTGGATCCTTTTTAGTTCAAACTGGGGTAGGAAATTACTTTAATGATTTAGCCATTGCGCTTGCAGGGAAGAGAACAGGAGGTCCTGCGAAAGTTGCGATCTTTTCAAGTGCATTAAATGGAACGATTTCTGGAAGTTCGGTTGCGAATACAGTAACGACTGGTTCCTATACGATACCGTTAATGAAACGTTTAGGTTATCACAGGAATTTTGCTGGTGCTGTAGAAGCAGCCTCTTCTACAGGTGGTCAAATTATGCCACCAATTATGGGAGCAGCAGCTTTTTTAATGATTGACTTTGCCGGGGTATCTTATTGGACGATCGCAAAAGGAGCTACAATTCCTGCTATTTTATTTTTTACAGGAATTTGGATTATGACTCACTTTGAAGCGAAGAAGTTAGGCTTGACAGGGATCGATGATGAAGAGCTACCTGATAAAAAAGAAGTGTTAAAAAAGCTTTACTTACTTATTCCAATCCTAGCGATTATTTGGTTTTTATTCGATGGTGTGTCTATTCCACGGACGGCACTTTTAGGTGTGTTAATTACAATAATTGTTAGCTTATTTAGAAAAGATACGAATCTCTTCCTCGATGAAAATGGTAAATTTACAATTTGGAAGTTTATGGAGGGTCTCCGTTCTGGAGCAAGGACAGCCCTTGGAGTAGCGGCAGCGACGGCAAGTGCAGGTATGATTGTAGGAGTTGTTACGAAAACAGGTCTTGGTATTAAATTAGGAGGCAAATTAATTGGGATTGCAAGGGCCATTACTGATAATCCAGAAATACTGTTAATTTTAACTTTATTCTTTACGATGATTGCTTCTTTAATTTTAGGAATGGGATCGCCGACAACAGCGAACTATATTATTACTTCGACAATCGCACTTTCACCAATATTAGCATTGAACGAACAACTGGCAACACCAATTCCTGATTTAGCTGGACACATGTTTGTGTTTTACTTTGGTATTTTGGCGGATATTACGCCACCAGTTGCATTAGCGGCGTTTGCAGCGACAGGTATATCGGGGGGAGAGCCGATTCGAACGGGAGTAAATGCCTCGCGGCTAGCAATTGCAGCCTTTATTATTCCGTATATGTTTGTTCTCCGTCCAGAAATGTTAATGATTAATGCAACAGCCGGAGAAATCATTCTCATCTTAATTACCTCAGTTCTTGGAATGATCGGAATTGGGGCAGCGATGATCGGTTACTGGTATAGACAAATTAATTGGTTTGAACGTGTCATTGCCTTAATTGGTGGATTACTGATGATTTATCCAGGAACAATGACTGATATTATTGGTCTTGCGATATTCGTTGGAATGATTGCTCTTCAGTTTATTTTTAACCGTGATATGGTAGGTAAGAAAGTAGAAAGAGTCCAAAGATCATCTTAAGTCTTTCATAAAATGGGTTTCTCCATAACTGGGGAAATCCATTTTTGTTTTCACATTAATTGTTGGACGAAATATGAAAACACGGTTACGATAGTAATGATAGTTAAAATGATTTACTAAAGGAGTTTAAGCTTCATGAATTTACCAAATATTTTATTTGTCATTATTTTTATTATTCCAATTATCGCAGGGGTTTTCCTAGCTCGTCGTTCAAGAAAACTAGCGATTGCTCTTATAAGTATTCCGTTTATTTTTATGCTCGGTGTTGCTCTTTGGTGGCTATATGATGCAAATCACCGTTTCGTTACAAGTACAGATTTAGCTGGTGAGCAGATGGCGGATATAAGGTTAGAAATGTTTGTCGATGAGTCCTTTAAAATTCAACATGGAGATTATGAAAAACCAGAAAATATTCGTTATCGTGAGTACTTAGTGTTTGAGGATTATGCTGTAGGGACAGACTTACAAAAGAATGAAGTTGTTTATATTGAGACTGAAAGCCCAGAAATTGAAACGAGCAAAGGGATCAAAGTAGGCGATTCGATCGATAAAGTGATCGAAGTGTATGGAGACAAATATTATAAAAGTGGTGAGATGGGGCAAGGACAGACGATAAATTATGTGGATCGTAATGATGGTATCCATTTACAATTTTGGCTATCTGAAGATCGTGTAGAAAAAATTGCTCTTTATTCACTTTAAACAGTTTTAAAGAAGGTGAACATTTTGCAAATACATGAGTCATATTATATTGGATGGGGAACATTAGCTTTAATTAATGCGGGTCTAGCCCAAGGAAAAAACCGAACAGCGATTAATTGGTTTTTATTATCGATTGTACTCGGACCGCTTGCTACACTTATTTTATTATTTGTTGAAAAACGACCGGAGTAAAAGGAGCCTATAAAATGACAAAATCTTTTAAGCGATTAAAAACTTCCCGGGATATGTTTAGTTTCCGGATACAGGAAAATATCGAGTTACTTCCTTTTTTATATAAAGCTTTTTCTAATCGAAGTCGAAATTCAGTTAAATCGATTTTACGAAGAGGACAAGTATCTGTAAATGGAAAAGAAACAACTCAGTTTAATGAAAGACTGCAAGAAGGTGATTTTGTAACGGTATTAAAAAATGAAGCGGCAAAACGGCTCGGTGCTTTGGTAGGTATTGAAATTTTACATGAGGATGAAGACGTTATCGTCATTTATAAAGATGAAGGTCTTTTATCAGTACCGTCTAATAAAGATGAATTTTTTACTGTCCAACATCAAATGATAGAATATGTAAAACATCAACATTTAAGAAATCATATTTACATGACCCATCGCCTTGACCGAGATACATCTGGTGTGATGATATTAGCTCGAAACATAAAAATACAAAATTATTTGCAAAATAATTGGCATGAGGCTGTCCCTGAACGTTCTTATCAAGCCTTAGTTGAGGGAGAAGTTGAAAAGGATAAAGGAACTGTAAAATCGTATTTAAAGGAAACGAAAACATTTTACGTGTATTCAACGGAAGACGAAGATGGATTGCATGCCGTTACCCATTATGAAAAAGTGAAATCAAATGGTAAATATTCACTTTTAAATGTACATCTTGAAACAGGGCGAAAAAATCAAATTCGCGTCCATATGAAGGATCTTGGACATCCTGTAGCCGGCGATAAAAAATACGGAGCAGAAACGAATCCACTTAACCGATTATGTTTACATGCCCAGTCGATAACATTTATTCATCCTAAAACGAAAAAACCTGTAACTGTTAGGGCAAAAGCACCCCGTTCATTTCAAAGGGCTGTACAATAAAAGCCTTTCCTCATGGATGAGGAAAGGCTTTTTATCTTCCTACGTTCAATGGGGAGCTTTTTTAACGACCCTTCCTTTTCTTCCCACCGTTGTTTCTGCATGTTTTAATGATGAAAGTATCGCTCGTTCAGTAACCCTTGCACTAGATTTAAAAAATGTGTTCATGATTGGATGGTCATCTTTGATAAATGTCGGTGTTTCAAAAAGTTCTTCTGTTCCATGGGTATATTTGTTTGCTGTAGAAAAGGAGATCGCAATATCACCACTACCATGACCGTAATAACTACCGGTATAGGCAAGCCCTGCACTTGAACGTTTCGCAATTCGCTTAAGTTGTCGACTGCTTAGTGGGGCATCGGTTGCGATGATTATCATAATCGAACCATCTGGATTTTCAAGGGAGGAATCCGTCCAGTTGGCAAAACGGGCATCCTCGCTTTTACCAAAATTACTTAGAACTAAACAGCCAAAAGTAAAGGTTTCATCCTTATACTGAATGACTTCTGAAGCTGTTCCAATTCCACCCTTATAACCGAAACAAACCATTCCCTTTCCAGCACCAACGGCACCTTCTTCTGCTCGCTTTGTGGAAGCATTTTGCAGGGCATTAATGGCATGTTGGGGTTGAATGGCTTGTTTTCGCATACTATTTAAATAGCTATCATTACATTCCCCAACAACGATATTTAAGGAACTTGTTGAATCGCCGATGGTCTCATATTTTTCTAGCATATATTGTAAAGTTCCTGCTAACACTGGACCTACAGAAAAAGTATTCGTTAACATAATAGGAGATTCTATCATGCCAAGCTCATCCACTTGAATCAGACCAGCGGTTTTTCCGTATCCATTAATGACATGACTTGCTGCTCGTACTTTATGTAAAAACAAATCATCACTATGGGGTAAAATGGCAGTAACTCCTGTACAAATCGTTTCCTCATCATTTAGTTGTTTATACAATGTTTCATGTCCAACTCGAACACCTGAAACATCTGTGATACAGTTCTTTTCTCCTACTTTCACATACATAAAGGCCTTCATCCTTTCTTATGAATAGTTACAATCAGTTTATCATAAACAGAACGATGTTACTTTACTTTGTTTTCCTATATGATGGTCATAGGTATACAAGTATTTAACATTAAGTTGTCACAAAAAGTTAACTATTTTTTGAAGCAACTTTCATCATATTTTCATAAACAATCTTTACAATGAATGATAGAGTTATATTTGGAGGCTAATTATGGCAAGAATTCAAGTTTTGATAGAAGTAGGGATTTTAGTTGGAAGTTTTCTATTCGGACTTTTAATTTATTATTTTGCAAATTCAGTTCCAAAGGAAAAGAAAAAACAACATATCGATCTTGTGATCTCTCAAATGATAAATTTTGTTATTTTTATTTGGATTGGAAAGATCATTTATCAATTTAGGTTGTTTATCCAAGACCCAATTGCAGTTCTTGCATATCCAAGTCATGCGGAATCCTTTTATATTGCAACGGTTCTCTTTTTAATTAATATTGGTGTGCAGGTTTATTGGAAAAAGTTTGCTTTAAAGACGTTTATCAATGTGTTTATACCTGTTATGATTGCAAGTGCATTTTTATATGAATTTATTCAAATGCAGTTATTCGAGCAGCAATTTATCTCGCATTTTATTGTGTTAATCGCTTTGTTACTTTGCTATGTATTTATGAAAAAGTCCACTACTAATAATTTATTACTGTTGTTTGGATGGACACTCGGATTGCTTATTATTTCCTATATTGATCCATTTATTATGGTATTTCAATATTTAATATCACGAATATATATTATTTTAACAATGGTTTTAGCTTTAATTAGTTATATTTACTTTTACAGAAGGAGGGGAATGTAATGGGTTCAATTGGTGCAGATACGTTTTTAATTGTCGGAATGGTTATTGCCTTAGGTGCAGGAGCATTATCTTTTTTATCTCCTTGTGTATTACCAATTTTTCCGGCTTATATGTCGTACATTACAGGAATTAGTGTAAGAGAATTGCAAGAAAGTAAAAAAGGAGAAGTAAGAAAAAGCTTATTAAGTCATTCTGCTTTTTTCTTGCTCGGTGTATCCTTAGTGTTTATTAGTTTAGGAATTGGTGCATCCTTTTTAGGAAAATGGATTCAATCTGTCTTAACAGGAAATTCAGGATTACTTATCCAAAGAATTGCCGGGATATTCATTATTATCATGGGGCTCTTTGTAGCCGGTTGGTTGAAAATACCAGCACTCATGCAAGAGAGAAGAATGCAGTCGGCAAATAAACCCGTTGGCTATTTAGGAACATTATTTGTTGGACTTGGGTTTGCAGCAGGGTGGACACCGTGTATCGGTCCGATCTTCGGGTCTATTTTAGCCCTAGCAGCAAGTAATCCAGGACACGGTATTACGTATACATTTATGTATGTCATCGGCTTTGCCTTACCGTTTCTTTTATTAACATTTTTCTTAGGTTCAACAAAATGGATCACTCGCCACACTGGTATTATCATGAAAATTGGCGGGATAATTATGATTATTATGGGACTCGTTTTGTTCACAGGTCAATTACCAGTAATTTCAGGGTATTTACTTGAATTAATTGAAGGAACTTGGCTAGAAAGACTTGGCTAAGTGAGGAGGAGGAATATTACGTGAGAAGGGCCATTATTATTACGGTCGTCATATTAATGTTTGGTTGGGCTGTGTATGATTTTATGTCTCGCTCGGATCAATCGGGTACGGCATCAAATGAAGTAAATAACAATACAGAAATTGATGAAAGTGTTCCACTCGGTCTTACGAAGGGGAAGCGAGCACCGAACTTCACTCTCATGAATACAGAAGGTGAAGAAGTAAGTTTATATGATTATGCAGGGGAAAAGGTGCTACTTAACTTTTGGGCGACATGGTGCCCGCCGTGTCGGGCCGAAATACCGGATTTACAACGTTTTTATGAAGAAGAAGACATTGTTATTTTAGGGGTAAACCTAACAGAGACGAGAAATGAGGTAGAAGATGTATATCCCTTTATCGAAGAGTATGAAATGACCTTTCCCGTTTTGCTAGATGAAGAATCGAAGGTTTCCTTTTTATATGAAATTCAGCCAATACCTACAAACTTTCTCATTAATACAGATGGAACGATTCATAATGTTGCTTATGGGGCACTCAATTACGGGTTGTTAAAGAGCGAATTCGAAAAAATGGAATAAAAAGGTTGATTCTTATGCGACAAACGATCTTAGTCGTTGAAGATGATTCAATGATTAGGCAGTTAATTCGAACATACTTGGAAGCACAAAATTATGACGTGGTGGTAGCAAAAAATGGTGAGGAAGCTAAAGAAGTATTTCTCACCTATCATCCTTGCCTAATTATATTAGATTTAATGATGCCAATTTTAAGCGGTGAAGAGTTTTGTCAGTGGCTTCGTGAAGAAAACTATCAGGATGTAGCAGTGATCATGCTTACAGCAAAAACATCTACTCCGGATAAGATTAGTGGACTTAATATGGGTGCGGATGCATATATGACAAAACCTTTCGATTTAGAAGAACTTCATGCACAAATTGAAGCTGTTTTACGAAGGACAGGACAGTTTTGTGAAAAAATAACAATAGATGGTTTATGTATTATGCCAAGAAAGCGAGAAGTTCTCTTATTTAATGAAAAAGTCCATTTGACAAGACATGAGTTCGACTTACTTTATTTATTCATGCAGCAGCCAAACACCGTTTTTAGCAGGGAGCAGCTTGTAAGGGAATTGTATCCGAATGATGAACAAACGGTTTTAGATCGAACAATCGATGCTCATATTAAAAAGTTACGAGAAAAAATTGAGACAGATACATCTAATCCAAAGCGTATCCAAACAGTCCGGGGAATGGGGTATAAGTTTGTTGAAACGTAATTTTTTGAAAAAACTTTTACCTTCCCGTCTTCTTTGGCGTTTAACGATTGTGAATACTGTTGTGATTATTGTCATGATGACGTTAATCGGATGGGCAGTTTATGAAACGGCTTGTTCGATAACGGAAGGCATGGGAAATTTAGGTGAACAAAGACAGCAACAATTTAATGCAACGCTTCTTCAATACGTCATTTCCTTTGTTATCGTCGGAATTATTATTGCAGTTTTTTTACACATTTATTTTACCCAAAAGATCATCGAGCCGATTAAGCAACTGATTGAATCAACAAAACAAATGAAGCGAGGAAGTTATCCAGCTCGAATAAAGATAAAAGCCGATGGGGAACTCGTGGAATTAGTGGATCAGTTTAATGAACTTATCGATCAACTAGAGAAGAATGAGTATGAACGAGATAAACTTGTGACTGATTTATCCCATGAAGTTCGCACGCCTCTATCAAATATTAGTGGCTATTTACAAGCTCTACAATCCGGGGTTATGGAGCCGACCGAGGAGTTATATAGTTCTTTATTAAATGAGGCGAATCGATTAAAGGAAATGATGAACCAATTAGATCAGCTAAAACAGTGGGATCAAAACAGTTTGACCTATAAAGAGCAAGTTGAATTTGATATAAAAGGTATTGTCGATCAAGTGATTGCTATGTTTTCCTGGTCCTTAAAACAACGTAACATTCCATTAACAGCAAAGGTTGAGCGACGAAGATTAAAAGGAAATGCAAGTGGAATTGAACAGGCAATAACGAATATATTAGCGAATGCCATTGAATATTATAAAGGTGATGGGGAGATTGAAATATCAGGTGTCGTTGAAAATAACGACTATGTGATCATGATTTCCGGCCCAGGAGATGAGATTTCTTCAAAAGATAAACAGCAAATCTTTAAACGATTTTTTCGCGTAGAAGCTTCCCGCAATCGAAAGACTGGTGGTTCAGGCCTTGGATTAGCGATCGCAAAGGAAATTATCCATTATCATGAGGGCACGATTCAATTTGTTTCTGAAAATCAAAGAAATGCGGTTATGTTTAGCATTCCTCTTCAATAATTCATGACAAAAGGATATATTATACGATAAAATGATACTATTAGTTATCTAGTTTTTGGAGGGGATATCTATTAAGTTTTATTTATATCAAATTTTAGCCGTAGGAATTATTTGGGGAGGTATGTTTTTCTTTCGTGATGATCTCCATGATTCCGGAAGAATTATTTTTTATATTGTAACGTCTTGGTTGTTATTTCTCATTGTACTAGCCGTGAAGCATTATTTTCAACAAGGTTCTGAAGAAAAGGATGATCGTGACGATCTTATCTGAAAATCGCCCGCATGTTCGTTGCGAGCGATTTTTCTTTTTATATTTGTGTCCGAATACTCCATAATTCTGGAAAGAAATAATGATCGATAACTCGTTTTAAATAACTGACTCCCGAGGAACCGCCTGTTCCCTTTTTCATGCCAATAATTCGTTCGACAGTCTTCATATGACGAAATCTCCATTGTTGAAAAGAATCTTCAATATCGACGAGTTTTTCAGCCAGTTCATAAAGATTCCAGTATTTATC
>DATGRX010000139.1:0-2675 GCA_035303185.1 Bacillota bacterium
TATTGGCCTTTACATAGATTTCAAAAAGTGAATTAGGTGATAAAAATGTCAATCCAATGGTATCCAGGACATATGGCAAAAGCAAAGCGAGAAGTAGAAGAAAATTTAAAGCTTGTAGACATTGTTATAGAACTACGGGATGCTAGAGCTCCTTACTCCTCAGAAAATCCAATGATGCAAGAGATCATTCATCATAAACAAAAAATAATTGTTTGTATGAAAAAAGATTTAGCAGATCATAAAGAAACTGAAAAGTGGATTCAACACTTTGAACAAGAAGGTAATCCATCCCTAGCTATCGACGCAAATCATCCAAATGATATAGATAAACTTATTAAAAAAGTTAATGATTTAGGTGAGGAGCTTCGGGATAAAAAGATTAAAAAGGGAGTTTCACCTCGACCTATTCGTGCGCTAATTTTAGGCATTCCAAACGTAGGTAAATCAACGCTTATTAACCGATTAGCGAATAAACGAATTGCAAAAGTAGGGGATCGACCAGGAGTCACAAGACACCAGTCATGGATTAAAGTCCAAAATAGCTTTGAATTGCTAGATACTCCAGGTATATTATGGCCAAAATTCGAAGATGAAGATGTAGGAGTTAAGTTAGCCGCTATTGGAACAATTAAGGACCATTTAGTTCCCTTGCAAGATGTTGCTGCTAAAATGATTATGTACTTACAGGAAAGTTATCCTGAAGGGATTAAAAAAAGGTATCATATTACTGAGCATGATTATGATATGTGGGAAGTTTTCGAAAAAATTGGTAGGAAGTACGGGGCTTTAGAAAGTGGTGGAAAAGTAAATTTTGATCGTGTGGCAAATATTATTTTGTATGATTTACGAGCGGGTAAATTAGGTGAAATCACTTTAGAAACGGTCAAGGAAATTTTTGAATAAATTTAGATAGTAAATAGTTGTGAAACATATCCGATATATGTAATAAGAATAATAGGTGATATCATGCAGACGAAGACAATTGCTAAGATTAAAAAAATGTTTACTAACAATGAATTAACGAAACAAGATATAGAAAGCTTACGTGAAGATGGACGGAAAGGAGTACAAAATCTTCTTCGCATATACGATCGGAAGAAAAAACATCAGCTCGAACTAAAAAATCAATTTAACAAAATGTGGACCTTCGAAAATACGTTGTCTGAAAAAGGTTTTCAGTTCATAGCTGGGGTTGATGAAGCTGGGAGAGGTCCGTTAGCAGGTCCTGTCGTCGCGGCAGCTGTTATTTTACCACGGAATTTTAACCTTATTGGAGTGACGGATTCTAAGCAATTATCCGAAGAAAAGCGAAACTATTACTTTCAAAAAATTACAGAAGAGGCCCAAAGTTATGCAATAGCTTCTGTTTCCAATGAAAGAATTGATGAGGTAAACATTTATCAAGCAACAATAGAAGCGATGAGACAGGCTGTTATGAAACTAACTATTCAGCCTGATTTTACTTTATTAGATGCGATCGAAATAGAGGAATTGCCAATGCAAATAAAAAGCCTTATAAAAGGTGATGAAAGAAGTGTTTCAATTGCTGCAGCAAGTATTTTAGCAAAGGTATCGAGGGATAGAACGATGCGGGAGATTGCTTATAGATATCCTGAGTATGGTTTTGAAAAACATATGGGCTATGGAACAAAATATCATCTACAACAATTAAAGGCTTATGGTTTAACTCCTTATCACCGGAAGTCTTTTTCACCGGTAAGAAAATTGTTGTTGTCATAGAATGGGTGGAAATATATGGAAATTCATCAGTTGTTTCGTAATAAAATCTCTAGAGAAATTAATGTTAAACAAACCTTAAATAAAGGCCAAATTATTCGAGCTCACGTAAGTAAGCTATTTTCAAATGGGCGAGCTCAAATCAACCTAGGTAACCAAAGCTTAATTGCTCAATTAGAAGCAGCTTTGGCGGTTGGTAAAAGTTATCACTTCCATGTGTTGAATGTAGAAGATAGTGTGATTCATTTAAAAGTATTACATGAAGTGATGGATAACGATGAAACAAATGTAAGAAACTTATTACGAGAATTTCAAATGACTCCAAATCGTTTACAAATGAATTTCCTAACAATCCTTTTACAGGAACAAATACCTTTTCAAAAACAAGAGTTACAGCGGGCTTTTCAGTTACTTGGCAAAGCTTCTAATAAACGGGAGGCACAACTTATCCTCAAACAAATGATGCAACGTGGACTTCCGTTAACAGATAATGTTTTTCAAGCGATCAAGACCTTTAATCGTGAAAATGTGACGCAGGTCTTCGAACAATTATCAAATTACTTACATAAAAACAATAGTGAGTCTAGCCGCCAAATACAAGAAAAGATTAGAAATTATGATCAAACACTGTATCAAACACTTCAAGCTGTACTAGAGAGAGAGCATCCATCGACACAAGTTCTGAATAATCTCGGTCTATCTTTAACCCAACTAAAAGAGCGATCAGCGCTAACGGCTACACCACCCTTATTAGATGTAAATGATAGGATCCAAAGCTTGAGAACTATTATACAATCACTAATAAACAATGAAAAATCTTTACTAGAAAGAGCAAGTTCATTTTCAGCAAGGTTAGAAAACTTACTAGCCAACACGAATTTGTCTCAGGACCAGTTAAATTCCTTCATTCAACAATTTTTACAGGAAATTCGTCCCTT
>DATGRX010000140.1:0-9388 GCA_035303185.1 Bacillota bacterium
CAAAGGATATAAGAGCATATATTAGTACTTACGAATATACAAAGCCCGCTTTACAAACAGCAATTGAAGCGATTTTTGGAAAGATTAATGTTTCGGGCAAACTTCCTGTTACTTTATCTTAATGATGAATGAGCTACTTCAAGTGTCTTTGTAAAAACTAACGAGAATAGGTGTGATATTTTGAAATTAGGTTTAGACGTTTTTTTAGAAAAAGAATATAATGATTTTATCGGAAAAAGAATCGGTCTTATTACAAATATGACGGGAGTTAATCAAAAGCTTATTCCAACGATCGATTTATTTCATGAGCATCCACATATTAACCTTACGACATTATATGGACCAGAGCATGGCATTCGTGGTGATGCAAAAGAAGGGGAAAAAGTAGAATCGGAAACAGATCCCCATACAAATCTCCCGGTGTATAGTCTTTATGGAGAAACGAGAAAACCAACAAAAGAGATGTTAGGAAATGTGGATGTTTTAGTCTTAGATTTGCAAGATATTGGTTCTCGATATTATACGTTTATTTATACGATGGCAAATGTCATGGAATCGGCTAAGGAGCATGGTAAAGAAGTCGTTATTCTCGATCGACCGAACCCGATTTCTGGGGAGAAAGTGGAAGGAAATATTGTTGACGAGAATTACAGTTCTTTTGTCGGTATGTTTCCGATAACGAATCGCCATGGGATGACGATCGGTGAATTAGCGCTTCTTTTCAAACATGAGTTTGGCTATGACTGTAAGTTAACGATTATTGAAATGGAAGGTTGGAAAAGGAATTATTATTTCGATGATACAAATTTGCATTGGATTTCACCGTCACCGAATACGACGGATTTAGATATGATGATTTTATATCCGGGAACTTGCTTTATCGAAGGCACAAATTTATCTGAAGGTCGGGGAACGATTCGTCCTTTTGAATATGTCGGGGCACCTTTTATCAATGGTTATGAGTTAGCAAAACAGTTTAATGCCTTACATATTCCTGGGGTAATTGCACGACCAACGTCCTTTATTCCAACATATCAAAAGTTTTCAGGCGAAACTTGTAGCGGTATTCAATTACATGTAACAGATAGAGAGACTTTGAACTCTTTTGAAATGGGCGTTCAATTACTACAAGTTATTGCCGAGATGTATCCAGACGACTTTAAATTTGTTCAACATACAAGTGGCAGGTACTTTTTTGATTTATTAGCAGGAACCTCAACCTTACGTCAAAGCATTTTATCTGGAAATACGAAAGGGTTTTTAGAAACTAGTTTACGAGAAGGAGAATCGTTTTTAAAAATTAGAAAGCAATATTTAATATACAATTAGGATGATGATATATGAGTAATTTAACGAAACTAATTACTGAATCGAGAAATGAACGGACAAAAAGAATCGATGATATGACGACAGAAGAAATTTTAACGACGATGAATGAAGAGGATATGAAAGTTGCTATAGCGATACAAACCGTTCTTCCCGAGATAGAGCAAGCGGTAGAAGCAGTCGTTCAGTCCTTTGAAAATGGTGGACGACTGTTTTATATCGGTGCAGGAACAAGTGGTCGAATTGGAATTCTTGATGCGGTTGAATGTCCACCGACGTTTAGTACATCTAGAGAACTCGTCCAAGGAATTATTGCTGGTGGCAAAGGGGCGATTGAAGTCGCTGTTGAAGGTGCAGAAGATAGCGTGGATTTAGGAGCGGAGGACTTAAAAGAACGACAGATTACAAAGGCAGATACAATCATCGGAATAGCGGCAAGTGGACGGACTCCTTATGTAGCGGGAGCCTTAAAATATGCGCAAGAAATCGGTGCGACAACAGTAAGCTTAACAAGCAATGAGAACTCAGTAATAAGTGAGTTTGCCGATATCAAAATCGAGGTCATAACTGGTCCGGAAGTATTAACAGGCTCAACGAGATTAAAAGCGGCAAGTGCCCATAAAATGATTTTAAATATGATTTCGACAACTTCGATGATAAAAATGGGGAAAGTTTATGAAAATTTAATGGTTGATGTCAATATTAGTAATCAAAAGTTACTGGAACGGGCGATTAGGATTATTCAAACGGTCACAGATGCTTCCTACGAAGTTGCTAAAAATATGTTACTCCAAGCAAATAAAGAAGTAAAACCAGCTATCGTTATGATTAATGGTGATGTAAGTTATGAAGCAGCAAAAGCATATATAGAAGAGGCCGATGGATATGTCCGCCAAGCGATACGATTAGCAGAAATAAATAAAAAATAATCTTTTTTTAAAATATCACTAAAATAGCGTATACTAATAAGAAGGAATCATTATAATGAATGAGTCAAATAAGAAAGTAGGTGGACGCTATGTCATTTATGACCGGGGGATTAGGGATGTTAAAAGAAATGATCCCACAACTTCCCCCATCTGAACGGAAAATCGCTGAATATATCTTGAAAAACCCGCAAGAATCGATTAATTTAACGGCGGCTGAATTAGGGAGGAAAAGTTCAACGAGTGGTGCTGCGGTCATTCGCCTTTGTAAATCTTTAGATTTAAAAGGATTTCAAGATTTAAAGTTTAGAATTGCTGGGGATTTGCAAAAAACGACCGATGAAGAATTTAGAGATATCAAACCGAACGAACCCCTTTTATCTGTTGTTGACAAAATGGTAAATAATAGTATTTTAGCGATCCGGGAAACGGCGGAATTAATTAATACATCGGAGTTAGAAAAGGCAATAAAGTTGTTAAGTGAAGCAGAAAACATTCACTTTGTTGGTGTCGGAGCTTCTGGCATCATTGCGGAAGATGCTCAACAGAAATTTCTACGAATAAATAAAAATGCTTATGCTTTTACCGATTTACATATGGCTGTCACTTTAGTCGCTAATGCTTCAAAAGATGATATCGTCGTAGGTATTTCCTATTCCGGTGAAACAGAAGAAGTTGCTCGAGTGTTGAAATTAGCAAAAGAAAAAGGTATTCAAACGATAAGTTTAACCCGATATGGAAGTTCTCAAGTAGGCCGGGCTGCAGATATTCGACTTTATTCCTCAGCGACTCGGGAGCCAACCTTCAGAAGTGGTGCAACATCATCTAGAATCGGCCAGTTACAAATCATCGACATTTTATTTTTATGTGTTGCTTCTACTACGTACGATGATACGATTAAACGAATTGATGCGACTCGTGAAGCGATTCGTTTTTTTAGTACGAAATCATAAGGCGGACGCTTGAGCTTCCCAAAGATTGGGGAGCTTTTTTATCTTGAAGGAGGTTTTATATATGCCAATTGTCCTTGGTATTGATGGAGGAGGCACAAAAACAGTCGGTGTTCTTGCTCGATCAAATGGGGATGTACTAGCTAGCGGAGAAGTTGGTGCAACAAACCCAAACAGTGTAGGAATGAAAAAGGTTAAGCAACAATTATCCGCATTACTTCAACAATTAAAAAAAGTTGACGATATAGCCTATAGTGAGATTAAACATGTGTTTGCAGGAATTTCTGGAGCAGCTCATGATAAAACGAGAAAAGAATTAACAAACATGATGGAGGAGCTTACCAATCATAAGGTTCCAATTACTGTTCATCATGATGCAGTAACAGCCCTATATTCTGGTACACTAGGAGAGGAAGGTATCGTTCAAATCGCAGGAACGGGTGCCATTACCTTTGGGTTAACTAATGCTGGTGAAGAAATGAGAGTTGGTGGATGGGGCCATTTATTTAGTGATCATGGCAGTGGCTACATGATCGGTAGAGATGCTCTTGAAAAAGTTTTTTTAGCTTATGATGGATTTCCGATTAAAACGATTTTGACTGAAAAAGTGTTAACACATTTACAAGTACAAGACGTGCCAGATATTGTTCGAGCTGTTTTTCATTCAGACGGCTCAAAAACATTAGTTGCATCTTTAAGTAAAGTAGTCATGGAAGCTTTCCGTGAAGGTGATGAATTAGCTAAAGAAATTATTCAAAGGAATGCTCGACATATCGGGGCATCAATTCGTGTATTATTAAAAAGATTGTTTGTGACAGAGGAAAATCCGAGAAACACAAAAGTCGTCTTAGTCGGTGGCTTATTCCATGAATTGGATGTGCTACAAAAATATATTTATGAAGGTTTAGCTGAGCAAAAGGAGAACGTTCAACTTAAATGGCCAGTAACTTCTGCAGTGGGTGGCTCAGTTGTTGCGGCTTTCAAACATGCTCAAATCGAACTTGGGGAACATTTTGTAGAAACATTTAATAAAAATATAATATAAATTTTGACAGGAGAGAGTAACATGAGTGCGAGGACAAACATTTTACTTGAAGACGGAACGAACGAATTAGAAGTGATTATGTTTTCAGTAGCAGATGAGATATTTGGAATCAATGTGTTAAAGGTAAGAGAAATTATTCAACCGATAGAAATTACACCGATTCCAAAATCCCACCCAAATGTTGAAGGGGTTATCCGCCTGCGGGAGGACGTTATTCCAGTCGTTAATTTATCAAAAGTATTACAATTAACACCGTCAAAAGATTCAACGAAAGATAAGTTTATTGTTGCTGAGTTTAATCAAACGTTAGTTGCCTTTCATGTTCATGATGTCGAAAGAATTCACAGATTGTCTTGGGAGCAAATTGATAAACCTGATGATTTGGCAACGGGGACAGAGGCATATGCAACTGGAATTATTTCGTTTAATGAAAAAATGGCTATTTTGTTAGACTTTGAAAAAATTTTAGTTGAAATAAATCCCGATACCGGAATTACTGTTGAGCAAGTAAAAGAATTGGGCAAAAGAAATCGGTCTGAGAAGCAATTAATTGTTGCAGAAGATTCAGCTGTTTTACGTGAATTGTTAAAAGATACATTATCGGAAGCTGGCTATGTTAATGTTCAGTTTTTTACAAATGGTCAACTTGCCTGGGATTATTTAGAGAAGTTAAGTTATGAGGTGGAGGATCCAGCGGAACATGTTCACCTTATTATTTCAGATATTGAAATGCCACAAATGGATGGTCATCATTTAACTCGCCGCATAAAAGAAGATGAAAAGTTAGCGAAAATCCCGGTCGTCATTTTTTCTTCCTTAATTACAGATGATTTGTATCATCGTGGGAAACAGGTTGGAGCGAGTGAACAAGTAAGTAAACCGCAAATAGTGAATTTAGTTGAAGCAATCGATCGACATATTTTATAAAATCATAGTATAATTGTATCCTAAAAGGTTTTCCATATTTCTATGGAAGATCTTTTTTATTTGTTCTTAAGTTTGACATTGAAAGGACGTTTATATATATGGATACAACAAAACAGAAATCTACTTATTTTTCATTAGTCTTTTTAGGGGTTATTATTATTGCTATAAATTTACGACCAGGAATGACCGCTGTTGGGCCTTTGCTCGGAATTATTCGCGATGATTTAGGTTTGGCGAACTGGAGTGTTGGTTTGTTAACGAGTTTACCGCTCCTTGCGTTCGCGATGATTTCACCGATCGTTCCGAGATTAGGAGTGAAATGGACAAATGAGCGGACCATGGTGATTGGCTTACTTTTACTCGTTATTGGGATATTCATTCGATCGACATCCGTCATTTCCTTTCTCTTTTTAGGAACGATTATTGTCGGGCTTGGGATTGCGATTTGTAATGTGTTGTTACCAGGAGTCATTAAAGAAAAGTTTCCATTGAAAGTTGCGCTTATGACGAGTGTTTATTCAACGACGATGGGAATTTTTGCAGCGATATCATCGGGTCTTAGTATTCCTTTTGCTACTGGGCTTAATTGGGGATGGAAACTATCGCTTATATTTTGGACGATACCTGCGATAATCGGAATTATCATTTGGCTAATATTGTCTAATCGTAATCAAAAAAGTGAACAAGTAGATGTTCAATATATCACTTCGGATAATTTAAGAATTTGGCGTGAGCCTTTAGCTTGGCAAGTGGCCTTATATATGGGACTTCAATCAACGGTTTTTTATGTGTCTGTTTCTTGGCTACCAGAAATTTTTCATAGCTATGGAGTCGATTTAGTGAAGGCAGGATGGTTACTTACATATACGCAGCTTATTGGGATGCCAGTTAGTTTCATTGTTCCCGTTATTGCCGGTCGACTCCGATCACAGCAAATTATTGTGTTATTTTTAGGAGCGAGTTCAATTAGTGGATTTTTAAGTCTGCTGTTTTTTGGAGAGCATTATATCGTTTTATTAATCGGTGCAACATTAATCGGTCTTTCTTTAGGTGGAACCTTTGCCCTTGCTCTTACGTATTTAGGGATACGAGCGAAAAAGGCAACCCATTCAGCAGAATTATCCGGGATGGCACAGTCGATCGGGTATTCCTGTGCAGCTTTAGGTCCGGTCTTTATCGGCTTTATTTATGACATGACAAATACCTGGTCTGTTCCGATAATCGTTTTAATCGTGATTACATCCTTTGTTATCTTATTTGGTCTAGGAGCTGGAAGGGATAAATACGTTTTTGAAGATGCTCAATAAAGGAGGACAAAGGTCGTGGATTCATTACAGTGGAAAGGACCGCAAAATGAAAAGACAAAGTTTTTTAATATCGTTACTGTAGTTGTTATGATTGCCTCTATTATTTATATGTTTTATATTTATCCAAAATTGCCTGAAGAAATACCGGTTCATTTTAATATACAGGGAGAAGCGGACGGGTGGGGAGGAAAGGCATCAATCCTTATTTTTCCGCTGATGATATTATTCCCTGCTTTTATGGGGTTTGTTTTTGGAAGATATGGCCATTTTTTATACTCCGGAGAGTTGTCTGAAAAGGATAAAAGAATTTTTGTTTTAACTTATGAAATGATCACAAAAATAAATACTACCCTAGCTTTCATAACCTTTTATTCCCTTTGGATGGTTAAGCAAGAAGCTTTTGATCAGATGTCTTTTGCACCGTGGTCGATTTTTTTATTTCTCGCTATTTTAGCTATTATTATTATCCAATATTTCATTCAATATTTCCGCGTACGAAAAGCGGGTTAGATTGATTCCTAGGAAATACTATAATAGACTTAAGCATATGAGTAGTGTTTACTCATCATGTAATAGATAAGCTTTATATAGAAAAGGAGAAATTTAGTTGAAAAAAGATATTCAATTAATTGCTTTAGATATGGATGGAACTTTGTTAAATGATGAGATGGAAGTTCCAGAAGATAATACAAACGCGATCAAAAGAGCGATCGAACAAGGGATAGAAGTCGTTTTAGCGACCGGTCGTCCGATGTCGATGGTTGAGGGATTTGTCGAGCCTTTAGGTTTACAATCTTATCTTGTCACTGTAAATGGTGGAGAGATTTGGACCGTTGATAATGAGCTTTTAGATACTAAATACTTACAAACTGAAGATATTGAAATGATGTGGAATTTAGCCGAGAACATTGGTGGATTTTATGTTTGGATGGTATCATCGGAAAATGTATATATAAACGAACGCCCCAAGGACTTTTATCAGGAAAATTGGCTAAAGTTCGGTTGCCAGATAGGACATCCAGAGAAGTTAAACAAGATACAGAGGGAATTATCACAATACTCCGATCGGCTAGAGTTAACGAACTCAGCTTTAGATAATATGGAAGTAAATCCAATTGGGGTCCACAAAGCCTCAGCATTGGAAAAGGTTTGTGAAAAGTTAGGTATTACAATGGATCAAGTATTAGCTGCTGGAGATAGTTTAAATGATCAAAAGATGCTTGAAGCAGCGGGAATTGGTGTTGCGATGGGTAATGCCCAGGAATTCATCAAAGAAATTGCTGATGTGACGGTTGAGACGAATAATGAAAGTGGTGTCGCACGAGCGATAGAAAGATATGCTTTAAAAGATAAGTAAAGGAACGGATCCCTTATGAGTACAACAGAGAAAACATCCTACGTAAATATGATCGCAGGTATATTACTAGCGCTAGCAGTAACGATTGTCGGTATTTACGGGGCTAAAATTTTAGGTTATTTGTTAATGAAAATGAATATTTTACCCGACGGGAGTTCTAGTCCGATCTCCGGTATCTTTGTTGCAATTTTAATTGGAATTGTTATTCGAAATTTTATTGGATTACATACAATTTTTCATGAAGGAATTGCTTTTACGTTAAAATATGCTTTGCGAGCTGGAATTATTTTACTTGGCCTTAGGCTTAGTTTAGCAGAGGCTTTGAAGCTCGGTGCCTGGGGTCTTCCATTAATTGTCATCAGTATTACGTGCGGCCTTTTTATCACGATTTATTTTACGAGAAAATTAAAGGAATCGACTCGGCTAGGTATGCTTATTGCAACGGGTACCGGGATTTGTGGGGTTACGGCGATTATGGCTGTCTCTCCTGTATTAAAAGCAAAGGATAATGAAATCTCTTATGCAGTTGCGAATATTACGATTTTTGGTTTAGTTGGTATGTTGTTTTATCCATATTTAGCTAATTTGTTTTTTGCAAGCGATCCTGTGAAAACAGGTCTGTTTTTAGGAACAGCTATTCATGACACTGCACAAGTAACGGGGGCCGCACTTATTTACAGTGATATTTATGGAATTGAAGAGGTAGTCAATGTAGCAACTGTTACTAAATTAACGCGTAATTTATTTATTATCGTAGTTATCCCGCTCATCTCTATTTTATCCTATAGATTAACAGAACAGAAAGCAGTGCATCATCAAGAAACACCAAAATGGTATACGTTAGTTCCATTATTTGTGATTGGCTTTTTAGTCATGTCTCTCGTGAGAACAATTGGCGATTTCACCGTTGAAACGAGTTCCCTAGCGTTCGGATTTTTAGAAGCAACTTCATGGCAAACGTTTTATGAATCGTTAAGCTCCTTCGGTTCAACTTATATGCTAGGCATGGCGATGGCAAGTGTAGGTTTATTGACAGATTTTTCAGCCTTTAAGAATATCGGTATTCGCCCTTTTTATATCGGATTTATTGCAGCGGTATCCGTAGGTATTGTCAGTATAGTTCTCGTTTCCCTTTTCGGACAATTTGTTTCTGTGTAATTTAGTATAATTTTGACAAAAAAGGAAATCATATTTGTATAACAAAACATCAATTTCCTTTTTAAGCAGAAAAGAGGTATAATAGAGAGTAGGAGTCGAAAGGGGATGTTTAAATCATGGGTTTTTCTAGAGGACCTAGAGAACCAGTACCTGAGGTTGAGACGAATGTATGGGCATGTACAAATGATGAATGTCAAGGTTGGATGAGAGAATCGTATAGTTTTGAGGAAGTACCGAAATGTCCACTTTGTGAATCTGAAATGAAGCAAGAAACACGAGTACTTCCAGAAATTAAATAATTTTTTATATAAAATGCTTTTATATGTATGTGTATTTTATATGGACCCTAACAATAATTTGTTAGGGTTTTATTTATGTGAAAAATGAGAAGT
>DATGRX010000141.1:0-2459 GCA_035303185.1 Bacillota bacterium
CGAAGAAACCAGCGCTAAGTTTACTTGAAGACGCATTCCAAGAAAGTCCACCGAAAAATCGCGCTAAGCAAACCGGAAGGCTTACCTAAATTAAGATTGTCAAAACACGTTCAGCACTATTTTTTTACAAAATCCCACGTAGTAAAACAGAAAAGCTCCTAGCGTCATTGCTAGGAGCTTGGATCCCTTATGTTTCGAGAATGCGTTTGAAATTAATGCGCTTGTGAATGACATACATGATAAAGGCTCCGACCCCCATAACGATAAATTCTTCGGAAGCTAAAAATAGCCATAACATCGCAAAGACTTGGTCGCCCATTTCGCCGGCTAACTTTAACATATAGGCAATGAGGAACATGTTAAAGGAAAATACGACGGTATTAATCCCCATAAGGACGAGTTTGTTTTTAATAAATCGTCCGAGGTAAATCGTAATCGCTAGCGATATTGCTGTATGTGATAGGCCGAAAATAAATTCATAAGCACCGAGTGGTGAAAAGAAAAGGTTTGTTAAAAAGACACCGACGACAATTCCGAAAAAGTATCTCCTATCAAAGACGACTAAGTGATTTAAAATTTCCGAAATTCGAAATTGGAGCTGGTAAAAGCTTATCGGCAACACAAAAGCGGTCATGGCGATATAAATACCTGCAAGTAATGCATTCACAACAATCGTTCGAATATTCATTTTTCTCTCCCCTTAGTATTTTTTACGTTGGATGGTTTCGAACAACGGTCTAGCCTTTAAACTAGACAGATGTGTGCAAAAATTGCACAACTCAATTATAAACATATAAAAGTAGCTGTGTAAAGAATTGACGTGAAATCAAGGCAGACTTTCAGTTTATAGATAGACAGTTTCATTTGTAAGTTTATCCATTATTTGAGAATAGTCCTATATTAATCATTTTAGTCTTATGCTAGGATAAAAAGAAGGAGGTTTAATTAATGAAGCACCCTTTTTTTCTTGTTGCTATATTGTTAACCTGCATGTCCCTTGTCGCCTGTATTCAAGGGAGCTCCGTAAAGGAAACAAAGAACTGGGTTCCTACACCATATGATACACTTAATAATTTCGAAGGGGTATCTATGACTGTTAAAAAAGGCAGTGTTTCTCAGACAGAGTTAATTGTGGTATTTGAGAATAGTTCTAATAAACAAGCTATTTATGGTGATTATTTTTCATTGGAAAAGAAGCTTGACGGTGATTGGTATCAAGTGCCGACGATTATAGATGAATACGGTTTTGATGATATCAGTTATGAATTAGGGCCGTCAGAACCTAGTGAGCTCAAAGTTGATTGGGAATGGTTGTATGGAAAACTTGGAACGGGAGAATATCGGATAATTAAAGATGTGTCCGATTTTAGGTCTCCAGGTGATTTTGATGAATACTATGTGGCGGCATCCTTTACAATTGATTAACTGATATAAAATAGTCTGTGATAACACTTAAAAGCCTTATCAATTGTAAGGATGCTCATGTCTTACATGTCAGTCCTGCGTTTCTCTTGCCTTATCTTCAACTCATCCATAATTGTAGAAAATCTCCTTTCTGAGACATCTAAGTTTCTCGCAAATAGCATCGCAATAATAAAGCTAATTGCCGGCCCTAAGGCGAGCACAACCCGAATTGCTGTAAGGGCACTATTTGGTTGAACAATATCTACCGTTTGTCCAGGGATTGCCTCTTGGTAACCGAACCATTCAATAATCAGACCAACTCCACCGACCGCTAAGCCAGACGACGCTTTATGGAGAAACATAATAAGTCCATTAAACGCACCTTCCCGGCGAATATTATTTTTATATTCATCAATATCAATGACGTCTGGAAGAAGAGACATCGGTATAATTTGTAAAGCGGATAGGGCAATCCCGACAAAAAAGAGGAAAACGGCGATAATCGGTATGTGTTCAGCTGGTACGATAAAAACTGTTGCAAGAACGATTAATGTTAACAGACCACCAAAAATGTAAGCCTTTGTTTTCCCTGCTCGGTGACTAACGATTGTCCAAAAAGGAGCAAAGCAAATGGCAGTCACTAAAGGAATCGCCATAAAAACCGCTGCATCATCCCCGACTTTTAGCACATCGCTAAGAAAAAAGATCGATAACGCCATAATAATTCCACTACCGATCGCATTAAACAAATACAATCCTGATACTCGACGGAATTCTCTCAATTTAAAAAAGGAGATGATTGTTTCTAGGAAATTTTCATAGTTCGTGCGGGCACCTTTTACCCGTTCTTTAGAAATCGCTCCGGTTGTTATTAAAAGAATCGCCATGATGATACCAAAGATAACTCCCATATATAAATAACTCCTTGCTTCGGACTGATTTGCGAAAATAACGTCAACGAGTAAAGGAATACCCGCAGCGGCAAAAAGGGATCCGACAAAGGAAAAGCCAACACGGAAACTAGATAAGACCGTTCGTTCATTAAAGTTTTGCGT
>DATGRX010000142.1:0-3019 GCA_035303185.1 Bacillota bacterium
TAGTTGTCATTATTTTTGGATTTATCAATACATATGAAACGATTCATTTTATTAATTACGATGAGACAAGGTTTGGTAATCCGTTGTCAACCCTTTGGTTTTTATGGATCGCCTGTTTTATTCTTTTGTTTGCCGGATTATTTTTGAGAAAATATTTGCAGAATAGATACACTCGTCTAGCACAAGAACAAGCTAACGAGGGCATTCAACTCACATCTGGGGTTGATTACTATTATCAGTTACCGGTTATAAAACTAGTCGATCGAATGCCGATTCCTATTCATGGGCGGAGAAAAGCTTTTTTTTAACTATATTTTAATAATTGATGGCAGAAATTTATAACTCTGTTTGATTTTTTTAATGTTGCTGGTGTAATAGTTGAAACTGAGGAAAATGAGGTTGTTTTAAAGCCAGCAAAATTAATTGAAGAATGGCGGATCTATTATTATGAAGTATTTGTGAATGGAGAGTTTTTTGGAATCCTTCGAACAAAACGACTTCTTAAAGAAAAGGGAATAAAAAATTATTTAGATTTAATTTTTGAGACTGAAGAAGAACAATACACTGTAGTGAATGAGTATTTAGATTTAAAATATGTTATAAAAGATGCAAAAGATGTAAGAATCATGGAAGCGAAACGAAATTTCTTTACATTGTAAAAAGGCGTTATCACAAATAGGCGAGGGGAGCAGCATGAGATACAAGTAATGGATACAAAAATTCGGGAAGAAGTATTATTAGCTATTTATGTGCAGGCAATGTATCTTAAAAATACATAAAAACAAAAAAATCTATACTATTGTCCAGTTTAAAAATAAACAATAAAAAAACTCAGATAAAGCTGATAAAATTTATCTGAGTTTCACATGTCATAATGTTTTTTCCATCGTAACGTGGGGAATGTTTGCATCCATAAATTCATCAGAAACGACCTCATAACCAAGTTGTTCGTAAAAGGGAATCGCTTGGACTTGCGCATTTAACGTTGTTTTTTCGAACCCTTCTTCACGGACAGTCTTTTCCATTTTTAAAATAAGTCGTTTCCCGAAAGACTTTCCGCGATGCTCTTTTAAGACACAAATTCTCTCGAGTTTTCCTTTTCCATCCACCCAACGTAGCCTACTTGCCGCAATTGGCTGGTCTCCAAGATAGCCGACGAAGTGTATGGCTTCACCTTCAAACTCATCGATTTCAAGTTCTTCAGGTACATGTTGTTCTTCGACAAACACGATTTTTCGTATGTGTAATGCATCTTCTTTCTCTTCTTTTGTTTCCACGATTTTTATGACCATTGTTCATCACCTATTTCTTAGCGTTCCTTTGGCGAACATTTTCAGTAAGCTTTTACGCAAATCATCTTGCCAATATCTCCACGTATGATCGCCACCATCAATTTCTTCATAATAGTAATTATGACATTGTTTGGAAATAATGTCATTTATTTTTCGGTTTGGTTGGACGAATTCGATAATCTTTCCATCGGATCCTTCAACTGCCGTTTCTGCTGTACCGATCGTATGATAAATATCGAGTTGGCTTAATGACGTTGAATGTTCCAATCGCCCAATAACCGTTTTATTTACATAGGGTGATTGCATGATGACCCGACCAAAGGTATTTGGAAAGCGTTCGGCAGTCATTAATGCAAGGGTTCCAGCTAGAGAATCACCCATAAGTGTTCGAGCCTGTCCTGTACGCACAGATGGAATGATTTGATCGATAAAAGGAACAACTTCATAAACGAGAAAGTTTGTATACGCTTCATTTAATACTCCGTCGGGATGATATTTCATTCGGCGTTCTTTTCGCGTTTTAAAATGAATGCCGACAAAAACAGTTTGTTCTATTTTATTTTCTTTATGCATTTCATCACTTAACGTAGCTAGACGTCCTAATTGAAAATAATGATCTCCATCATGCGCAATACAAATATTGTACATTTGATCGAGAGAAAAATGTTCTGGTTTAAACATTTTTAACGGCATTTCTTCTTGTAAATAAAAACTTTTTATAACATATTCTTCCATCGTTCCTAACCGGCGACGTGTCATATCCATTCTCCTTAACTAACGATTTCTTCCAACTGGCCTTGGTGTAGTTCATAGTAGTGGCCTTTTTGAGCAAGCAATTCTTCATGATTTCCTTGCTCAATAATCTTTCCATGTTCAAGCATAATAATTTCATCAGCTTCTTGGATCGTATTTAATCTATGAGCAATGACAAAGCTTGTTCGTCCTTCCATGAGGCGTTCTAAAGCTTCTTGAATTTTAAGTTCAGTAATTGTATCAATATTACTTGTCGCTTCATCTAAAACTAAAATTGTAGGATCGGCTAACAATGCTCGAGCAATCGTTAGTAATTGTTTTTGTCCTTGACTAATTCCACTTCCTTCTTGATCAAGGTGTGTATCATATCCGTCAGGGAGTCGCATAATAAATTCATGGGCGTTTGCGTTTTTCGCAGCTTCAATAACTTCTTCATCGGTTGCATCTAACCGACCGTAACGAATGTTTTCACGAATCGTTCCATAAAAGAGATAGGAATCCTGTAAGACAAAGCCCATATGACTACGTAAGCTTGCACGCTTAATATCTTTTAGTGGGGTACCATCTAAATAAATTTCCCCGTCAGTATAATTATAAAATCGGGATATTAAGTTAATTAATGTTGTTTTACCAGCACCCGTATGACCTACAAAGGCAATTGTTTCACCGGGTTTTGCTTCAAAGCTAATGTTTTGAAGGGTTGGTGTCTCATCATAAGCAAAGGAGATGTTATCAAAGACAAAATGTCCCTTCGTTGATTCAATCTCTTTTGCGTGTCCCTCATCGGCTTCTTCTTCAACGTGATCTATAACGTTAAAGACCCGCTCAGCTCCAGCAATCGCAGAAAGTAAAATATTAAACTGGTTAGATAGTTCGTTTAACGGTCTTGTAAACTGCCTGGCGTATTCAGTGAAAATAACGATAACACCAACAGAAATATGTCCGTTAACGACTAAAATTCCACCAAACAAAGC
>DATGRX010000143.1:0-8698 GCA_035303185.1 Bacillota bacterium
GATGATATCAAACAGGCGGAAATGTTATTCACACACTTACCGACTGCATTAACTCGAATAGCTAAAGGGGAAGGTGTAGAAGGACCGAATGAAGATATGCTACAAGAGGTTATGGAACATGAATATTATCCTTTAGCAAAACAACAAGTAGATGAATTAAAAAGAAGCTGGCAAAAAGATTTACCAAAAAGTGAGTATGATTATTTATTACTACATTATACAAATGTAATTTCAATGAATAAGGGAGGAAAAGAAGGATGAAAATTGTAATTGGCGGTCAAGTTGAAAAGAAGGAAATTGAACAAATGATAAAGGACTTTGATCCAGAGATTGAGACAGAAATTAAATCAGATGTCGATGCTGCAATGACTTTAAAAACAGGAGCTGCTGATTATTATGTAGGAGCTTGTCATACGGGTGGAGGCGGTGCTTTGGCTATGGCCATTGCTATTGTTGGCAAAAACAAATGTGAAACAGTCTCTATGCCAGGTAGACAACCGAATCAGGAAAATATTGAACAAGCAGTTAAAGATGGGAAGGTTGCCTTTGGCTTTACTGCGGACCATGCCGAACGAGCTGTTCCAATGATTTTAGAAGCTATTTCTAAAAATTAAATCATAATGGGAGTGTGTGAGAAAAATGGAATTAATATTTGTTATGTTAATTGGTGCTGTTGCGGCTGTTTTAGCAAACCGTAATATAGCTGTATTTAATGATGGTCTCCGTCCGATTGTTTCTGAACATATTGAAGGGAATTTAAATCGTAGAGAATTAGGGCTTACTGCCTTTGCGATGAGTTTTGGTTTAGTGATTGGATTCGGAATACCTTTTACACTTTCGGCAAGTATTATTTTAGTTCATAGTATTTTACTTGGAACAGATATTATCGGTTTAGTAACACCAAAGAACAGGTGGGGGACGCCCGTTGCTGCGGCAATAGGGGCTGCCTATGGTTGGGCATTACTCCTTGGATTAGAAGGCTTTGTGAAATTATTTGACTATTTACCAGTAAACTTTTTAGAACCAATGGGTGAAGTAGGAACACCTGTAGTTGTAACATTTATGGCTTTCCCTGCTTTAGCTATTGCGATGCAGTTTAGTGTAGTTAAAGGTGTTATTGCTTTTGCTGCAGCAGCTATTGTTCGGCAATTAGCGGAATTCCTAAACACAGGTGAATATTTAACAATTGGCGGTAATGCTGTTGAATTGAATCAGGAAGGTATGGCACTAATTGTAGGAATGATCTTCTTATTTTATTTTGCTATGCAGGAAAAAGCATCGGAAGATTCCTCGATTGATTTAGCGGCGGTGTTTAGTGACAAGGTAAAATCAATCCGTAGTAATGTTGTTTATTTAATGATTATTGGTGGATTAATTGCTGGTGCAACGAACTTATTATTAATGGCTGGTGACCCGATTTCTTTAAATTTACTGGCAGAAGGTAAGCAAACAGATGCAGGTATTGCTGCAGCTGCACGAGCGCTTGGATTTATTCCACTTATTGCAAGTACAGCGATTGCTACAGGAGTTTACAGTCCTGTTGGGTTTACACTTGTCTTTGTTGTTGGATTATTTTCTCCAAATGTTTGGGTTGCTCTGCTCATAGGTGCGATTATTGTTTTCGGTGAGGTTACATTACTCAGCTCGATTGCACGGTTTTTAGACAAGTATCCAGGAGTTAGAAACTCTGGTGAAAACATTCGAAATGCGATGACACGTCTCTTAGAGGTTGCATTACTTATCGGAGGAGCTAATGCATCTAATATGATTGCTCCAGGTTTTGGATTTTTCTTCATTGCTGGCTTTTACTTGTTAAATGAAGCAGCAGGTCGTCCAATCGTTCGTATGGCTGTTGGACCTGTTGGAGCCATTGCCGTTGGTATTATTGCCAATATTTTAGTGTTGCTCGGATTAATGAGTGTACCACAATAAACGAATCAATGATTTTAAACAGCATAGGAGTGGTTATTGATGATACAAACTGTCTCTGGCAAAATAGGTAAAGAAGAATTCGGTATTTGTGCAGCACACGAACATTTATTAATTGATTTATCGAAAGTGAAAAACGATCCCGATGCTATTTTAAATAATGAAACAGATATGCAAGAAGAAATGATGCACTTTTATCATGCGGGTGGACGTTCAATGGTAGAGCTAACAAATGAAGGGATGGGCCGTAATGTCGAAAAACTAAAATGGCTTAGTGAACAGACAGGTATCCATATTGTGACATGTACTGGTTTTTATAAAGATCCCTTCATTCCCTCCTATGCCCGGAATTGGGATCGTGATCAGTTTGCATCACATTTTATAGATGAGATTAAAAATGGAATAGGTGATACAGGTATTCTCCCGGGTATTATCGGTGAGGTTGGTACAAGCCACAATGAGATTAAATCTGTTGAGCGAGAGTTACTTATTGGAGCGGGAAAATCATCTGTGGTAACTGGAGTTCCTGTAACAACTCATACAACCCTAGGTACAATGGGAAGTGAGCAGGTAGACATTTTATTTGAAATTGGTGTCCCAAAAGAGCAAATAATTATCGGGCATCAAGATTTAAATACGAATAAAGAGGAAGTTCTTGAAGTATTACGAGCAGGTGTTTATATTGGCTTTGATACCATCGGAAAAAATAACTATCGACCGGATGAGGAACGGATTGAGTTTTTATTAGATTTTATTGAACGGGGATTTCATAAACAAATTTTATTATCCGCTGATTTAACACGTCAATCCCATTTAAAGAAAAATGGTGGCCCTGGGTATGATATTGTTTTAAGGGAGTTTATTCCGAGATTACGTGAAAAAGGAATTACAGAAGATGTTATTGATGATCTTCTTATACACAATCCAGCAGAGGCTTTTTCTGTAAGGGGTGTTCATAAATGACAGCTGAAAACTCTTCCTTGAAATATACACATTCAGTTATACCGTCCTTAAGTATTGAAGAGGCTAAACAATTACAATTCAAACTTGTTGAAAAGATGAGTAAGCATTTTTCGGGTGAGCAGTTTTTATCATTAGGTGATTTAGGTGTAGCTTCTCCTTTAGGACGACCACAGCAAACAAGCATTGTTGAAGATGTGTTTGCGGATATTTTTGATACCGAAGGAGCTGCACTCGTTCGGGGATCAGGTACAGGAGCAATCCGGGAATTATTAGGTGCATTATTATCTTCAGGAGATCACATGTTTATTCATCAAGCTCCTGTTTATTCAACTACGGTAAATACGATTCATTCTTTAGGTATTAAAACAAAAGAAATTGACTATAATCAGTTGAACGAGATAGAAAGTGCGATTAAAGTCGATACAGAATGTAAGGTTTTTTATATACAACATGCTAGACAACAGCCGACAGATACGTATGAGTTAAAAGAAGTTATAAAGCTCGTTAAAAAAGTAAGACCTGATTTGACGATCGTAAGTGATGATAATTATTGTGTGTTAAAGACGAAAGGGATCGCAGTTGAATATGGAGCTGATTATTCAACGTTTTCGGGATTTAAAATATTAGGTCCTGAAGGTATTGGAGTTGTAGTCGGAAAGGAAGAAGGAATTTCTGTCATACATGAGAGAAATTACTCTGGCGGAGGGCAAGTTCAAGGGTTTGAGGCGATGGAGCTATTACGGATGATGACTTTTGCACCTGTTATGTTTGCCATTCAAAGTGAGCAAGTGATGGAAGTTTGTGATCGATTAAACCAAGGCGAAATTAATGGAGTTAGGCACGCATACGTCGTCAATGCACAATCTAAAGTCATCATTGCTGAACTCGATGAACCTATTGCGCCAAGAGTGATTGAAGCAAGTAACTCGTTGGGAGCAGCTACTCATCCAGTAGGGGCAGAATCAAAATATGAAATTTTACCGATGATTTATCGTGTATCGGGCTCTTTTATCGAAGCTCAGCCACACTTAAAAGATTATGGCATAAGAATTAATCCAATGAAATCTGGGGCATCAAATGTAATAACGATTTTAGAAAAAGCTATCGCACAAGCAAAGTGATAGAAACGATAATGAAGACATGCAGGAGGGTTCTTCTATGTTTTTAGACGTTACAAAACGAAGAAATCCAAAATTAGTAAAAACGGGAGTCCATTTACATCAAAAGGGGATGATTCCTCCGAACACAACAATCATAGATGTAGATGCATTACGTGAAAATGTAAGAAAACTTGTTCAAACAGCAGAGTCCTATGATATGAAGTTATATTTAATGACAAAACAGCTAGGTAGGATTCCGAAAGTTGCAGAAATTATTGCAGAAGAAGGTATGACAGATGCGGTAGCCGTAGATTTCGATGAAGGGAAAATCTTAGCCGATAATGGTATTGCCATTGGGAATATCGGTCATCTTGTCCAGCCTGGAAAATATCAATGGGAAGAAGTGTTAAGCTGGGACCCAGAGGTCGTGACCATTTTTTCTTATGAGCGAGCCAAACAACTTTCTGAAGTTGCAGAGCGACTAAACAAAACGCAAGATATTTTGTTAAAGGTGTATGATAAGAAAGATGCCTTTTATGCCGGGCAAGAGGGCGGGATTTTTATCGATGAGCTAGTTGATACAGCGCAAAAGATTCAAGCACTGCCTGGAATTTCTATTGTAGGAGTAACTACTTTTCCAAATTTGACTTTAAGTAAGGAAAAAACAGAAATGATTCCGACGAACAATTTTAAGACACTATTTAAGGCAAAGGAAATTTTAGAAGGGCTAAATATAGAACTAACACAAATTAATGGGCCGAGTGGCACAAGTTGTGCAACGATACCTTTTTTAGCAAAAGAAGGTGTTACACATAGTGAGCCAGGGCATGGTCTTACAGGAACGACTCCATTACACGCTTATAATGATTTACCGGAACTTCCAGCAATTGTGTATGTATCTGAAGTTTCTCATCGATATAAGGATCAGTATCAGGTCATCGCTGGTGGTTATTATGGTCGTTCAAATATGCGTGGATGTTTAGTTGGCGGGAGCGAAGATGAGATTTTAGATCAATATACAAAAGCTCATCAACTAAGCCCAGAGGCGATCGATTATTATGGCCTTATTGATAAACCTGAGGACTTTAAGGTCAATATTGGGGATACAGCTGTTTTCGCTTTCAGGACACAAATATTTGTTACGCGTTCTCATGTAGCTTTAGTTGAAGGTATTCAGTCAGGACAGCCGGAAGTCATCCACTTTGAAAGGAATTGGTGATGGTATGGCGAAGATGATGCTACTTGTCATAGATAGTTTTGGTATTGGTGCCATGGAAGATTGTGTGGATTTTGTTCCGTCTGACTGTAAAGCAAAAACGTATCAACATATTCGAGAAAAGAAGCAGGATGAATTGAAGATTCCCATCATGTATTCGCTTGGCTTGGGTACGTTAGTGGATGGTATAGAAGAGCCTAATAATGCTTTTGGTTTTTCCAAATTAGCTCATCACGGGGCGGACACGTATTTAGGGCATCAAGAGATTGCAGGTAGTTGTCCAAAAAAATCAAACAAACGATTGATGAAAGATATTCATCATGATTTAAGACAAGCTTTAGAAGCGGATGGATATCGTGTTCGTTATCCGATCAAAGATTGTCCAGTCTTATTAGTGGATGATTTTGTTATTGTAGGAGACAATTTAGAATCGGCCGTCGGAAATATTATTAATGTGACAGCAGCTTTGGATAAAAATGATTTTGATGAAGCTAAGAAAATTGGCGAAATTGTTCGCGAAAACGTAGATACAACACGAGTGATAACATTAGGTAGCCCACATACGACGATTGATCAAATTATCGATAGTATTGAGGAAAAAAATGCGAAGCAATGGGGTGTAAATACGCCAAAAGCTGGTGTATATGGTGATGACTATCATGTTTATCATATGGGATATGGTGTTGATATTGATGGGCAATTTCCGATGATTGCAGCAAAAAGCGGGCTTCCAGTCTATCGACTTGGGAAAACAGCTGATGTTTTGCATGGTGAAGGGCCTTCCGAACCAATTGTTCATACGACGGATTTATTAACTAGAGTTGTTGAATTGTATCACGCTGAAAAAAGAGACGCAGCATTTTTAGTAAACGTCCAAGAAACGGATTTAGCTGGACATGCGGAAGATGTGGATTGGTATTGTTTGTTACTTAATGAGGTTGACGCTTGGTTAGGAAAGTTTATCCCGCAAATGGATCCGGATGATATATTAATTATCATGGCTGATCACGGAAATGATCCGACGATCGGACATTCTAACCATACTCGCGAATATGTTCCGATTATGATTGTTGGTGAAAAGGTAAAACAAGCAAATATTGGCATGCGTGAAACAATGGCTGATGTTGGTGCAACTTTTTGTGATTTTTTTAATTTGCCTAAGACAGCGGAAGGGACAAGCTTTTTAGCTGATATTTATGCTCGAGAAAGTTGATTAAATATGCTGAGATATGTTGCAAAGTCTTTTCAAAATATATTAGCGAAACGTTGTTTAAAAGTAATACTAAAAAGAAAGAATCCGTATCGAATGTTTATGTTCATCGATACGGATTTTCGTTATTTTTATTGTTCCATCATTATAATATTTAAGTGGAATTGCTTTATGTTGATTGCAAAAAATGGCAATGGCATTATTTAGATTGTTTTTGTCAAAGATAATTAGTTATGGTAACAATCGTATAGTTTTGTATATAGCATTTGTTTTTATGAAGGGCAGAAAAATAAATTTTTGACATTTGCAGTTACTCTGGATTAATGACAATTTCTACGCGGCGATTCCTTTGCCTACCTTCTTCATCTTCATTTGAAGCGATTGGTTTTTCTTTACCAAACCCTTGTACCTTCATTGATAAGTAATCAAGCTTGCCACTTTCCTCAATATAGTCTGCTACTGCATAGGCTCGTTCTTCGGAAAGGTTCATGTTAAAATCTGCCCCTCCTACATTATCTGTATGCCCATTGATTTGGATGTGGGTATCATTTGGCAGCTCACTTAAGTCTTCTATAAGTTCATCAAGGGTTTCCTTTGCTTCAGTTTTTAAATCACTTTTTCCAAAATCGAACAGTAAATCATCCGGAACCTGCATTTTAACTTCATCTTCTTCTATGGATAAGTCTACTTCTTCAGGGGCGTTAATTCCTGGCCCTGCGAGTGGTACGCTCAAATGAATGTAATTTCCACCATGTTCCCACTTTTTTACGAGTTCACCCGTTAATTTTTCACCTTCTTCTCCATATTTTTCTATAATATGGTCTGAATTCGAATTATTTGGATCAAAAGAGAAGTTCATTTCTATATCTTCCCTAAGATCCCAGTAATGTATTTTCATTTGGAAAGAGCCATCAGGATTTACTTCAGCTGAACTAGATGACCATGCGGAACTTATTAAGTTCTCCGGATCACTTATCCTTCCTTTAATTAATGCTCCTTCAAGTATGTTACTTCGTCCTTCAAAGTACAAAAAGTTATGTTTTGTAGTTGCTTCAACTTCCATCCATACGTTTGTGTCACCATAATCAGGTGGGGTGCTTTCTTCCCAATTTGGTGTTGTTAAGTAAATCGTATAAGGTTTTTCTTCTAATGGGTCGATCGTAAACACATATCGTGAAACATATTCACCTTCTACATCTGTTTTATACACCTGATTTCCTTTTGCCTTTTCTAAATTTTCACCGTAATGTTCTGCAACAAAGTCTTGCGTCGTATTTATGCTAAGTTCCACTTCAACTTCTGAATCTAAGGTAGGAAATTCAAATTCAAAAGTTCCATCATTTTGAACTTCTGCAGTGTCTCCATAATCGTCGACTCGCCAATTATCTTTAATACCAGATGAAGAAATTATAGTATTTGGTAAAAGGTTACTTTCTCCTTTAACAGTTACAACTTCCTCGTCAACTTCGACTTCCGCTTCAAACCAAATATTTAAATTTCCTTGGTCTAATCGATAGTCTTCGTTTTCTTTAGTTTCATTATTGTTTTCACTGTCATTATTGGCATTATTATCGTTTTCTTCATTATTATTGTTTTCGTAATTATTTTCGATGTTTTCATTGTTGTCGTTGTTATTGTTATCATTTTCTAATTTTGAACATCCTGAAAAAATTAAAAAGGTGCAAATGATTGTAAGAGTAATAAAAGGGAATATCATTCATCTTCCCCTTTCACATAAATGTATATATACCGTACAATAATTTATTTTACCATAGGTCTTCTAAGTTAAATGTACTATTTTTGATAGAAGCTTAAGGATGCATATTTTGGCTATTTCTTAGATTAATAAGAGTTTTAATCATAAAAACATATGGACAGGATATTTTTACTGGGTAATAAGCACTTAGGTTAAAGCTATAAAATAACAAAGTGTGTGAATGATGCGAATGATTATATAGGTTGATATTGTAAGGGAAGGCGCCAGATGAGGGTCGAATATTCATTAATCCTGACATTGTTTTAAAAAGTGTTATTAAGCACAGGATTGAGAGTTAAATCCATGTTTTGAGGGTTAAATGAAAAAAGAAATTGTTATCGAAGGCGACTACCCTAAGTAAAATTATCTCCCCACATAGAAAATGGGGAGATTTTTCATTTATACACTATTTTCAGGATTTTTCGTGGAATAGAGTGTCTTCAATCGTTGAATGACCTCTTTTTTTCGTAACTTTCGTCTTGCCTCTCTGCCCCAACTTTTCACAGCGTCTGCAGAAACGGATT
>DATGRX010000144.1:0-3711 GCA_035303185.1 Bacillota bacterium
ATCATTGATAGAAGCGAATTCATAGGGTCCATGAAAGTTTTCTCCGCCGGTAAAGATGTTCGGTGTTGGCAGTCCTTTGAACGATAATTGGGATCCATCTGTTCCCCCACGAATCGGTTCGATAAGTGGTTTAATATTTAAATTTTCCATCGCTTCTTTCGCAATATTAACAACTTCCATAACGGGTTCAATTTTTTCCCGCATGTTGTAATATTGATCCGAGACTTCTATATGAACTGTATTTTCACCGTATTTTTCAGCAATTTCATGAGCATACTTTTTAGCGAGTTGTTTTCGTTTTTCAAAAGTTTCTCGGTCAAAATCTCGGATAATATGAACAACTTCTGCTTTTTCAACATCTCCAGAAACAGAAATCAAATGATTAAAGCCCTCATAACCCTCTGTATGTTCCGGAGTTTCTTCTTCGGGAAATTTTTCTATATATTCCGCAGCCATTTTTCCTGCGTTAATCATGACACCTTTTGCTGTTCCTGGGTGGACACTTTTACCGGTAAATGTTGCTCGGGTAACAGCAGCATTAAAACTTTCATATTGTAATTCACCAATTGGCCCGCCGTCTATCGTGTAAGCATAGGTTGCGTTAAATTTATCGACATCAAAGTGATGGGGGCCTCGACCGATTTCTTCATCCGGAGTAAAGGCCACCCGAATATCACCGTGTTTTATATCTGGATTATTGACTAAATACTCCATCGCTGTCATAATTTCAGCAATTCCTGCTTTATTATCAGCACCGAGTAATGTTGTCCCATCAGTTGTCATTAAAGTATGGCCTTTATAATTTTGTAGCTGGGGAAACATTTTTGGTGAAAGGACGATTTCTTTTTCTTCATTTAAAACAATATCCTTACCGGCATAGTTTTCGACAATTTGTGGGTTCACATTTTTTCCTGTTACTTCTGTAGCCGTATCTAAATGAGCGAGAAAGCCAATCATCTTCACATCTTTATCTGTGTTAGCTGGTAGAGTAGCCATGACGTAACTGTTTTCATCGATTGTGACATCTTTCATTCCAATATCTTTTAATTCTTGAACGAGCATTTCAGCTAATGTTCGCTGTCCCTCTGTTGTTGGGACTGTGTCACTATCTTCATTGGACTGAGTGTCTACCTTCGCATATGTAGTAAGTCTTTTAATTAATCGATCCTTCATTTTCATCATCTCCTTTTAATTATCTTAGCATAAATGACTGATATTCATTGATTCTTATGTTTTTGATGCAAACTTCACTTCTTTTGTAAGCTTTACTTACTAGACTTCTTTCATCAATAGTATCAGTGACTTGTTTATCTATATGTGTCACGTAAAATATTTGTCTCTATTTGTCTTTAAAAGTTATTATATATATGAACATTGTGTAGAGACACATTAAAGCAATTAAAATAATAATTTCATTTTACCATAGCTGGGAGGTTACTATACATATGCAAAACAGACATTATTTTACATCGTTATTCATCATGATTTTATTACTTTTTTTCGCCTGTGATGGGGTAGAGCCGCGTGAAGACATCGAGCCAGAAGATGATAACTTCAATAAAACTGGAATGCCAATTGTTGATGAGCAGGTTACGGTTAAGTTTATGAGTGGTAAATCATCAGTAACGATGGATAACTATAATGATACTTTCCTTTGGCAAGAATATGAAAAGATGACAAATATGCATATCGATTGGGGACATACTCCTAATGATAGTTTAGAACATAAACGAACATTAGATATTGTCGCAGGAGATTATCCTGAAGCATATTATGGGGCAAAAGTTCCTGATCATGAGTTACTAGAAAATGGTCAACATGGTATTTATTTAGCTCTAGATGATTATATTGATGAATACATGCCAAATTTAAAATCGTTATTAGACGATTATCCAGAAATAGAAAAAGGCCTAACCTTCCCTGATGGACATATTTATTCATTACCTACAATATATGATCCAGAATTTACATCATTACATAGCCAAATTAAGCCATATATACGAAAAGATTGGCTTGAACAATTAAACATGGACATGCCCGAAACAACAGAAGAGTTTTATGGCTATTTAAAAAGTGTTAAAGAAACGGATGTAATGGGGAATGGACAAGGTGATGAGATTCCATTTAGTGCAATGGACATCGATCATTTATTTCACTATTTGAAAGGTTCTTTTGGCATTGGTAATCGTGGAAATAGTAATGAGTATATTGATATTGATCCAGAAACAGGGGAAGTTCGATTTTACCCGGCGACAGAACAATATAAAGATTTACTAAAATACATGCACAAACTGTATCGTGAAAATCTAATCGATCAAAACATATATATTATGGACTACCAAGAATTTACCGAACAAGGTGCAAAAGGTGTATATGGCAGTGTATTAATGTCTAATCCGGAAGAGTCTTTCAGCTTAGAGGATGAGTATATTGCTATGCCTGCTCTTGAAGGACCTAATGGTTATAAAAGTTGGACCTTTGTAGACTCACCTTTAGTCCGAAGAGATGGCTTTGTAGTCACAGATAGAAATAATAATATCGCAGCTACATTACGATGGGTAGATTACTTTTACAGTGAAGAAGGAGCAGAGCTATTTTTTATGGGCAAAGAAGGAGAGACCTTTGAAATTGATAATAAAGGAAACTATATTTATAAAAGTGATTTAACAAATAGTGAAGATCTTTCGTTAGAACATAAACTTGCCCCTTATTTTACGTACATGGATAGCGGTTATCCCGGCATTATTTATGAACAGTTTTATCAAGGAGATGCTAGCTTGCCATTATCAATCGAAGCTATGGAAAAACTTAAACCTGACATGATTGACGAAGTTTGGCCACGTTTTACATATACGAAGGAGGAGCTTGATACATTAGTTAATATAGAAATTGACCTCCATAAAACGGTTGACGAAATGCGTACTAACTTCATCATCGGTAGATCATCCATTGATGAATGGGACGAATATATTGAAACCCTCAATGAAATTGGCCTATCAGACTATTTAGATGTGAAACAGTCTGCCTATGAACGATATAAAAAATAAATGTACCCCTTCGCATCAGCAGAAATTAAATTAGTTACATAGTAATCGTTTTACATTGCATCATTAGCTTAAATAACGGACCAGGTGTAGTTTTCACTACAGATGGTTCGTTTTACTTTCTCTATATGACTAAAGTTTTAGCATTTGTTCATAAAACAGTCTGCCAGTATAGTATTGGAAATTTATCTTGTATATAAAGCAAAAATCTAATATGCTTACATTAAAAATAATAAGTATAATAATAAAAATCTCAAAATGATATGTGCTCCTTGTTTTACATATTCATACTAAATTTATGAAGGAGATGATGTAAGTGATAATTTCTGTCCATTTATTACATGAAAAACTAAAACAAAAAGAAGATATTGTTATATTAGACGTTCGTTCTGACTTAAAAGATGAGACGATAGGCATCAAAATATATAAAGAAAATCACATCCCTGGTGCTTCTCATCTCGATTTAAAAAGGGATCTTGCTAGTCCTGCTAAGGAACATGGTGGTGAAAACCCCCTTCCAGATCCGAATAAACTTGCGAAAACTCTCGGTAATTTAGGAATTGATCATCAAACAGAAGTCGTTATTTACGATAATGATAACGGAATGTATGCTTCTCGGGCATGGTGGGTGCTTTATTATATTGGTTTAGATAATATTTCTATTTTA
>DATGRX010000145.1:0-4468 GCA_035303185.1 Bacillota bacterium
GGGGGGTTAATGAAGTGAGAGGAAAAACAATATTTTTGATGGTATCAATTTTGCTGCTTTTAAGTGCATGTTCAAAGGATGAACAATATTGGCCGACAGATGAGTGGAAAGTTTCTTCTCCAGAATCTCAAGGTATGGATAGTGAAATACTCGTTGAAATGTTCGAGCATATCGAAACGGATGATATTGGAGAACTTTTTGGACTTGTCGTCGTCAGAAATGGACATATTGTATTAGAAAGTTATCCTTCAAATATATATGGTGCAGATGATATATTTAATGTTCGATCTGTAACGAAAAGTTTGTTAGGTGCAGTCACTGGGATTGCGATTGAGGAGGAAGTTGTCCAACTAGATGATAAATTAATAGACTATTTTCCCGATATAGATTTTTCATCCCAAGAAAAAGAAAATATAACGATGGAACAGTTGCTTACGATGACTACTGGAATCGATTGGCCAGAGTGGGAAGATAGTGTTGGTCTTTTTTCTGAGTGGCAACTTACCGACGATCAATTAAAGTATTATTTAGACCAACCGATTGTTGAAGAGCAAATTGATGTGTTTAACTATGATACTGGTGCTGCTCACACCCTTGGTACAATCATTGAAAATGAAATAGAAGGAACAATAGAAGATTATGCATCTGAAAAAATCTTTGATAAAATTGGAGCAACTTCTGTCAGATGGAATAGGGCAAATGAAGGTTCTACGATGGGTGGAACGAATGTGGAAATGACACCGAGAGATATGGCGCGCTTTGGATATTTATACTTGCAAGATGGGGAGTGGGATGGAGAACAGATCGTGCCAAAGGAATGGGTACGTGAATCTTTAACAAAACAAGTAGATGCTTATGATGATAATGGATATGGATATTATTTTTGGATCTCAAACTACGAAGATATCGATCATTATATTGCTATGGGGTTTGGTGGGCAGTATATTGCTATTGTGCCCGAGTATGAATTAGTTGTTGCTCAAACATCGGATCAATACGATTTTTACACACTCTTATATGATTATATTATACCTTCTATTCAAACCGATGATAAAATTGATGAAAATAAACAAGCTTATGATCAATTGAAACAATATATGGAAACAGATGAAAATGAGTAAAAGGGCTTATTTTTAGAATAAGTGAAATGATAACTTCTTTACTGCGAATCTCTCTAACCCTTAGTGTTTAAAAAGGTTAGAGAGATTTTTTATGAAATTATGTATCATTTATGTTTTTTCCATTATTTTTAGCCAACAAAATATTCGCTTTTCATTCATTTTTTGTTAAGATTCGTTTATACTAGAATTCACTAAACATAACTAGGAGTTTGATGAAATGGACAAACTGTTCAGAATTATACTATTGATTAACACTATTACACTTGCAATTATATTGCCATCCAATGTATTTGCTGAAGCAAAATTGACAGCAAACAATCATGTATTAAAAGAGACAAACATCGAGATTATCGACACCACGAAGAAGCATGCACGTTTCAGCTTTAATTCTGGACTTACTTTTGAGTATCCCGATGCAGTAAGAGGAATTTACGTTACCGGGCATTCGGCCGGAGGGAAACGTTTTGAAAAATTAATAGATTTTATAAATCGAACAGATTTAAATTCAATGGTTATCGATGTTAAGGATGACTTAGGTAATATAACCTTTCCTATGGATGATGAATCTCCCTATGCTGATATAGGGACAAATTATATAAACAATCCGGAAGAGATGATGAAAAGACTTGAAGAAGAAGAGATTTATCCCATTGCTAG
Source organism: Bacillota bacterium (assembly GCA_035303185.1). GTDB lineage: Bacteria > Bacillota > Bacilli > Bacillales > Amphibacillaceae > CALAMD01. The sequence goes on from DATGRX010000145.1 coordinate 1,779, forward strand.
AATAGTTGTTTTTAAGGATACTGTGCTTGCAGAAGAACGTCCTGATTTATCATTTAAAGAAAATGGACAAGTATGGAAGAATGGCCGAGGGGAAGCCTTTGTGAATCCATTTTTAAAAGAGATTTGGGAATATAATATAGAAGTGGCAAAAATGGCCGCTGAACTTGGCTTTAAAGAAATTCAATTTGACTATGTCCGCTTTGCGGAAGGATTTGAACTTATTGATGAGCGAGTAGAATATAGTCAAGGCGATTATGCGGAATATGAATTAGAAAATGTCCAAAAACGCGTAGAAGCTGTAACAGATTTTGTCGCATATGCGAGGGAAGAGTTAGCCTATTATGATGTGGACGTATCAGTAGATATATTCGGTTATGCTGCAACGATCCCAGAGACGCCAGGAATTGGTCAAAACTTTTCTAAAATCGCTGAAAATGTTGATATTATTTCATCAATGATTTATCCAAGCCATTGGTCAGAAGGGTATTTTGATATCCCTTTTCCAGATAAAGAACCTTATAAACTTGTCTCTGAGTATATGAAAGTAGAAAATGAAGTGTTAGATGCTTTAGATGAGAAGCCTAATTCAAGACCATGGTTACAGGACTTTAGCGCCCCATGGTTATATACCGCCCCTGGAAGCGGTCCGGTCACGAAATATGGAAAAGAAGAAGTAGAAGCACAAATAAGAGCTCTTTATGAAAATGGAGTTCGCGAATTCTTACTGTGGAATTCAGGAAATCAATATACGGAAAACGTCAACTATTTACTACAATAGATATGTATATTACTTGAAAAGATACGTTTAAGAAGATCATTTTAAGGTTATATTATATATGTACTGACATGCAATTGTGAACATTTTATGACATATTGTAATTTGCAAGAAAGTTGTAAAAATCCCCTACCTTTAATTTGACAAATGTAGTATAATCTAAAGTAAAGGTTAAGTAATAGTAATTATAATTTACATTTATTACATTAGGATCATACACATATATAGGAGTTGACTTAGATGGTAACATTATACACATCACCGAGTTGTACGTCTTGTCGAAAAGCAAAAGCTTGGCTCGAGGAAAATGACATCGAATATACGGAGAGAAACATTTTTTCCGAACCATTATCCCTTGAGGAAATTAAGGAAATCTTACGAATGACAGAAGATGGAACGGATGAAATTATTTCAACACGTTCAAAAGTTTATCAGGAATTGGACGTTGATATTGATTCTCTTCCGTTAAAAGATCTATTCGATCTCATCCAAAAGAAACCGGGGTTATTACGAAGACCGATTATGTTAGATGAGAAAAGGCTACAGGTCGGTTATAACGAGGATGAAATTAGGAGATTCTTACCAAGAACGGTTCGTACATTCCAATTAAGAGAAGCCCAACGAATGGTAAATTAAGAAGATAGTGAATAGAAGCACAGACCTTTAAAGGTTTGTGCTTTTCTTTCTTTAAAAAAATAGTTGCAATCTACTGACATTTATAATAAAGTACGTTATAATGAAATATCAATATTTCAAAAGATGGTAGGCACTCATCTTTTCAAAATAAAAAAAGAGTCATACATTATATATATGGGAATATTTTGTAAGGGAAAGGAGAGGTTGACATTGGAAATAGAGAGAATTAATGAAAATACTATTAAGTTGTACATCTCCTATCTAGATATTGAAGATCGTGGCTTTGATCGCGAAGAAATATGGTTTAATCGAGAAAAAAGTGAACAACTTTTTTGGCAAATGATGGAGGAAATTAAAGAACAAGAAGATTTCGTCATTGAAGGGCCATTATGGATACAAGTTCAAGCTTTAGAAAAAGGTTTGGAAATTGTTGTTACTGAAGGGAAAATTGATCAACATAAACGAGCAAGATTATTGTCTAAAGATAATGAAGAAATCATTTTACCAGAAAATATTAGTGATTTATTAGAAGATCATTTTGGACCGAATCAAGAAAAAGAAGATGCAGAAATTAAAACAGATGATTGGTATTTCACTATTATCGTTCATTTTAACGAGTTTGAAGATGTCATTCAATTAAGTCACTATGTAACCTTTGATGAAGAGACAACCGAAGACATTTTATACTCTTATGAAAATGAATACTATTTAATGATTAAGTTAAATATGGTCGAATTAGATGAAGAAGATCAAGAAAACATCATTAGTCAAGTACTCGAGTTTTCTGAAGAAGATACAAGTGTCACGCTTCATTTGTTAGAGGAATATGGAACGAGGATTTTTGAGGAAAATGCTTTGAAACAGGTTGCATCATATTTCCATATTTAAGTTATGACTTTTATATACAGCTTGATGAATCAAATTTGAGTAAGCAATCATATATTCATATGATTGCTTATTTTTTTATGTGTTTCTGTTAGAAAATAAAAGAAACGTTTGAAAAAACGAACGAAAAATGACAAATGCTACAAAGAAGTACAATGCTTCGAGTTGTGATATTCTTTATATATAATATAATGTACATACTCTAAGAAAACATTTTATTTTTGCATGTGTTCATTTAGTGTAAGATTTTTTAACTAGCAAAAAATTGTATTCATTGTATGATATATTTTTATCGAACTAAAAAAAGCTATTGTCAATTGATGTGCAATTATTTTAGGAGGAAAACGAATGTCTTTAGATAAACAACTTGTAAGGCCTTTTGTTAAATGGGCTG
>DATGRX010000146.1:0-3147 GCA_035303185.1 Bacillota bacterium
AATTGTTGAATAATCTCGATGACCCGCTCCGTTGTTTCTAGGCGACTATGGAGAATCCTATCTTTTTTCTTTTTCGTCCAATAACCGAATAGGGATTCACCAGCTAAATTAATAACAGCATCGATTGTAGGAAGTTTATAAAAGTTATGTTCATAAGATAAGTACGTAATGTGTGAAGTATTATTATATTTGTTTGGAGATCTCGTAACGATGTATACATGATTCTTTCTTGTTTGTAGTGCTTTTACTATATTTGTTCCGACAAAGCCTGTACCACCAAATAATAAAATATTCATTTGTTTCTCCTCCAAAGAGTATTTTTCCTCAGCGTACGCTAGTTTATCGATGCTGTCAAAGTGTGCCTTATCTAACATGTCGACAGGATCCTTTCTCTAAAGGAATAAAAATGAATGTAGTAGATCATATTAAGATCATCTATACATACGAGAGGAATTAAACGGACAATGAATCAAACTGAAAAAAACTGGACGATTATTACGTTAGCGTCGGTTCCGTTAATTATGACGCTAGGAAACTCGATGTTAATTCCGATTTTACCACTGATGGAAAAACAGTTACATATTTCAAAGTTTCAATCTAGTTTAATTATAACTGTCTATTCTGTAGTGGCAATTTTCCTTATTCCAATAGCGGGGTTTTTATCTGATCGATACGGGAGAAAAAAAGTTATTATACCAGCGTTAATTGTAACAGGTATTGGTGGTTTTATTGCAGGGATTGCCTCTTGGAAACTTAGTGAGCCGTTTGTGCTTATTTTAGTTGGCCGCATCCTTCAAGGAATTGGTGCAGCGGGTGCTATGCCGATTGTCTTTCCTTTAATCGGAGATATTTTCCCCAGAGATGAGGAAGCAAGTGCAACCCTCGGAACCATTGAAACATCGAATATTGTTGGAAAAGTCTTAAGTCCCATTTTAGGCTCTCTCTTAGCAGCTGTTATTTGGTTTTTACCGTTCTTTTCGATCCCTCTTTTTAGTTTAATATCTCTCTTGATGATTATCTTTTTAATAAAAAAGGAACAAACGGAAGATGAACCTATCTCCTTAGCGACATATAAGAAAATGATAAAGGATGTATATGCGGAACATCGTCGTTGGTTAATGGCTGTCTTTTTTATAGGAGCTATTTTAATGTTTATTTTGTTTGGATTTCTGTTTTATTTATCAACGATTTTGGAAGAAAAGTTTAATTTTGAAGGGGTTGTAAAAGGTTTGTTACTTGCGATTCCTTTATTATCATTAGCGATAGCCGCTTATGTAACGGGAAAACTTATCAAAGATGATTTGCGTGTGATGAAATGGATCTCGTTCGTTGGTATTGTCATCACCGGAAGTTCTGTTTTAGGGCTATCTTTCGTTGAAAGACCATTACTTTTACTTGTTGTATTTTTATTTACAGGGCTTGGAATTGGCATTTCTCTACCATCCTTAGATGCACTACTAACAAACAGTTTATCGAAGGATGTTCGTGGTATTGTTACTTCTATTTATAGTGCGATGCGTTTTATCGGTGTTGCGGCAGGTCCTCCCGTCGTAGCTGTTTTAATGAAACATGATTTATTTTGGATGATTAGTTTATTTGCTCTTTTAGCTTTAGGTGGAAGTATACTAGTTTTTAAACAAATTCAGCCATCTTAAAATTCAACTTATATTTTATACCCCTATGATATCATTGAGCTAAATATATATTTCTTTTGCAAAGTTTTGCTATAATGAGAAGTAGATTACATATGTCATAGGGAGGAAATATAGTGAGTTATCGAATTGAACACGATACAATTGGTGAAGTGAAGGTTCCAGCGGATAAGTATTGGGGAGCTCAAACTGAGAGAAGTAAACAAAACTTTCCAATTGGTAATGAAAAAATGCCAAAGGAAATTATTCAAGCTTTTGCATTGCTAAAGAAAAGTACAGCAATCGCCAACAAAAAGTTGGGATTGTTAGAAAAGGAAAAGGCTGAAGCTATTGGTCAAGCAGCGGATCAAATTTTATCAGGTGAACTTGATGAGCATTTTCCATTAGTTGTCTGGCAAACGGGAAGTGGAACACAATCAAATATGAACGTTAATGAAGTGATCGCTTTTGCCGGGAATAAATGGTTAACAGAGCAAAACAGTGATTTAACATTACATCCAAATGATGATGTAAATAAATCCCAAAGCTCAAATGATACGTACCCAACGGCGATGCACTTAGCTTTCGTATTAAAAGTTGAAGACGAGGTATTGCCAGCTATTCGAACATTAAAAGATAGTATCAAGGAAAAAGCGGAAGCATATAAAGATCTTGTAAAAATTGGAAGAACACATTTACAAGACGCAACACCTCTTACATTAGGTCAGGAAATTAGTGCTTGGCATCGGATGTTAGAAAAATCTGAGGAGATGCTTGAAGAAAGCCTTGAACATTTAAAAGAGTTAGCAATTGGTGGGACAGCTGTCGGAACAGGACTAAATGCCCATCCTGATTATCCAGAACTTGTTTGTGAAGCGATTAATGAATTTACGGATAAGAATTTTGTTTCAGCAAAAAACAAATTCCATTCATTAACAAGCTACGATGAAGCCGTTCACGTACACGGTGCGTTAAAAGCCTTAGCAGCAGATTTAATGAAAATTGCTAATGACATTCGTTGGTTAGCAAGTGGGCCAAGATGTGGAATTGGAGAAATTACAATCCCTGCAAATGAACCGGGAAGTTCCATTATGCCAGGAAAAGTAAATCCAACTCAAAGTGAAGCTCTAACGATGGTTGTTACTCAAGTGATGGGAAATGATGCGGCGATTGGTTTTGCAGCAAGTCAAGGGAATTTTGAATTAAACGTCTTTAAGCCAGTAATTGCCTACAATTTCTTACAATCTTGCCAGCTACTTGCGGACGCCATGTTATCCTTTGAAAAGCGAGTTATCCGAGGTTTAGAGGCGAACGAGGAAAAGATTGAAGAATACTTAAATGATTCATTAATGTTAGTAACAGCGTTAAATCCACATATTGGTTATGAAAATGCGGCCAAAATTGCTAATAAAGCCTTTGAAAATAATTCAACATTAAAGGAAACAGCGGTTGAGTTAGGTTTACTCACTGCAGAACAATTTGATGAGTTTGTTGATCCAAAGAAAATGACAAAGCC
>DATGRX010000147.1:0-3714 GCA_035303185.1 Bacillota bacterium
CATATAAATTTCCACTTGATTCTGCTATTTTGCCACGAAACTTACCGATCTGTGGTATATCCTTTTGCAGTTGTTCATACTCCTTTTCCCACAGCTCATCAGTTTCAAAAATATCTTCTAATTTCCACGTTTGTTCCTCAGGTACTTCTTCTCTACTTAACAGTTCTTTAGTCGTTTCTGACAATTAAAAGTCCCCCTTCATGGATATTTTCCTATTGATTTATGTTTTCTCAATGTAAGTAATGTATTCATTAATAGTTTATCATTATTTATAGCTTCTTCAATATTTTTGTTATTTTCAATGGATTTTAATTTTACAAATTTGTTTGACGATAGTCTTTTTATAACTTGTACTTTCTCTAACAAACGAAGGTATTGTACGATGGGATGCTCTTGATAACTATATAAAGGGAAGTCTTGTTTAGCATACAAATGATTTCGAAGAAGGGAAAAACACTTTTGAAGCATAAAAGTTTCACCATTACGTAAAGGTTGAATAATTTCTAAAAGTAGTCGACTTTGCCAATCCCAAGGAGAGGATTTCATAAGCAATTCATTTTGAACAGGTAAATAGACGAGAGATGGAAGGGTTTCTCGATGAGCTTTGCGAAGATATAACCATTGCAACCAACGCCTTTCTCGACCGAAACTTGTTTGATTCGAGGTCAAACGAAATTTCCGTTTCTCTTGTTCCCATAATTGATAAAGTGTTTCTTTTTGAAGAGGTTTATAACGAAAGAACTTTAGGAAAGAGGCTTGTGTAAGAGGTACAAATTGAAGTGTACCTATAGCTGAATGATTACTTGTAAAATACAAATCTTGAAAAAAAGCAAATTGCTTCGTGTGCGGACAGAAAAAATAAAGGGAAGATTTACATTGATAAGAGAATTTATGAACAAACTGTTTTAATGGAGCTGTAATTTTCAATTTGGAAGTGGATAATCGATTAAATTGATTTTCACCTAATATCCAAAGGGGGACTATATTTGCCCGCATATAACCATTAATCCGAGCATTTATTTCCTTTTTTTGGATTGATGAACGTTGATATTCAAGAGCGATTTTTTTGTCCCCTACAGTTAATAATAGGTCAGGAAATTGTTCGATTTTCCGTAAATATTTTTCTAATACGACTGGAATTTGTTTTTGTTGTAGCCAGTGGTATAGTAGAAGCTTTCCTTGTTCATGTTCTGGTCCTTCACCAAAGGATGATGGACAAGTCCCAGTATGGTAATGAGCAAAATGGGGAATTACCTTTTCGCCAGCTTTTATAAAAACTTTTTCCTGGCAAACTGGACAATAAAACTCATATTCTCTACGAAAATATTCAATTTTGGTTCGGGAAAACTTTGCTATTGTTAATAACGAGCCATCTCTTAACATTGCTTGAAGCATTTCCTCTCATTCATCACCTCTTATATATATTACTAATTTTTTACTTATCACTTTCTATCATTGAAAACATCCAGTCTAACCATGCTTTTACTGTAGAACTTCTTCGTTTAGCTGTGTCTAATGAATTCACTGTTGGAACGTATTTTAAAATTAATTCAACTACATATTTTCGATCGAAATGTTTATTTTTCTCAAGATAACGTTCAAAGGCTAATGCAAAGATTTTTTTCGATAATATCTTTTCCATAATGATTGTATTTCTTTCGTTCGTATTTCCTAATGATTTAATATAGTTACCTTCCTCGTTAAGAACAAATTTTGCTTGTTGATCTTTTTTAGCTAAGCCTAAATAAATAAGCGCATTGGCATAATAGTCACTTTGTCTTTCATTAAATTCGTATTCTTTAGCAAGGTCTTCTTTAGATTTCGGCTCCTCTAAATAATCGAGCATATCTAAAATTCTCAAAAAGTTATTTGCTTGTGGAAATTTAAGTTCTTCAGTTTCTTTAATCATGGGGCTGTTTTTAGCAAGGACAATAACATCCTCTAATTCGATATCTAACGAACGATTTAAGATAAAGCTATACTGAGAAACTTTTTTTATACTCGTATATTCTTCACTATTTTCAAATTGATAAATATAAAAGTTAAATATATCATCAGCATAAGTGAAAAATATAGGTATAACTTTTTTATCAATTGCTAAATTTTTATAATAACGATACGGATAATATAGTTGTCGAATTAAAAAATCCTTTGGTAATTTATTTTTCGCTTCAATGAGAGCAATTGCGTCTTTTGTTTCATAACTTCCATCAATTTCAATTTGACTATTTTGAACATGTACATGAAAGAAATCATTCACTCTTTTTGGTCCTTTCGTCCGTATGCGAAAGTCAATATCACCAGAACCTAGTCTTCCGGAGATTGTTAAATAGCTAGGCCCATCTTTAGCCGTATCATTACCGATAATATAATCGATCATCCCACTTGCATAAGCTACATTTAATGCGACTGCCTCGCTAGTAATATTATCGACATCAACAGATTGAATGTAATTAGGTAATTTCATTGGAATTGGTTTCATATCCTTTACTTGTAAATTTTGATAGGCTTTAAATCTTCCAATAATATAAGTTCCCCTACTATCTGGTAAAATTGCGAGGCTATTTTCTTTAAAAATTTTTGGCAAATTGTCCGAGTTATCAAACTTTGTCATAAGGCGGGCTTCACGAAACTCATTAATTTGTGATGAAGAAATATGAAAAACGTTATTTTTCTCAATTTCCTTTAAAATGTCGTATTTTTCAAATAGTTTTTTCCAAGCCATATCATTTTTAGTTTGAGCCATGTTCATCACCATTCAACAATAATTCTAGTAATTCATCACAATGACTTCATCAACTTTTCCTCTACCACTTGCCTTTGAATTAACATTTCTAGTTGCACCGACGATTTGAGTAGTATCTGCGTACTCTTTGTACAAGTCATGGATAAATTCTGAGCTCGAATTTGATAACATAACATAGCATCCTAATTCATGTAATCGATCAAATGTTTCTTTAAGTCTCACTTGCTCATCATAACCAAAACCATCTAACGTATAGCCGACAAAATTTTGACTATCTGCATCTATTGGTGCATAAGGTGGATCAAAGTAAATAAAATCACCAGGCTCTGCATATTCGACTGCCTTTTCAAAATCACCACATAAAATCTTTGCTTCTGATTGATTTAAATATGCAGAAACATTTTGTAATACATCTTCATTTACGATATTTGGATTTTCATATCTACCAAAAGGAACATTAAACTGATTCTTCGAGTTCACACGGTATAACCCGTTATACCCTGTTTTATTTAAATAAATAAATCTAGCTGCACGTTCTACATCTGTTCGTGATTGATAGGAATCCTCCCGATCCCAACTTCTTACTTCGTAGTAATATTCTTTACTATTATTTTCTTCATGAACTTTTAAATGTTCGATTAAATCTGCTAACTTATCACGGACCATTTTATATGTATTAATGAGTTCTTCATTAAAATCATTAATAACTGGCTTGTCTAATTGAAAGTCTAAAAATACTGAACCTCCACCAACAAACGGCTCAATATAACGGTTAAAGGTTTTCGGGCGATATTCATTTATGTAATGTAATAATTGTCGTTTTCCACCAGCCCATTTAACAAAAGGCCTTACAAGTTGTTTATCTAAAGACATTCGTTTTCCTCCTAAAATAATTGCACATCAATTGACAATAGCTTTTTTTAGTTCGATAAAAATATATCATACAATGAATACAATTTTTTGCTAGT
>DATGRX010000148.1:0-2462 GCA_035303185.1 Bacillota bacterium
GGTTTATATACGACAACAACTGTTCATTTCAAGGAAGATTTGAAAGAAGACATTTTTTATTTAGATGGCGAACGAGTATTAGGTATGGCTTATGAACGTGTGACACAGTTTTTAGATATTATCCGAAAGGAAGCAAATAAAGAGCATTTATTTGCAGAAATCACATCGAAAAATGATGTGCCAACAGCTGCAGGATTTGCTTCTTCAGCCTCAGGATTTTCAGCTCTCGCTGCTGCAGCAAGCAAAGCTATCGGATTACAACTAAGTGACGAGGAGCTCTCCCGAATTACCCGGAGAGGATCTGGTTCTGCCTGCCGTTCCATTTATGGCGGTTTTGCGGAGTGGGAAATGGGAGAAAAAGAAGACGGTTCTGATTGTTACGCAGTTCCTATCGCACCGAAGGAACATTGGGATCTTCGAATAGCAGCCGTTATTTTATCGGATGAGGAAAAGTCAGTTTCAAGCCGTGATGGCATGAGAAGAACTGTTGAGACATCCCCTTTCTTTGATGGTTGGGTTGAAAGTAACCCAATAGATCTTGAAGGTATTAAAGAGGGGATTAAAAATCGCGACTTTAAAAAAGTTGGTGAAATTGCCGAAGCGAATTGTCTAAAGATGCACGCAACAACTTTAGGTGCAAATCCCCCTTTTACGTATTGGACCGATGAAACGGTGAAAGTCATGCAGGAAGTTCGAAACATGCGAGAAGATGGTATTCAAGCTTATTTTACAATTGACGCAGGACCAAATGTAAAAGTCATTTACTTACCTGAAGATGAACAAGTCATTCAGGAACGATTACAAAAATTGCCAGAAGTAACTGAAATTACATTGAGTAAACCTGGAGACGGGATTACTTATCTATAACTTAAGGGGTTGAACGAATTGGAAAAACCCATTTTTATCAAAGTTCCTGGGAAATTAATGGTAGCCGGTGAATATGCTGTATTAGTACCAAATCAACATTTGGTTGTCACAGCAGTTGACCGGTTTATTTATGTAAAAATAGAAAAGTCTCAAAAAAACACATTACATTTAAACGATTTTCAACTTTATGATATACCTTGGGAGTTTCAGGATGGAAAAGTTTACTTAGATATAAAAGATGACCGTACGTCTTTTGTTCAATCGGCGATGGATGTTGCATTTACTTATTTACAGGAGCAAGGAGTTACTACATGTCCTATTTCATTATCGATTACAAGTGAGCTAGATGATGAAAGTGGAGCTAAATACGGCCTTGGTTCTAGTGCGGCTATAGTCACGGGAGTTGTGACAGCATTACTGAGGGCGTTTTTACAGCAAAAACCGAGGGAAGAGTTCATTTTCAAACTAGCTGCAATTGCCCATGTGAAGACGCAAGGCAGTGGATCGGGAGCGGATATTGCTGCTTCCACTTATGGAGGCATGTTAGAATATAGCTCCTTTCAAGCAGACTGGCTTTTAGAACAACTTCAGCAAACAATATCGATAACAGAGTTAGTCCAAAAAGAGTGGGCATATTTACATATAAAAAAGTTACCTTTTCCAAAACAATGGAAAATGCTCGTCGGTTGGACGGGAAACCCCGCCTCAACAGCGAAATTAGTTCCTGAAGTATTAAAGTATAAACAAAAAAACAAAAAACAATTTCAAACATTTTTGGAAAAAAGTGCTCAAGCTGTAAAAGATATTCTTCTAGGAATAAAAAGGGAATCTTTGGAACAATTTTATAAAGGAATAAAAGATAACCATGAGGCATTAGCAGAAATTGGAAGGCTAGCAAATGTACCTATTGAAACATCACTTTTACATAAATTAAAGCAAATTGCTGAAAAGTATGATAGTGTAGGTAAACTATCGGGAGCGGGTGGAGGAGATTGTGGAATTGCCTTTACAACTTCTCTTCAAAATGAAAAACAGATAAAATTTGCTTGGAAAGCAACAGGGATTAAGCCATTACAAATAACAATGTATCCTTATGGAGCAAAGGAAACTCAGGATGAATAAACATCCTGAGTTTCTTTTTAAAAATTTATCCCCATTTGGGAGTTTTCTTAAAAGTTTCCTTCATTATTATTGTTATTATTATCCCCAAAAGGATCGTTATCTTCTTCATTATTTTCTCCGTTATCATCATTCAATGGATCATTTTCTTCTTCGGTATTATTATTAAAAGAATCATCTGCTTCCCCATCGTCATCATCATTTAAAGGGTCATTTGTTTCGATATTCTCATTTGGGTCACCATTAATAGGGGCGTTTGGATCATTTATATCATTTTCCGGCGATTGACAAGCTGCGATGACAAACACACTTCCGACTAGCAACAGTAATACTTTTGCTCGAATCCATTTTCTCATTATGAATCTCTCCTTGTTGTAAATATTTTGATAGTAAATGGATAAAACGTCAATCTTATACGCTCAACCCTCCAACATCTATATTTTCTTTCAACAAGTTCCTTTCTTATAAAAGGACCC
>DATGRX010000149.1:0-6169 GCA_035303185.1 Bacillota bacterium
GGTGATTTAACCCAAGGAAAAAGAATGTCTGTGTTAAACAAGTTTAAACATAAGCGAATTGAAGTGCTTGTTGCTACAGATGTTGCTGCAAGAGGTTTAGACATATCTGGAGTTACTCACGTGTACAATTTTGATTTACCCCAGGATCCGGAAAGTTATGTTCATCGAATTGGTCGAACAGGAAGAGCCGGAAAAAGTGGAGAAGCATTCTCCTTTGTCACACCAAGAGAAATGCCCCATCTACAAGTGATTCAAAATGTCACGAAAAGTAAAATGAAACGGATTATGCCACCAACGAATAAAGAAGCATTAAAAGGTCAACAACAGATCGCTGTCAATCAAATTTTAGAAACGTTAGAACGTAAAAATATAACTGATTATAATCAAGCGGCCAATGAACTATTACAAAGTTATGACTCATTACAAATTGTTTCTGCTGCACTAAGTTTATTAACAAAAGAACGTAATGATATTCCAATTAAATTATCATCTTCCCAACCGATAAGTGTGAAACGGCAAAAGCAAGGAAAATCAAACGGTCGTAAAAGAAGAGGTTCAAGACGTGGTAGAAATAATCGAAGGAATAGACGGCAAGGAAATCAACGAAAAGGAAATAGATAAAGGAAACACCCCTATAGAAAGCAAAAATGCCTTCTACAGGGGTATTTTATAAGTTTAATAAAAAGACGATTAAGACGATGAGAAAAAACCAGATCCATACATTGTTGATGCGCAAAAGGTTTGAAATTCTTCTCCGTTTTTTCCATCTGTTCGGATCAAAGGCTACGCCTCCGGGTCCTTCATAGGCTGGTGGTTTTTTATTTCGATAGATGGAAAAGGGCTTTGCACCTATGAGAAAGAAAGGAGCGATGGCAAATCCACCTAAGAAGCCGAATATATGGGCGGAAATATTAATGCCTGGAATGATAAATGTTGTGACGATACCTATCGCGGAAATTGTAAAAATAATTTGTGCACTCGTTTGATCGATTAGATACCTTCTGAAAAAGACCATAAAAATATACATTCCAAAAATCCCGTAAATCGCCCCAGAAGCACCGACGTGAAAGGTCAGGGATTGTGGGTCCATAATAAATGTTCCTATATTTCCGATCGTACCGGCAAGTAAATACATAATAATAAATTTAATTTTCCCTAAAATTTGCTCTAAAGGTGGAGCGAAGATAATAAGGGCGATTGAGTTTAATAACACATGACTTAACCCACGAGCGTGCAAAAAAATCGGTGTAATGATGCGCCAGTACTCTCCGTATTCACTAACGAAATAATTATTTCCGATACCATAAGTATAAATCATTTTCCCAAAGTCAAACGGAAGAAGATGATTGACAATCCATAATGCTACATTTAATAAAAGGATTGTAAAAATGACCGGGTATGCGTACATAAACTCCTTAACACTTCGTTCGGTCCGAAAGAACAATCTAATCACTCCAAAGTAAATCATTTTATATTATGAATGATGTTTATTTAAAATATACGACAAATCAAGTATTATAAGAATACTAAATCGTAACGGATAAGACAAATATATAGGAGGAGCGAAGAGTAATATGATTAAGGGGATAGGCATTGACTTGATTGAACTTAAACGAATAGAAGCGAGCATAGATAAAAGTGACAAACTCATGCAGCGCATTTTAACGCCTAAAGAACAGGAACACTTCCAAAATCTTCGTAGTCAAAGCAGGAAAGTTGAATTTTTAGCCGGACGTTTTGCCGCAAAAGAAGCCTTTGCCAAAGCGACTGGACAAGGAATCGGTAAATTAAGCTTCCAACATATCGAAGTTTTATCAAATAAAAATGGAGCCCCAATTATTACTGCTCAAGGTTATGAGAAAGAGAAACTTTGGATTTCAATTTCCCATAGTGAAACATATGCGATTGCTCAAGTTATTATTGAAGAATAAAATGTGTGTATGTCTATCATAATTGTATAAGTTGTCTCATATATTTTATGGCAAGGTAAGTATCATGATCGTTTGTCTATTTAGGCTTTACGCACCTTTTTATAAAAACGATCATTGATAAATATGCAAATATGAGGCGAGGGAGATGGACATATGAAGAAGTATGCACGTTTTGTGCTCGTTTTAATTGGACTAGCATTAGTCCTGGTAGCTTGTGGAGGTAAGTCCCAGGAACAAGTATCTGAACAACTTAAAAAGCAAGTATCTGATTTGGATAGTTATGAAGTAAAAGCGGAAATGGCGATGAATACGGGACAAGAGGAACAAAAGTATCATATTGACATATTGTATCAAGCGGAAGATCATTATCGTATTGAGTTAAAAAATGCTGAAAATGAACAAGAAAGCCAAAAAATATTAAAAAATGATGATGGTGTTTTTGTCATTACACCGGGCCAACAAAAAAGTTTTAAATTCCAATCCGATTGGCCAGAAAATAGTAGTCAATCGTATTTATACCATTCTCTAGTAAACGATATTTTAAAAGATTCTGATGCTACGTTTGAAGCTACTGATGATTATTATGTGTTTTACGTAAAAGCGAACTATCATAGTAACAAACATCTACCACAACAAGAGATTTATTTTGATAAAAAAACATTAGCTCCTGTTTTAGTAAATGTTTTAGATAATGATGCTGAAGTGGTTGTTCAAGTTAGGTTCTCAGATTTTGTGTTAAATCCAGAGGTAGATGCAAAAGAATTTCAAGTAGAGGAAAACATTGCTGAATCTGCAGCAATGATGAGTGATGAACAAACAGATGAAGAATTTGAAGTTCTTTACCCATTAAATACATTAGGGGCGGAGCTTACCGATCAAGAAGAAGTTTACTTTGATGATGGAAAGAGAATTTTGATGGTTTTTTCCGGGGAAAAGAACTTTACATTAGTCCAGGAAAAAAGAACCGTTGAACAAACGTATAGTGAGCTATACGATGTAAAGGGTGAGCTCATTCATTTAGGCTTTGCCATCGGCGGCGTTTCTGATTCAAGTATCGAATGGACAGTTAATGGTGTTGATTATTATTTAGCTAGCGATGAGTTAACCCAAGAGGAACTCATTGAAGTAGCTATGTCTGTCCAAGGAAGAGAGATTAAATAATAGTAAAATAGCGAATCCATATAAAAAAGATTCGCTTTTTTGTTTCTTTTTCCTTCTATTTTTGTCATAGTAGAAGATATAAGGAAGGAAAAGGAGGATAGTGTCGTTGAGGCAACATAGAAACACATATGCAGAAGTTAATCTCCAAGCTATTTACCACAATGTTCAAGCAATGAAACGGCAACTAAAAAAGGAAACGAAAATGATTGCTGTTGTAAAAGCAAATGGATATGGGCATGGAGCGATACAAGTAGCAAAAACCGCACTTCAAGCGGGAGCCGATTATTTAGCGGTAGCTCTTCTAGAAGAAGCACTAGAACTTCGGGAAGCAGGCATAGATGCTCCGATATTAGTATTTGGCTATGTCCATCCAAAAGATGCTCAAGTAGCTGCAAGCAACCGATTTACATTAACTGTTTACCATAAAGAATGGCTAGAAGAAGTTAAAAAACATTTGTTAACCGAACCCTTACATATTCATATGAAAATAGATACGGGTATGGGGAGGGTTGGCTTACGTTTGGAAGAGGAAATACAAACATTTTTTGACGTTTTAGAAGGAATAGAAAACGTGTTTCTAACTGGTGTGTATACACATTTTGCAACAGCGGATGATATGAAGATGAATATGTTTGAACAACAAAAAGAGACGTTTGAGCAATTACTTTATTACGTACAAAAGCGAGCTACCGAACGTTTATGTGTCCACACATCAAATAGTGCAGCTTCTATTCGAGAACCTCACGATACTTATCAAGCGATTCGCTTCGGTGTTGCGATGTATGGCTTATATCCGTCAGAAGATATTTATAACTTGCATTCTATTCAATTAAGACGTGCTTTTTCATTACATAGTGAAATCATTCATATTAAAAAGGTTAAAAAAGATAGCATAATTAGTTATGGTGCTACATATACAGCAAGAGATGATGAATGGATAGCGACTCTTCCAATTGGCTATGCTGATGGATGGTCGAGAAGTTTACAAGGCTTTCACGTGTTAATTGATGGGAAGAAGTGTGAGATCGTCGGTCGGATTTGTATGGATCAAATGATGATTAAGGTAGACCAATATTATCCTATTGGAACAAAAGCTACGCTCATAGGTGAGCAAAAAGGCACCGAAATAGCAATTGATGAAGTGGCAGAATACCTTGGCACCATTAATTATGAAATACCTTGTATGTTAACAAATAGAATTCCACGAAGGTATAAAAACAGATAAAAATAACTTGTTGTATGGTAAATTTGTGAATTCTACCAAACTTCGACAGTTTCATGGTAATTTAATCAGAAATTCCCGAAAAAAGCCGATATTTCGTTGCAAATGATGAAATACAGTGATAATATAAGTTTAAATTTGAAAATTTTTAAACGTTCATCATTTGGCGGAGGTGCGTGGTTTTGTCAGAGGGGTTACAAAAAGTCTTAGTAACATTACCAAAAAACCTACTAGAAGAGGTGGATGGAATTATGAAGCAAGAAAAAAAGGATTTAAATGACTTCATTTACCAAGCAACGAAAAACTACCTGCAGTTTAAAAGAGAAGAAAATGTGCAGCAAGTTTACGAATGGATGCAACGGGGATATGAAGAAATGGGGATCATTAATTTATCAATTGCTTCGGAAGCATTCCAAGCCGAGGAGGAAGCTGACAACACCTTAGAGCGTACTGTGATCGGGGTGTAGATACTTGTTAATGAAAAGAGGCGATGTGTATTTCGCTGATTTGTCCCCTGTAGTTGGTTCAGAACAGGGTGGTGTTCGTCCAGTTTTAATTTTACAAAACAACATCGGTAATCGCTTTAGCCCAACTGTAATTGTGGCAGCGATTACCGCACAAATTCAAAAAGCGAAGTTACCTACTCATGTTGAAATTGATGCTAAAAAATATGGATTTGAAAGAAATTCCGTTATCTTACTTGAGCAAATAAGAACGTTGGACAAACAACGCTTAACAGACAAAATTACGCAGCTTGATGATAAGATGATGGAAAAAATTGATAATGCGCTCGAAATTAGTTTAGGTTTAAAAAATATTTATGAAGATACATAAAATAATTACATAATCCGATTGGTCATGAAAGCTCCTATTAAAAAATGGGAGTTTTTTTGTTGTTTTATTATAGTAAAAAGATTATTACTTTCGGGACTATAAGACTAAATTTAGGACACTTTAAGGTCGTCACTTGTCACAATAATGACAATATGTAACAATGTTTATACTAGAATATTTAATTGACGCATAATTTTGTCGAAAGATGACTTTTTACTAACAAATATCGACGCTTATCTTTTATTGCCTGGGAAATATTTTCTTCAAAAGTTGTCTGTTAATAATTATAATAGTATCTTATAGAAAAGACCAGCTATAAAAAGTCAAGAGGAAAATAAAATTAATTTTTAGGAGAAATAATTGGAATAAGATACTAAAAATTGGCACACCAAATAAGCCTTAATTCGATGATTTAAAAATTAAGGTTAAAACAGAATCTTTAATTGGCTTTTGGATCAGGTTGTGGTTTAGGCTCATAAGGTTTGTTATCACGTAATATCGCAAAAATGATATGAGTTAACTTTCTAGCAACAGCACCGACAGCTGTTCCGTGAGCTTTACCACGTTTACGCAACCTTTGATAATGTAAAGAAAGTGCTGGGTCATGGTAACTTGCGACAAAAGCAGCTTGCCAAATCGCTCGTCTTAAATAAGGTGAACCACGTTTAGACATACGTGTGTTTCGACTGTTGAAATCACCCGATTGGTGAACAGAAGCATCTAATCCTGCATAAGCAACTAGCTGTTCTGGACGTTCAAAGCGCTTAATAGAACCAATTTCGCCCAAAATCACACACGCTGTTACATCGCTAATCCCTGTGATTGTTGTTAAATAGTGTTCTTGCCTGTTAGATATTTCAATCATAGCTTGTTCAATCTCCGTGAGATGCTTCTCAATTAATTGAATTTGTTCTAAGAGAAGTTGAATTTGTAATTTAAACACACCTGTTCCAATGGTAATACCAAAGGTGTTTAATGCACTTTCTCTAATTTGATTCGCTTTCTTAAGTGCTCGTGTTTC
>DATGRX010000150.1:0-21906 GCA_035303185.1 Bacillota bacterium
TGTTATTTCATGTAATTAAATGGCTTAATTTACTTTCTGGGTTATGTTTTGTAAAAAAATAATGTAAACAGCTTTCTTCACTCACAACCTTTCTCCTATCTACATCTTGAATAATATGAATCATGTAATTATGAGAAATCTTAAATTTTGAAAGGATGTCGATTATCTTCGCTTCAGCAGGAACGTACAGATGTTCTCTATGTTTCTTGTCACGCTTCATATGGTATCTTTGTAATAAAAATCGCATAAATACAAAAAAGCGTTGTTTCCATTCAGTGATATTACGTAATAAAAGATATGCAAAAATTATAATTGCACTTAGAGTAAACGAAAAGAATAATAATTGAGAGAGAAATAATACTATACAAAGGCACATAGCTACAATTAAAATTGTGCTGTATGCGAGGCGATATGGGAAGATAAGGCATAAAAAAATAAATAGTAATTTACCCCCATCTAGTGGCCATATAGGAAGAAAGTTAAAAAATAAAATAACTGTATTATAGATAAAAATAATATGCATAATATGTTCCGGTAAAAAACTAAAATAATTACAGATAATAATAAACAAATAAATAAGTAAATGTTGAAAGGGACCGGCTAAAGTAACAACTACTTGTTCAAATAATGGACGCTCACTATGTTCTTCAGTAACTAATTCTCCACCAAAAATCCACAAATTAATATGTAACACACGCCATCCATAATACTTTGCGGCTAAAAAATGACCTAATTCATGAATGAAAACTATCACTAGTATAATAAATATTTCGATAAACATTCCTGTAAAAAGAGCAATAACAATAAAAATTATTAACAACGGGTGAATGTTTATTTCCGGTATAAAATTTTTAATTTTCTTCAAGCTTAATCACCTGAAGTGGATCAATTGATTCATCATCTTTTTCAATGGAAAAATAAAAATCGTGGACCACTTTTTCGGGATCAACCGTTCCAATTACTTTGTTTTGTCTGACAAATTGATATAAATGAACATCAATTGTATGTAAATTTTGATAAGATGTTTTACTTTTGTCTTTATGTTGAAGGATAACTGTTTTTTGATTCGTTTCTCGATCTCGGCCAGCAAAAACAACGACACCATCAGTCATTGATCGAACGTTAGAGCGTTTCTCAGGAATGATATATATGCCTGTTTTATCCATTTGAGGTGAATCTATAACTTCACCAACAACAGGCAAAGCAAAATCAGTATTTTCCACGGGTTGTTCTGGAATTTGGCTCACAAAAGATAAAGGGAGGCCAAACCTCTCTTCATACCACATATATGCTTGTACAAAAGGAAAATCTTCTGTTAAAGCTTGAAAGGTTTTCTCTTTAATCTGTTCTGAAAACATAGATTCTGGAAGCATGATCATATAAATAACTAGAAAAAAGGCGAAGGCTAAAAAAAGACGTGTAACTCCTTTCACAATAGTTTTTCGGTACATTTTAGAGGAAGGTTTTTTTCCTGAAGTATATAAAGTATGTGGACTGAATCCATGTTTTTCTTCTAAATTCACGTGATGAAAATCATGTTTCTTTTGATAGGGATAATCAGAAAAAGTTAATTTTCTACGATTAGAAATTCTTTTTCTCACTTTTGCAATTTTCTTTTTCATTAAACGTCTAACCTCCTATATAACACATTCACTTTATTATATGGAGGCTTAAGACAAGTTATGAAAAAAATCCTGATAAGACGAAAATGCCCACCAGGATTTATATTAACAATTAAAAACCGAAAAAACTTTTCATTTTACCTAAAATACCCTTATTCGATTCTTCTTCTAATGATTGTAAAGGAACTGTTTCACCTAAAATTCGTCTAGCAATATTTCGATATGCGATCGATGATTTAAGTGAAGGATCCATAACAATTGGCTCACCATCATTTGATGACTTAATGACTTTATCATCGTCTAAAACGATACCAATAAGATCGATTGATAAAATTTGTACAATTTCATCAATCTCTAACATGTCACCGCTATCTATCATATGTTTTCGAATTCGATTAATAATTAAGCTAGGCCTTTCAATTTCGTCATTTTGTTCTAGTAAACCGATAATTCGATCAGCATCTCGAACACTTGACTTTTCAGGTGTCGTGACAACAATCGCACGATCTGCACCAGCTATCGCATTTTGAAATCCTTGTTCAATTCCTGCTGGACAATCAATAATAATATAATCATAATCTTGTTTCAACCCAGTAACAATTGCTCTCATACCGTCAGCTGTTATCGCGGACTTATCTGTTGTTTGAGCCGCTGGTAGTAATGATAAATAATCAAAACGTTTATCCCGGATTAATGCTTGGTGTAGACGGCATCTACCTTCAATAACGTCGACAATATCATAGATGATGCGATTCTCTAACCCCATCATAACATCTAAGTTTCTTAATCCAATATCTGTATCTATTAAACAAACTTTCTTATCCATGAGCGCTAATGCTGTTCCCACATTAGCGCTTGTTGTTGATTTACCGACGCCACCTTTACCAGATGTAATAACGATTGCTTCACCCATTTTTACATTCTCCTTTCGAATCCGCCGTTACGTTCAAATTTTTATGTAAAAGAGTTTGTAATCGATTAAGAACGATACGATTTTCCTTTTGATCGATTAGGCCACACTCCATATATACACCAGCAGATTCGTAGTCAGGAGCACGGCTAATAAAATCTGCAATGCGTAACTGGCTCGGGTTCATGTACGATGCAACGATAATAGCCTTTCGATTTCCCGTTATCCCAGCATGTGCAATTCCTAACAATTTTCCTAAAACATATATATTTCCCGTCGCTTGTACTATTCCACCAGGATTAACATCACCTATAAGTAAAATGTCTCCTTCTTCTTTTAACACTTGACCAGAACGTACAATTTTATGGATGACTGTTGTTTCATGATCAATAGCTAATTGTTCCGCTTCTGACTTTAACATAACATCCGAATGGAAAGATTTTACTAAAAGCTGTCCCTTTTCCTCAATAATTGATTCAATTTGTTTCTTTTCTTCTTTATGTAAATAACGTTTACCTACATGTACAGTAATAGGAACGTATTGATTTGTGGGAGAAGGATAATCTGAAAATTCAAGTTGAGAAAGCTCATCAATTAACGTTTGTAATGAGCAATCATCATTTAAGTACAAGGTTAATCCTTCTTTTGTCCCTTTGATCAAGATTTTTTGCTGAAATTTATGCAAAATATGTCACCTCTAATATTTAACTATGTCTGAAGAAAAGGATAATTACTCTTTTCCACTCCAACTGCTAAGTCGATTTTTAAAAATTGGATATATAATGATTAGGAAAATAATATTCGCTAAAATTGTTGGGAGTAAACGATATAAAGAATAATCACTCCACGGTAATGTTATATGTCCAACCGCTATGTACATTAAATATATAATATTATCGACGATAAATAGTCCTATCATTGTAAATATCAAGGTCATAAAAAAGTTTGCTTGAAAAATTTTTATAAATTGATGGACAATAAAAATCGTTATTGTATAAGCAATCATATAAATACCGAGGAACTCTGTGTAAACGATATCTTTTAACAAACCAAAAATAATAGCAAATATAATCGCATAAAAACTATTTTCATCATCTAAAAAAATAGCCACTAATACGAGAAAAATAAAAACCCAATGTGAAATAATAAGTGTTTGACTAGAAACAATCATTTCTGGCAGAAGTTCTTGGGATACTCCTTCTAAAACGATGAGCAAAAAGAGAATGAGAGGAGCGAATATGCGTCTCATTCTTCTTCATTCCCTTCATTATCTTCTTGATCTAAAAGACGATCAACGATAATTACGTGATTAATTCTATATAAGTCGGCTGCAGGTTTCACTCTTGCTGTTTTAGTTAGTCCATATCGATCAGGAACTACTTCTTCTACAGTTCCGATCGTTAATCCAGCTGGGAATACTCCGCCCATACCAGAGGAAACAACAATTTCTCCTTTTTCAACATTTTGCTCAGACTCTTCTATAATTTTAAACAATAATGATTCAGTTTCCTCATCATAGTTTTCGATAATACCAAAAACGTCCTTTTCATCGTCACGAGATATCATAGCAGAGATTTGATTAAATTGATCAAAACCTGTAAGTAGTTGGACAGTTGATGTAAATTGTGAAGTGTTTTGAATTTTACCTATCATGCCATCTGCTGTTATGACTGCCATGTTATCTTTTACTCCATGTTTAGAACCTTTATTTACGGTGACATTAGACACCCACCGTTCAGGGGAACGAGATGTGACTGTTGCATGAATTGGTTGGTAATCAAAAATTGATTCTTGTTTATCTAAAATATCTCGAAGCTCGTCATTATCTTTTTTAAGTTCCTGAACGTCATAAACGATACTTTTATATTCAGCAATTTTTTCACGTAAAACTTTATTTTCTTCATAAACGTTTTTGATATCTTTTATATTATTAAACGTATTTACGATAGAATTGACAGGCTTATAAATGATATTTTGGACCCAACCGACAGTGTCTTGGACAAATTGTTCTGGTTTTGACAAGTTTTCACGCTCACTAAGGGATAAGCCGATTAGGGCGGCAAATATAATAAATCCTATCAAAAATATAAATAATGTTCGTTTGTTAAAAAATCCCATGTAAGCACCTACCTACTATTCCATTGTAGGACGAGAAGAGATGTTTGGATTAGAGCGAAAATGCTTCATATAGTCTAGGGATTTTCCTGTTCCAATGGCAACACTATCTAATGGATCATCTGCTAAAAATACTGGAATATTAGTCTCTTCACTTATCTTTTGATCGAGATTATGAAGCAATGATCCACCGCCTGTTAAAACGATTCCTCTGTCCATAATATCTGCGGATAACTCTGGTGGGGTTTGTTCTAACGTATCCTTAATTGCAGTAATGATCGCATGAACAGAATCTTGTAGTGATGTAGAAACTTCTTCTGACGTAATACTAATCGTTTTCGGTAATCCAGTTAACAAATCACGTCCTCGAATTTCAATTTCTTTATTTTCTTCGACTGTACCCGCTGACCCAATTTCCATTTTAATCGATTCAGCAGAACGCTCTCCAATTAATAAATTATATTTTTGACGAATATATTGTGTAATATCGGTATCTAAATTATCTCCTGCCGTACGAATGGAGCGACTTGTAACGATACCACCTAGGGAAATGACAGCAACTTCTGTTGTGCCACCTCCAATGTCAACGATCATACTACCTGTTGGTTCCCATACAGGAAGACCTGAACCGATAGCTGCTGCAAAAGGTTCTGCAATTGGAAATGCATCTTTAGCTCCTGCTTGTTTAGAAGCATCAATGACAGCACGTTCCTCAACCATCGTTATACCAGAAGGAACACAAATAATAACATTCGGTTTTCTAGCGAAGAAAGAACGCTTTTTCATCGCCTTGCGTAAATAATATTTCATCATCGTTGCCGTTGTATCATAATCGGCTATTACTCCGTCTTTCATCGGGCGTACAACCGAAATATTACCAGGAGTTCGTCCGATCATGTTTCGAGCAGCATTACCTACTGCTTCTATTTCATTTGTTCCTATATTTTTAGCAACTACAGATGGTTCACGAACGACAACTCCTTTTCCTTTCATATAGACAAGAGTGTTAGCCGTACCTAAATCAATACCTAGATCCTGAGAAAAACTAAATCTACTCAAAAGATATCTTCCTTTCCAAAGTGCAATTCATTGTTGCATATAGATTTACTATAGCGATATATTTAAAATGATGCAATACTATTCTACTTGAAAAAACAAATTCAAACAATTTTAAAAACGCCACTCTTACTTTAAAGAAAATGGCGTTTCTATTATGCATCTTACTCAATTATACTTAAAATTTTAAAAAATTGATACCTTTATATATAACCTTTTTCTTTTAATGAAACGAATCTCCTATTTCCGATAATAAGATGGTCTAAAACATCAATCCCCATCATCTTTCCAGACTCAACGAGCCGTTTTGTAACGAGGATATCTTCTTTTGAAGGTGTAGGATCGCCGGAGGGATGGTTATGAACACAAATAATGGATGCAGATGAACGTCTAACGGCTTCACGAAAAACTTCGCGGGGATGGACTACGGAAGAATTTAAACTGCCGATAAAGATTGTCTTTTGGTGAATCACTTTATTTTTAGTGTTCAGGAAAAGAACAACGAAATGCTCTTGCTTCAAATTTCTCATATCCTCCATCACGTAATTAGCTCCATCTTCTGGAGAGCGAATGAAATATTTGTCCTCTTGTTGAAATATACTCATGCGTCTCCCTAATTCAATTGCAGCTAACAATTGAACTCCTTTTGCTTTACCAATACCTTTGATTGCTGTTAATTCTTCAATTGTTGCATCCCTTAGCAAACCTATTCCTTCAAAATGCATTAAAACACGGTTTGCAAGTTCCGTAACTGTTTCCTTGCGTGTTCCACTTCCTAACAAAATAGCTAAAAGTTCTTGATTAGATATATGTTTAGCACCATATTTCAGCAAGCGTTCCCTCGGACGTTCTTCTTTAGGCATATCTTTTATCGTGAACGTTTTTTCTTCCATGATAAAACCTCCTTAGCAATATTGTCATGATAAGTTTATCGGAAGTTTTATCCACTTACGAATCTATATGAAGAATAATTCAAGGAAAGTTATTTCTAATTACTTCTTTTTTGATACTCATTCATAGGAAAAATTCATTTGTAAAAGTAAATGTATGGTATTTTATTGTTTTAAAGTTATTAACATTTTTTCATATTCCTTCCAACTTTTTAATAGGAAATACTCTAAAGAAAAATCATTTTCTTCTTCTTGGGTTAATAATTGTTTAATTTCACTTATAAAAGAGGAAAGGTTTTGTAACTTTCCCCCCACATCTAATAACTGTTTCCATTCTTCTGATAGATTCTTCCTAGCTACAGTCTGTTTCCAGAGATTATGGAACTCTTTCAACCATTGCTTTTCAGCTTCACTTACATTAAGTATATGTGAAGGTAAATTCCATTCTTTTATAAATAAATCTATGTCTTCTTGAAAATTATTAATTTTTTCTTCCGCTTCTTTTTTTGTACTTGAAACATCGACAAATAAATAGTAGAAACCTTCCCTCTCCCATATCATTGATTTTATATTTTGTTTTTCGAAGTTTTTTTGCCGCTCTTTTGCATTTTCTTGTTCAGAAAACATCCCAGCTTGTAAGACAAAGGCTGACAATTCATCTGTTTCATATTGAATAGAGTCATGAGCTGCTTCAATTTCAGCATTATTTTCTTCGTTCTCTTCTAAACCTAAATTGTAATTATTTTGCTCATTTCCCACATTTGTAAATAAATACAGCAATATATAGCCAAATATTATGCCAATAAACAGAGCTAAAAACACAGGAATAATAAATTTTCGTTTTTTTGATGTTCGATGCCAAAAATATCGTTTTTCTACAGCTGGTTTTCGCCATTCCACTAGTAAATGTAATTGTATGAAAGGTTGTCTTACTGTTTCAATTAAATGTTTCACAATTTACCCTCACTTCTCTTTTCTAAAAACATATCATAGTTCATATGAAAAGTAAGGAGAACGTTGTCGAAAAAATATATTCTTTTCTTGGTTATCGTAGGATCTCTTCATAAACAGCGATTCTATCTCTTCCTTTATTTTTAGCACCAACATACATAGCACGATCAGCATGTCTAATTAATTCTAATAAGGAGCGACAATGTGTTGGATATGTTGCAATACCAACACTAACCGTAATTGAGATTGAAACAGGTTCTTGATGATTTAAAATATGTTTATATGAAATAAATTTTCTATTTCTAATGTCATTACAAATTTTCGTTGCTAAATGATGAGCATCACTTGATGTGAAGTTAGGCAAAAAGATAGCAAACTCCTCACCACCATAACGGGCTACTACACCTAGATCACCGACAAAAAACACTAATCGTGAAGCTAGTTGAGTTAAGACCTCATTTCCAGCTTCATGACCATACGTATCATTTACCTGTTTAAACAGATCGATATCTAATAAAATCATTGAATAATATTTTTGCATGGGATCGTCTTTAAATGTAGCTTCATAACTACTTACAATACTTTCGAAGTATTTATAATTATAAATTTGTGTAAGTCCATCAATATTACTCTCGTGCCTTGTTAATTCAAGGTTTTCCGCATTATGAATAGCTATTCCTAAGTATGTCGTTAAAATGTCCATTATTTCTACATGGAAATTTTCAAATTTACGCTTTTGTCTTGAGGCAGAAGTTACGACTCCAACAACCTCATTTCCATACTCTATCGGTAATGAGACAATGCTCTCAATATTTCTATACACTTCATCATCTACCTTACCCGACCATTCGCGAGCATGATTATATACGATTGGCTTTTTCGTTTCCCAAACTTTTTTACTGAAGCTATTATACGTTTCTAACACTTTAATCGTTGCTTGTTCACGCTCATCTTTGTTATAAACCTTTTTTAATTTTAATTCACCATTTTCTGCAAAAAAGACACGAATATAATCTGTTTGAATAAGCCCCTGGAGCTCCCTCATAAAAATCTCATAAACTTCTTCTTTAGATAAGTTTTTTGTTAATAAATGACCTATTTTGCTCGTTTTACTTAAATAATCATTCAACTCTTGATAAGAATATAAAAGTTGAATAATGACTGAAATAAAGACAAATGGAACACCTAAATAAAATATTCCTAGTGTACCAATTTCAGTATATAAAATATAAAGAACATACCCCACTGGAAATACTAATAATAAAGTAGTAAATTCCAGTTTTTCCTCTTTGCCAAAAATTGAATAATCCCTATTATAAAAATATCGATCAATTAATTTATTGAATAATGTATTAAATATGATAATAATAACCGCATAAATTCCTGCAGCAAGCAACTGTTTCGGATTTTCATAATTAGCTCCACTGTGAGTTCCACCGGCAAGATAAAAAACTTCTGCAGATAAGATAGAAACAATTGAAAGTGACAACATATTCAAAGGAAATCGAAAGGATTCTTGAAAACGCACACCAGCATTTAACAACACGATAATAATAACGATTTGCGTTAAAACGATTTCAACAAACAATCCGAACATTAAAAAGACGACTATACTAATCCCATTTGTGAAAAACACTTCATAATTATTAACTTTTAGTGGAAATAGTGCTACTAAAACCATAAAAGAAGCAAATAGCAAAATATCCATTATTTGGTCCTGAACATTTAAATAATAATGATTGTATGATACCCATAAGATCAATGGCCAAATAATAACCCAAATTCCCAATAATATACTTATTTTCTTTTTATTCACCATATCCATTGTCACCTACTTTTATGGAGCAACATTAAAGGAATGGTTATTTCTACCTAGTTAAAATCTTATAATCGATACTATTATACTATATTTTTTACATTATTTTAAATAGTTTTGAATAATTTTAATAAAGAATAATGAGCCTGTACAAAAATACGTAGTTTGTTTATGATTATCTTGAATATTTTTGATAATTTTCTTGATAGTCTGAAAGTTGACTCGTCTGTTCTCAACTTCAATCATTGAACATAGCATTTCTTTGGTAGCCGCTCTAGGATGATGAAAGGACGTTAAAATAACTTCATCGAAATGGGGCAAAAGTATTGTTAGCATTTCTTCAATTTGTTTATCCTTAAAAGCACTGAAAATTAATGTTTTATGCTCATTATTGTATCGATGATTGACTGTCTTTAAAAAGGCTTGTATGCCGGCAACATTATGAGCACCATCAACGATTACTAGTGGGTTTTGCCGAATGATGTCAAATCTACCTTTAATGTTTACTGTTCGTATATGTTCTAAAACAGTTTGTATACTTATAGGGAATCCTTGCCTTTGCAATTCAACTAATGAAACAATAGCTAACGCACTATTATTAATTTGATAAATTCCTTTTGCATCAAGTTGAACAGGATACGTTTGTTCCTGATAATTAAGTTCATAAAATAAATCTTCTTTATAGATCTGAATATTTTGAATGATAAAATGTTCTTCATATCTTATGATAGGAGCCGACTTAAGCCTCGCCTTTTCGTTTAAAATTGACAATGAACGATCATCTGTAACTCCAGTAATAACCGGTTTGTTTGTTTTAATGATGCCCGATTTTTCTTTAGAGATTTCCTCAATACTTTGCCCCAAAAAATTAGTGTGATCAACAGAAATATTTGTAATGATTGAAATCAAAGGCTCTATAACATTTGTTGTGTCCCCTTTTGCTCCCATACCTGTTTCAATAATGGCAAGTTTTACGTACTTTTTAAAATACATAAAAGCAATCGTAGTTAAAATTTCAAATTCTGTTGGCTGATTTCCTTCTTTATCCATTTGTACTATTTTTGGATAAATTTCCTGAAATAAAGATGTGAATTCTTCTTCAGATATATATTCATTATCTTTCCAAATGTGTCCCCTTAAACCTGCAATGCTCGGGGAAATAAATGCACCAACATTTATTTGATTCGCTAATAATCCTTGCTTAATATATTGAACTGTCGAACCTTTTCCATTAGTACCAGTGACATGAATAAATTCAACATCCTTTTCAGGATTGTCTACAAAGGATAGCAATTGTTTCATTCGCTTTAAACCTGGTTTTATCCCTTCTAAGGATCTTTCTTGAAAAAACATTTTGATTTGTTTCATCGTTAAATCCATCTTTGCACCACTTTTCATTGTAAACTTGTTCTTATCATTTTATAATAAACGTATACATTTTTCGACTTTTCTAGCTAATAAGGAGGAGACCTGTGAATATATCAGGATGGGTTGTTTACAATGGGACTTTAGAAAGTGATGTTTTTTTAGATTTTGCCAATATGATCGAAGAAGCTGGCGAAAAACAATCGATTTCTATTAAAAAATTTAAGAACAATGAATTGATACCTCTTTTAACAGAGGATTATTTACTTTTTACCGAACAAAAAGGTTTGTCATTGCCAGATTTTGTTGTTTTTACAGATAAAGACATATATTTAGCGAAACACTTAGAATTACTTGGAATTAGATTATTTAATACATCCTACGCAATTGAGACGAGCGATGATAAAATAAAAGCATATCAACTATTAGCAAAGGGAAATTTACCCATTCCAAAAACAATTATATCTCCTAAAATTTACGTAAAACATCCAAACATTGATTATACCTTTTTACAGCACGTTGCTAATGAGTTAGCTTTCCCGCTTATTATGAAAGAAGCTTTCGGATCTTTTGGCGAGCAAGTGTACTTAATTAATAATAAAGAAGAGTTATTTGATAAAGTAAGACAATTAGCAGATAGACCACTTATTTTTCAAGAATTTATTGAATCTAGCTTTGGTAAAGATGTTCGTATGCAAGTTGTTGGAAATGAAGTTGTCACAGCGATGTTGAGAAAATCTAAAGACGATTTTCGAGCCAATATTACAGCTGGTGGCACAATGGAACCTTATGAACCATCAGAAAAGGAAAAGCAACTGGCCATAAAAGCTGCAAAAACAATGAAAGCAGACTATGCCGGAGTTGACCTACTTTTTGGACCTAATGGTGAACCAATTATTTGTGAAATAAACGCAAATTCCCACATTCGAAATTTATACAATTGTACAGGTGTTAATGCTGCTGATTTCATTATCACCCATATTAAAAATACGATGAAATGAAGTGATATTATTTTACGAGGTTGGTTAATTTATACAAAAAGGGATATGGAAACAAATGAGTCCTTTATTGAATGGTTTTTAGAGGAAGCTAAGAAACAAAATGTTCATTTACAATTTATTTTAAGAGAAGATTTACAAATTGGTTTAATCGATAATAGACAATCTCTTACATATCAAGGAAAACCAATTACGATTCCTAATTTTGCAGTTGTCAGAACTGTTGAACCATTATTAAATAAGCATTTGGAAACGTTAGGTATTCGAACCTTTAATTCGTATGAAATATCTTCCTTATGCAATCATAAAATGAAAACATATTATGCGATGAACAAATTAAAAATCCCAGTGATGAATACATTATCAATAAAAAGAAATCACAAGCTAGATAAACCACCTTTCCCATTTCCCTTTGTCCTTAAAGAAGCAACAGGTCGAGGTGGAGAGCAAGTCCATTTCGTTAAAAATGAACAGATGTGGGATAATATTTTTGCTAAACTAACGACAGAAGATGTTGTAATACAAACGACCAATGTACAATTAGGTAAAGATTTACGAGTCTACGTGATGGGAAAGGATATTCTTTGTGCGATCTTACGGGAAAGCAAAGGAAAATTTCGAGCCAACTTTACCCTAGGTGGTTCGGCAACACTTTATGAACTTTCACAAGCTGAAAAAAGGCTTATAAAAAAAATTGTCAATCATTACGACTTTGACTTTGTCGGTATTGATTTTCTTATCAACCATGAAGGTAATTTAGTATTAAACGAAATTGAAGATGTTGTCGGTTCACGAATGATTAGTGCAGTAACAGATATAAATACGTTAGAATTATATGTTTCACACATAAAAAGGCAGCTATCTTAAAGAATAGCTGCCTCTCTTAAATTTATGAGTTTTTCAATTGCTCAAGTCGCTCTTTTACTCGATCATACTTTTCAAGATAATCTTTTTCTTTCTGTCGCTCTTCCTCGACAATATGTTCTGGCGCACGATTGACGAAATTTTCATTTGATAATTTGTTTTGAACAAAATCAATTTCGCTTTGCCATTTTTCAAGTTCTTTTTCAAGTCGTTTAATTTCCTCTTCAAAATCTATAAGTCCTTCTAATGGTAAATATACTTGTGCCCCGGATACAACGGCTGTCATTGCCTCTTCATCTACTTCAATATTTGTATCAATTTTCAGCTCACTTGGATTGCAAAAATAGTCTATATAAGCTTCACTATTTTGTAATTCCTGAACAATGTCTTCTGTATCTGCTTGGATGAGTAATCGCACTTTTTGAGAAAGCGGTGTATCAACCTCTGCCCGAATATTTCTTACGGAACGTACAATTGAAACGAGTCGATCCATTTGACGAACAGATTCCTCGTCATGAAACTCTCCCTTTACCTTTGGCCAACTTGCAATTGTAATTGACTCGCCATCATGTGGAAGTTGTTGCCAAATTTCTTCTGTAATAAAGGGCATATATGGGTGTAACATTCTCATCGTCATATCTAACACATAGGCTAAAACAGAACGAGTTGTATGCTTTTCTTCTTCTGTTCCATTATATAAAGGAATTTTAGCCATTTCGATATACCAATCGCAAAAGTCATCCCAAATAAAGTTGTATAAATGTCTACCCGCTTCACCGAATTCATATTTATCTGTATTTGATGTGACTTTTTCAATTGTTTCATTCAAACGAGTTAAAATCCACTTATCAGCTAAAGATTTCTCGCCGGATAAATCAATCTCATCATACGTAAGTCCATTCATATTCATAAGTGAAAACCTTGATGCATTCCAAATTTTATTCGCAAAATTCCAAGTAGCTTCTACATGCTTCCATTGGAAACGTAAATCTTGTCCTGGTGCTGTTCTTGTCAGTAAGAAGTAACGTAAAGCATCTGCTCCATACTTATCAATTACATCCATCGGATCGACACCATTGCCTAAAGATTTACTCATCTTTCTTCCGTCTTCAGCACGAATGAGTCCGTGAATGAGTACATCATTAAACGGCTTCTTCCCTGTAAATTCAAGGGATTGGAAAATCATCCGGGATACCCAGAAGAAAATAATGTCATATCCGGTAACAAGGGCATCTGTTGGGAAATATCGTTTAAAATCTGGTGCCTCTTCATCCGGCCATCCCATCGTTGAAAAAGGCCATAAAGCCGAACTAAACCATGTATCTAAAACGTCCGTATCTTGCTCCCAGTTTTCTTCATCTTCTGGAGCTTCTTTTCCGACATATACTTCCCCAGTTTCCTTATGATACCAAGCAGGAATACGGTGACCCCACCATAATTGTCTTGAAATACACCAGTCCCGAATATTTTCCATCCAATGTAAATACGTTTCTTCAAATCGCTCTGGAACAAAATTTACTTTATCTTCCGTTTTCTGAAGTTCTATCGCTGCATCGGCTAATGGTTGCATATTCACAAACCATTGTGTAGATAAGTATGGCTCTACGACTGCTCCACTTCGTTCTGAATGTCCGACCGTATGCTCATGGTCTTCAATTTTAAAAAGGACACCTTCATCTTGTAAATCCTTAACAATTTGCTCTCGACATTCGAAGCGATCTAAACCTTCATATTTGCCAGCATTTTCATTCATCGTACCATCTTCATGCATGACGAGTACACGCTCTAAATCATGACGCTCACCAATATCAAAATCATTTGGATCATGAGCCGGTGTAATCTTTACAGCCCCAGAACCAAACTCCATATCCACATAATCATCGGCAACAATTGGAATCTCTCGGCCTACAATTGGTAAGATAACCTTTTTCCCAATTAAATGCTGATAACGTTCATCATCTGGATGAACGGCTACAGCTGTATCTCCTAACATTGTCTCTGGACGAGTTGTTGCAATTTCGATCGTTTCATCACTATCTATAATCGGATAGTACATATGGTAAAATTTACCTTGTACTTCTTCATAAATGACTTCAATGTCAGATAAGGCTGTTTTTGTTTCTGGATCCCAGTTAATGATATACTCCCCACGATAGATAAGACCTTTTTCATACAGTTTAACGAAAACTTCTTTTACCGCATTTGATAAACTTTCATCTAATGTAAACCGTTCACGAGAATAATCAAGACCCAAACCTAACTTTTCCCACTGGGATCGAATGACGTTTGCGTACTCCTCTTTCCAATCCCAAATCGTTTCAATGAACTTTTCTCGTCCTAAATCATACCGAGTTTTTCCTTCTTCCCGGAGTTTATTTTCAACAACGGCTTGAGTAGCGATACCTGCATGATCCATTCCCGGTAACCATAACACATCATACCCTTGCATTCGTTTCATACGAGCTAATGTATCTTGCATCGTTGTGTCCCAAGCATGTCCTAAGTGCAAACTTCCGGTTACGTTTGGAGGTGGAATAACGATTGTGTACGGTTCCTTATTTTCATCTCCATCTGCTTCAAAATACTTACCTTCTAACCAAAATTCATAACGCCCTTTTTCAACTTCTTTAGGATTATACTTCGTCGGCATTGATATTTCTTTATTGTTGTTTGTCATAAAATACCTCCTTTGTAAAAATAAAAAAGCCTTCTCATCCTAGCAAAGGACGAAAAAGCTAACTTTCCGTGGTACCACCTTTATTTACAATACATGTACACTCGACTTGATAACGGATATCCCGGTATTTCCTACTTAAGTTCAGAAATACAGCATCTTGGGCGACCTTCTAAATCTTTCTTTAGGAATTTACACCAACCATTCCCTCTCTGTAAAAGAAAAATTTATACTCCTCCCAGTCATTACTGTTAATGATGTTCACTTATTTTATTGTTATTCATATCATAGTATAAATCAGTAAAAAAGTGAAGGATTATCTTTAAGTTCGATGAATGAAGGATGAAAGGATGAGTAAATTGTCTCGATTTTACCGATACAGGCTGCCTCCGTGGGCTAGAAAATGTGTGTTCATCGTTGAAAAGGCAATTATTCCAATATTAATATTCCAACTCATACGAACACTATTTTTTCCATCAACATTAGATTTATTTATTTTATCATTACTTATATGTTTGTTTATCGTCTTTTATTTGGAGATTTTATAAAAAATTTACCTTAACATGTCATTTCATGAATGTGGAATATACAATAACTCGCCTGGTTGTAAATCGCCACTTTCTAAATTATTATAATTAACGATTTGTAGAGTAGGAACTTCATACCGTTCAGCAATTGTTTCAACTGTGTCCCCGTATTGGACAAAACAAAGTCTTACTTTTGTATAATTTAATTCATCCTCATTCTTCGTAAACAATGAGGATAAAAAGCGACTTTCTTTTTCTTCCTCCTCTTCCACTTCTTCTTCAATGTCTTCTAATGTTGATTCCTCTTGTTCTTCTATTTCCTCTCTTTCAAAGGGAATAACGGTATCATTTTCTAATTTTTGTTCCTCTATTTGACTTAACATTTCTGCTTCCTCAAATTCTTCATCTCTTGTTTTTTGTTCCTCTGACTTATCTCGAAGTTTCACATCAAAATCTGTAGTATCATCAAGGTCAATATGTGTACTTTCCCTTTCTATTGTATCTTCTTGTTCAATGCCGCCAATGTTTAATTGAGCAGAAACAACTAAATGATCATCTGCCTTTGCTTCATAATCAAAATCTGTTATCTCTACTGTAACATCATTTAAATCTTTTACACGATAAGTTGGGATTGAAATTTCAACCGGGAATAAGTGGCTAAAAGTAGCTTGATCATTATTTGTTTCTTTTACTTCAGATACATAACGCTTTGTATAATCTATTTCTTCTAAATTAGTTTCATCTCGCTCATCTTTTAATGTATATTCCCCTGTTAGTTCTAAAACACCACGTACAGAAACATAATCATCATAAGCCTGAATTGTAATTTCCGGATCTAATCCAATAGTAAGTAAGTTATCAATTTCTTGATGTTGTTTAAAATATAATGATTCTTCTATCTCAAATAGAAAAGTGTTATCATTTTCATTCAAAAGAATCCCTCCCATATTTATTCTTTATGCATGTATATGAAGCTTTGCTGTAAATATGCGAAAGGAACTTATTAAAAAACGTATGATATACTAAGGAGAAATAAATTTTCAATGCAAAAAATACTACGGTAAACGTACTTTGTAGAAGAAGGGAGAAAATTGTTTACATTAAAAAAGAGCATCAAACAAAGTTGAATTGTTTAATGCTCAAGTGTCTATATTTTATAAAAATCTTTTAAGTTCACGCCATACTATATCTTTTCCTTCTCCTGTTACGGCAGAAAAAGGGATTAACGGATCTGAATCTATGACTTGTAACTCCGTTTTCATTTGTTCGATATGTTTTTTTCGTTGATTTCGCTTTACCTTATCAGCCTTCGTTGCAACAATAATAGCTGGTAACTGTAAATACTTCATATATGCATACATTTGCTTATCATCTTCAGTCGGTTTATGGCGGAGATCAGTAATTAGTATGATACATTTTAATGGTCCTCTTGTTTCAAAGTAGGTCTCCATCATCTCTCCCCATTTATTTCGCTCCTGTTTAGAAACCTTTGCATAACCATATCCAGGAACATCGACAAAATAAAACTTTTCATTAATTTCATAAAAGTTTAATGTTTGAGTTTTTCCGGGTTTTGATGATGTTCGAGCTAAATCCCTTCGTTGAATTAACCGATTGATTAAAGATGATTTTCCAACGTTTGAACGACCTGCTAAAGCAATTTCTGGGAAGCGATTTTTCGGGTACTGCTCCTCTTTAACAGCACTAATGATGAATTTCGCTTGATCAATTTTCATGATTCATCCTCCACTAGAGCATGGTGTAATACTTCATCAAGATGGTCAACCGAAATAAAAGTTAAATCTTTTCTAACACTTTCTGGAATGTCATCAATATCTTTTTCATTTTCAGTTGGAATAATAACTTTTGTAATTCCTGCACGGTGAGCGCTCAACGTCTTTTCTTTGAGTCCACCAATTGGAAGTACACGACCACGAAGCGTAATTTCCCCAGTCATTCCGACATCTTTTCGGACTGCTCGTCCTGTCAATGAAGAAATTAGCGCTGTAGCCATAGTAATTCCTGCCGATGGGCCGTCTTTTGGTGTTGCACCTTCAGGCACGTGAATATGAATATCGTATTTTTCGTAAAACTTAGGATCGATATTTAATTCTTTTACACGTGAGCGAATATAACTAAAGGCTGCTTTAGCCGACTCTTTCATCACATCACCGAGTTTTCCAGTAAGCATTAATTTACCTTCTCCTGGATAATGGGTTACTTCAATAGATAATGTATCCCCGCCCGCCGCTGTATAAGCTAAACCTGTAGCCGTTCCCACTTGATCTTCTTCCTCCATCATGCCATAACGATACAAGGTTTTCCCTAATAGGTCTTCAACCGTATTTTCTGTAACAATAACTCGTTTTTTTTCACCAGAAATAATTAATTTTGCTGCTTTTCGGCAAAGGGTTGCAATTTGACGTTCAAGTTCACGAACTCCTGCTTCTCGTGTATATCTACGAATAACTTTCATTAAAGCTTCTTCACGGATTTGTAATTGACTCTTTGTTAAACCATTTTCTTTTAACTGCTTCGGAATTAAATGTCTAAGAGCAATATTCTTTTTCTCAATTTCGGTATATCCCGCAATTGAGATAACTTCCATTCGGTCAAGTAATGGCGCTGGAATATTGTTCATAAAATTCGCTGTTGCGATAAACATAACATTTGATAAGTCATAAGTCTCTTCAATGTAATGATCACTAAATGCATTATTTTGTTCAGGGTCTAAAACTTCTAACATTGCAGAAGAAGGATCACCACGGAAGTCATTACTCATCTTATCTATTTCATCAAGTAAGAAAACAGGGTTAATCGTTTCAGCTCGTCTCATTCCTTGAATAATTCGCCCCGGCATAGAACCGATGTACGTTCTTCGATGACCCCGTATTTCCGATTCATCGCGAACTCCACCTAAGGATATTCTGACAAATTTGCGATTGATCGCATCAGCAATCGACTTTGCAAGGGATGTTTTTCCAACACCAGGTGGTCCTACTAGACAAATGATCGGACCTCTGACAGAATTCGTTAACTTTTGAACAGCTAAATATTCCAATACACGCTCTTTTACTCTTTCTAAACCATAATGATCACGATCTAAAACTTCTTTTGCTAACGGAATGTCTATCTTATCTTCCGTTTTTTCATCCCACGGGAGCGAAATAAGCCAATCTAAATAATTACGAATGACGGAACTTTCAGCTGAGCTTTGTGGCACCTTTTCAAAACGGGCAAGTTCTTTTTGTGCCGCTTCAAATACGTGCTCCGGCATATTTTTTTCTTCAATCTGTTCTCTTAATTCTTGGACTTCACCAGATATTCCTTCATGTTCTCCTAGTTCTTTTTGAATGGCTTTTAATTGTTCACGTAAGTAGTATTCTTTTTGTGTTTGTTCCATTGATTTTTTAACTCGCTGGCCTATTTTACGCTCTAAATTAAGAACATTTTTTTCATCTGAAAGATGCTCTAATAGTAGGGTAATCCGATCTGGAATGTGAAATGATTCAAGTAATTCTTGTTTATCACTTATTTTAATGTTTAAATGAGAAGTTATCATATCAGCTAATCTGCCAGCATCATCTATGTCAGAAACGGTAGCAAAAGTTTCTTTACTTAATTTTCTTGACAACTTGATATACTCCGAAAATTGATTGAGGAGCATACGCATATATGCTTCTTCTTCATGTTTTTCGCCCTTTGTTTCTTCAACATCATGTAATTCAACATGATAAAAGCTGTCTTCTTCTAAAAAGCGAACGATTTCTGCTCGATGCAATCCTTCTACTAAGACACGGATCGTTCCATTCGGTAATTTCATCATTTGATTAATTTTAGCTACAGTACCCACATGATAAAAATCATTTTTCTCGGGATGATCAATACTAACCTGTTTCTGTGTTGTTAAAAATATATTTTGGTTTTCCATCATCGCTTTTTCTAGAGCTGTAACCGATTTTGCCCGACCGACATTCAAATGAAGAACCATACCTGGAAAAACTAATATTCCACGCAAAGGAAGTAAAGGAAGATTAAAATACTTTTTTGTCATAAAATTCTACCTCCATTATGTAAATGAACTTGATTCTTCTCTCGTTATGTAAAATGACTGACCACGTAAGAAAAGAGACTGACGAAAGCCATATACAAATAAAGAACAGCTTGCCTTGTCAGTCTCTATGTTTAAAAGATAACACTGTTTAAAGTCTTTCATTATGCACTCTCTTTTGGAAACTTTTCATAATCTTCTTTTATCGTACCATCTTTAAAGATAAGTTTTGGACTTCCGTTATCTTTAATAACTGTATCCTTAGTTATAATACACTTTTTAATATCTTCACGAGAGGGAAGTTCAAACATTACATCTAACATTAAGTCTTCAATAATGGAACGCAAACCTCTTGCACCCGTTTTTCGTTCAATTGCTTTTATAGCAATTTCTTTAAGTGCATCCTCTTGAAACTCTAATTCAACTTCATCCATTAACAATAATTGCTCATATTGTTTGACGAGCGCATTTTTCGGTTTGGTTAAAATTTCAATTAATGCATCCTCGTCGAGGGGTTGCAGACTACCAATAACTGGTAAACGCCCAATGAATTCTGGGATCAATCCGAAACTTAATAAATCCTCTGGTAGTACTTTTGAAAGCAAGTAATTTATATCTGTTACTTTTTTACTTTCTTCCTCTGTTCCAAAACCGATAACCTTTTGTCCAAGCCTTCGTTTGATAATATCTTCAATACCATCAAAGGCACCACCAACGATAAACAAAATATTTGTTGTATCAATTTGTAAAAATTCTTGATGTGGATGTTTTCTTCCGCCTTGTGGTGGTACACTGGCGACAGTTCCTTCTAAAATTTTGAGTAATGCTTGCTGGACTCCTTCACCAGAAACATCCCTAGTAATCGAAGGATTATCTGATTTGCGAGCTACTTTATCAATTTCATCGATATATATAATACCCTTTTCTGCTTTTTCTATATCATAATCGGCACTTTGAATTAACTTCAGCAAAATATTTTCTACGTCTTCACCAACGTAACCAGCCTCTGTTAAAGATGTTGCATCAGCCATAGCAAAAGGGACATTTAAAATTCGGGCTAATGTTTGTGCAAGTAATGTTTTTCCACTTCCTGTTGGTCCAAGAATTAATATGTTACTTTTAGCAATTTCTACATCTTCTTTTCTCTTCTTGCGATTAATGCGTTTGTAATGATTGTAAACAGCAACAGATAAGTTTTTCTTCGCCTGATTTTGTCCGATGACATAATCATTTAAAATATCATAAATTTCTTTTGGCTTTGGCACTTCTGTGAAATCAGCAGTTTCTTCAGCGCCAAGCTCCTCTTCAACAATATCATTACACAACTCAATACATTCATCACAAATGTATACACCTGGACCAGCTACAAGTTTACGTACTTGATCTTGGCTTTTTCCACAAAAGGAGCATTTAAGTTGTCCTTTGTCATCATTAAAATTAAACATTTTTTCACCTCTTAATGAAAAAGCTACACATACTCTTTATGTATAGCAATCATATCAAATCGAATTCGGAAAAGAAAACAATATACTTCAAATTTATCTCCTCTAGTTTATTATACTATACGTAAACAATTTTATTAAATACAAGGAAATAATTTGCTATGAAAAGATAACAAGGTGCTAAAGGAGCACCTTGTTTTTTCGATTATTCTGCAATGACACTGTTGTCTACTAAAAAGTCAATAGCTTTTTGAAATTTAAGATCTCTTTCAATGGCTTCTGGATTTCCACCAAGCATTTGTTTTATTTGGTCGATTTCTAAATTGTACATAGAAGCCATTTGTTCAAGTTCTTCTTCAACATCTGATTCCTCTACTTGAATATCTTCTGCTTCAATAATTGCTTCTAATGTTAGGTTTGTTTTTACACGCTTTTCAGCATCTTCTCTCATTTGGTCTTTCAATGCCTCTTCATCTTGGCCTGAAAACTGGCTATACATCTCAAGAGTCATTCCTTGAGCCTGTAAGTTTTGTTGGAATTCGTTTAACATTTGATCGACTTCTGTTTCAATCATAACTTCTGGAATATCGACGGTGGCATTATCTGAAGCTTGTTCAATTAATTG
>DATGRX010000151.1:0-4267 GCA_035303185.1 Bacillota bacterium
ACTATGTGGGGCGTGATCCGTAGCAATCATATCGATCGTTCCATCCTTCACGCCTTCAAGTAATGCTTTTTGATCCTCTATTGACCGAAGGGGAGGATTCATTTTAAAATTCGTATCTTTATCTTGAATATCATCTTCATTTAAAAGTAAATGGTGTGGGGTTACTTCTGCCGTTACGTGAATACCTGCTGCTTTTGCCGCTTGAATAACCCCGACGGATTCTTTCGTACTTACGTGACAAACGTGATAATGACAATTCGCTTCTTTGGCAAGGAGTACGTCACGAGCAATTTGAATGGATTCACTTACAGAGGGGATTCCGGGAATATTTAGTCGCTTACTAACATTACCTTCATGGACAACACCCCCATGTAAAACAGAATTATCCTCACAGTGGGCAACGATTGGTTTATTTGTGAGGGAAGCTTTTCGCATGGCGCGTAACATGATGTCCGCAGTCTGTATGCCAACCCCATCATCTGTAAAAGCAAAAACATTTTCTTTAGATAATGCTTTTATGTCTGTTAATTCATTTCCTTCGAGATTTTTTGTAATCGATGCGTAAGGGAGCACACGAATGATAGCATTTTCTCTAATTTTTTTGTTTAATTTTTCAACGGTTTTAACATCATCTGGTACTGGATTTGTATTTGGCATGGCACAGACAGTCGTAAATCCTCCCCGAGCAGCTGCCTTTGTTCCAGAGCAAATCGTTTCTTTATGTTCACCACCAGGTTCTCGTAAATGAATGTGAACATCGATAAGCCCAGGAATGAGTAATTGACCGTGACAGTCGATGATTTCCGCTTCAACGTGATCTATTTTTTCTGCAATTTGCCTAATTTTTCCATCCTCAATTAGAACATCAAACATAGCTA
Organism: Bacillota bacterium; assembly: GCA_035303185.1. Taxonomy (GTDB): domain Bacteria; phylum Bacillota; class Bacilli; order Bacillales; family Amphibacillaceae; genus CALAMD01. The sequence continues at coordinate 879 of DATGRX010000151.1, forward strand.
ACTCATTATCTTGCTGAATTTGCTTCGTATTCTTTAAGATCATCTTCATGAATAACCCTCCATTGTTTTAATATTGTAAGTAAAATAGCCATCCGAATGTAAACACCATTTTTCATTTGCGTAAAGATTTTTGAACGGGAACATTCAACTAATTCACTGTCAATTTCGACGCCTCGATTAATCGGAGCAGGATGTAAAATGATTGCCCCGTCTTTCATATTTTCTTCTCGTTCTTGAGTAAGTCCGTATTCGAATAAATAATCATGAATTTGTTGCTGTTTATTGTGTCTTTCATGTTGCACGCGAAGGAGCATAATAACATCACTTTTTTCAACAGCTTCATCAATCGGTATATAAGGATAGGGAAGAGTTTCATCGACAAAATCTTTGGCAGCACTTAAATAAACCTTCGCACCAAAACGCTCCAAAGCATGGGCGTTTGAATGAGCCACACGACTATGTTTAATATCACCAACAATCGTAATATTTTTACTTTTTAACGTACCAAAATGTTCATAAATCGTAAAAATATCTAACAAACTTTGGGTAGGGTGTTCTCTTTTTCCAGCTCCGGCGTTAATGATAGGAATGAAAAGATCATCTTCAATTTCTTGATGGAAATAATCGTCTTCATGGCGAAGGACAAGAACATCTGCACCGATAGCTTCAAAGGTTTTGGCTGTATCATAAAGGGATTCACCTTTTGTTACGCTTGAATGTTCAGGCGCAAAATGGAGCACATCCATGCCTAATTTTTTCTCAGCTACTTCAAAACTCATTTTTGTTCGTGTACTCGGTTCGAAAAATAAATTTGCCGCAAATATTTGTTTGTTCACTTTCATGTCACTTGTTTGAAGTTTTTCGGCTAGTTGTAACATGTTCGTCAACTCTTCAATTGTAAAATCTTCTAAAGAAATGAAATGTTTCATGAAGGACCTCCTTTTTTATCCATAAAAAAATCTCTTTGCTTATAAGTTCGCAAAGAGATTAGACATACGAATCCGCATAAAAATGCATATTCGAAACCTTTTAAATCTCTCTGGACTTAATTAAAGGTATACATATAAAATTGTTCATAAAAAAATCTCCACACTGTGGAGAAAAGGGATTTGTACATAGTTTGCCTATGTAATCAATGTTTTCCTTTTCGGTCTCACAGGACGCATGTTAAAGGATATCATTCATTTTTTGTATTATTTCATAGTGTAAAGTATTTGTCAATTATTAATTTCAAAATCAAAAGAAGTCTTGTTTTACCGAAGTCAAATCCTGTCGTATAATAGATTATTATGGGAAGAAGAAACCCTTGAGGTGTTTTTTATGACAATTACAAAGCAAAAGTTTATAAATAGGAAAATAAAATGGTCACTAGTTGCTTTAGGAACGCTTATCATTTTAACGTTACTTGGGTTTATTAGCTTATTATTTGGCGGCCGATTTATCGTTAATGAAGACAACTTTATTTTACCAGCGACAACAACGGTTGAAACAGCTAATGGTGAAGTAATTGGTGAACTTTTTGAAGAACGAAGATATCCTGTTATGATTGAAGACATTCCTGAATACGTTCAAGAAGCGTTTATCGCTGTTGAAGATCGCAGATTTTATCAACATAAAGGAGTTGATCCTCGATCGATCGTTCGAGCTGTTTATCGAGATATTATTGCTCGGGGAAAAGTTGAAGGTGCGAGTACGATTACCCAACAACTTGCGAAAAATTTATTTCTTGAACATGATAAAACATGGATGAGAAAAACGAAGGAAGCGATGGCAGCCCTTCATTTAGAACGAAAACTTACCAAAGATGAAATTTTAGAACTTTATTTAAATAAGATTTATTTTGGTGACGGATTATATGGTATTGAAGCGGCTTCACGATATTTCTTCTCAAAGTCTGTAGAGGATTTAACCCTTAATGAAGGGGCGATACTTGCTGGAATGATTCAGGCACCTAATTATTATTTTCCTGAAAGACATCCTGAACGAGCTAAAGAACGAAGAGATGTCGTTTTAGAAACGATGGAACGGGCTGGTTTTATTTCAGCAGAAGAAAAAATAAAAGAACAAGGAAAGACACTCGGTTTAAATATATTAGACAGGGAACAAAAACCATGGCTTGATAGTTTCCTAGATTTAGTCATTAAAGAAGCGGAAAAAGAGTATCAATTACCCCTTGATGAACTACGGCGCGGTGGTTATCAAATTATCGTAACCGTCGATGAAATGATACAACAAACGGCTTATGAACACTTTCAAAAGGATGAATATTTCCCAGGCAATACGGAAGGTGTTGAAGGGGCATTTGTGATGATCGAACAAGAAACAGGGAAAGTAGTTAGTGCTATCGGTGGAAGAAATTATTCATTAGGTGATTTAAACCGAGTGACAGTAAAACGGCAACCTGGATCTGTGATTAAACCCTTAGTCATTTACGGGCCAGCCTTGATGGAAAATGAGTATCATCCTTACGTTATGCTTCCAGATGAAGCGATGGCATTTGATGGACATGTTGTGTCTAATGTCGATGGTAAGTATGAGGGATATGTATCATTATATGACGCCCTTGTTCACTCGAAAAACGCACCTACTGTTTGGTTATTAAATGAAATAGGTGTCGAGCAAGGTACATCTTATTTAGATAAAATGAATATCAAGATCGAAGATGATGGATGGCCTGTTGCTCTCGGTGCGCTGTCCGAAGGGATGACTCCGTTAGAAATTGTTAAAGGCTTTAGTAATTTTGAAAATAAAGGTAAGTCTGTAGAACCTTTTACGATTGAGCGCATTGTTGATAATGATAAAGTAATTGCAGAAAGAGAGATCAAAACCTATGATATATTTGATCCACAAGTTTCTTGGTATTTAACAGAAATGATGCAAAAGGTTGTTACATCAGGAACGGGCTCTCGAGGAGAATATGCTAAAGCATTAGCTGGGAAAACTGGGACGACAGAACATCCGAGGGTCGAAGGGCAAGTGAAAGATGCATGGTTTGCTGGATATACTCCAGAGTATACGATGGCTCTATGGATGGGATATGATGTATCTGATGAAGAACATTATTTAACAGGAGGAAGTTCTTATCCTACAAAACTAACAAAAGATATATTGTCGAGCATCGATAGAGAAATAGTTTTATCAGACGAATTTATAAAGCCTGAATTTGTCGAAGGACTTCCAGATCCTATTCATCTTCAAGAAGTGACATCAATTGATTTTTCCTATACCTTTGGTGGCTTTCCATTTCTAAAAGGAAGATTAACTTGGGAAAGTGAAAATGATGAACGAGTTATTTATCGAATTTATGAAGAAAGTAATGATGGACGAGAACTAGTTGACGAAGTTCCTGGAGGTCAAAAAGAATTTGTTATTGACAAAGTTCCCTTTTT
>DATGRX010000152.1:0-16942 GCA_035303185.1 Bacillota bacterium
ATACAATCTTTGCTGACTTTGTTAAGACTACACTAGGTTTAATAGATTGAGCGAGTGTCTAGAAAATTGAGATTGGGGAATAACTTGGTAAAGATATCCCCAGTCCAACATTTTCTGTTTTAGATACCCGTTAACTCTAATTGTTTCATGGCTGGAATGTCCTCTTCATAGGCTTTTATCATCTCTTTAATAATTTTTGAAATAACAGGTACTGTTACGGAATTCCCAAGTTGTCTTTTGGTCTGTGCAGAAGAATGTGATAACTTGAAGTCCTCAGGAAACCCTTGTAATCGTGCGCACTCCCTGTCCGAAAGATGACGTTCTAAATCCCACATTTTAGGAGACCTCGCAGCAATTATAGCAGGTGAATAGCTATCTAAATTACAGTAATAAGCCTCTTGTATTTGGGTTTTAGAATAATCTCCCACATGGAAACGTAAGTTTTTATCAGATTTTAAATAAGAGAATACACCGTATTTTCCTTTTTTGGTGTTAGGTGCATATTTAGAATTATCGTGTTCCACTCTTATTTGCTCAGGTGACTCCAAAGAACAAGATTTAAAATGGTGTTTAATCCGACTCATTTCAAATTCACTTAACTTAAGGGAAGAACTATTATTTATATCCCAATCGATTATGTCGCGAATAGTGGCTTTCTTGTTAGTATACTCGGGAAAATTGAATGTTACATCTTTTTTAAATCCTACGCAATACCATCTTTCTCTAGATTGCGGGACGCCATAATGTAAGCTGTTTAAAACTTTCCAATGCACCTGGTAACCTAATTGGTCAAGATGCTCTAATATTGTTGTTAGAGTTTTTCCTTTATCATGAGATCTTAACCCTTTAACGTTTTCTAATAAAAACATGGAAGGCTTTTTTTCTTTTAAAATCTTTACAATATCAAAGAATAAGGTCCCTTGTATTTCATCCAGAAATCCTTCTAAACGCCCGGCATAGCTAAAAGGTTGGCACGGAAATCCAGCAAAAAGAACATCAAAGTCCGGGATATCTTTTGCTTCTATTTGAGTTATATCTCCTTGTGGTGTTTCATCAAAGTTATTTTTATATACTTCACAAGCTGATTTATCAATTTCCGATGAAAAGACACACTCCATCCCGTTTTCCTCAGCTGCTAATCTGAATCCACCAATACCCGCAAATAAATCTATGAATTTAATATTGTTATTTTTTTTCATCTTTTCCCTCTCCGGAATGTACTCTATAATATCTTCAATATTGCACTCTAAACAAGCGCAAATACGACTAAGTACTTCCATTCTAACATTTTTGTTTTTACTTAACCTGGATAAAGACGCTGAAGTTATTCCACACATATCACGGAATGTGGTTTTATTCAGGCCTCTGTCAGCAGTTAATTTCCATAACTTCTCATACGAAAAAGACATAGCTTAGCCTCGTTTCATGCGGTGGGTATTTATTTCATGTATGTAGAATTAATATACTCCGAATATTATCATTGAAAGTAACTATAGTAAAGTAAAATATTTCATACATCAAAAGCTTCATAGCCTAAAAGTTTGGGCTATGTTGAGAAGTAATGTATTAAATTACATACTTGCCTTACAGTGAGGGCTGTGCGTTAGCCTTATACGGGCGTGGGTGAGGCGTATCGGTGTAGCTGTACACATATACCACCTTTATTAGTGGCACTAATGACAGACATTTATAATTTGGCTATCCCCCCCTGCTTTTCCGTCACAAATAACAATCAATCAGTAGTGTTCATTGATCGTGCTGTGTGCCTCCTGTCCCTGCATAGGGATCATGCAATTTGTGATTGTATTTGCTGTTTAATAACCGCAAGGGTTTTTCAATTCATTTTAATACGCCTAATAAGGAAAATTCTTGTAATGTCAACGCACAGTTGATATTATAAGGGTAACCCTATCACCCTTATAATTTTAATTTCATGAAGCATTATAGACCTTTCTTGAAAAAAATATTTAAGGGGAGTTGTATAATTGAATCTGAGTTAGCAACTGATAAAAAATTTTGATCTGTTTAATCGTAGATGACTGAACAAAAATCTGAAGTTGTTTCGACCGGAAAATAATCACTCTTTGATCGAATTGTAAAAGTACGTTTATAACAGGAGTGATAGGGGGACGTTCTGGAGAATAAGATGGGGATCTTAACCTCCAGAAAAGACGCAGAGAAACTACTTTCAAAATATTAGGTGACCATAAAAAAAGCCCTGGGATTGAGACCCCAAAGGCTTTTTTTGTTTATACATAACATTTTACGGTTAAACTAATAATAAGTATAAGGAAGGTGGGGGGATTAGGCTTTGGATGACCGTTTTAAGTCTGAGTGTTGAGAGACACAACCAAGACCACCTTACCTATTGTCCATTGGCTTAAGTTACACGGCTACACAGAGTGCTATTGCATCATTGTGAACCTGAGGATTAGATAAATCCAACGTCCGACTTGGAGGCCCAAGTTTGACATCTTTGTTATCTTCTCCTCATGTTTTATAATGAATGCAATAGCTTTTTTGACTATTTTCATTAGGTGACCACCTCATTAAGTTATGTGGCCAACCCTTAGACTCTATCATCATTATACAACAAGTATGGGAAATATTAACATAGCTGGAGTTAAAAACTTTTTTTATTTTCCTCAATGTATTAAACTACATAAAAACATACATTCATTTCCCTGATTCTATTGCGTTTGCTCCTATTTAGCTTCATAATTAAATTATCACAAAAAAAGGTACATTCAAAACCCTGATTTCATTGGCCTCAAGCATGGTCATAAAAAAGGAGGAAATACTATGGATCAATTAAAAGATGTCCAACCAATCCGGAATAAACAGCAGTTGGAGGATATGAAGTGGGCTTTAAAGAGTTTTTGTTCTGAACGTGATTACATTATGTTTCTGATTGGAATAAACACCGGACTCAGGGTCAGTGATTTACTTAACTTGAAGGTTATTGATGTTAAAAGAAAAAAGAGGGTTGTTATAAAAGAAGGTAAAACAAAAAAGATGAGAAAGATTAATCTGACTAACATTAATGATGAAATTCAAGACTATATAAAAACCCTGGACTCTGAATGGCTGTTTCCTAGTAGAAAAGGCAATCAAGCAATCACCACCACGCAAGCATACCGTCAATTGCGAAAGGCAGCCGATATGGCCGAAGTTGATAGCGTCGGCACTCATACGATGCGTAAGACGTTCGGCTATTGGTACTATAAGCAAACGAGAGATGTTGCTAAGCTCCAAATGATTTTAAATCATGCTAAGCCGGAGGTAACTTTAAGCTATATTGGAATTACAGAAGAAGAAATTGAAAATGATCTAAACAGTTTTGTTTTGTAGAATTAATGGATGTGTATATATAAATAAGAAAAATTAATTACTTTAATTACATTTGGGACGATAAAAAACCCATGCACACCAATGGATTTTGCTCTCTATTGAACTTTTTTTATCCCTCCATTGAACTTTTTTTATCCCTTTATTGGATTTTTTTTATTCCTTTCATTATACTTTTCCTCAATACAAAAGTATAATAAAGAATAGTATAAGGATTTGAGCCGGATGTAAAAGTATATCTTAAGGGGATATATTTAGTTCAATTGGGGGGAGTATGGTGGCTAGGATAAACACTAAAAAGCAACTATTTGATTATGAAAGCAGCATAAAAAAGAGCAATGAGTTATCCATGGCAAAATTAAGCCATGGATTAACATTAAACCAAATGCAATTACTGGCATATGCGATTTATTGTACACAGAAAGATGGAAAAACAGAATTTATAAAGGCAGATTTTGAGAAGAAATTTGGTATAGAAAAGTACCAGACGGTTCATGCAAAAGATGACGCAAGGCGTTTATTAGATTTAAAATTCAGTGCTGAGGACTTAGAGAATAATTATTTCGAGTATTGGAATGTCTTCCAAGGAATTCGTTACAAAGAAGGTTTGTTTTCGTTTAAATGGTCTGATGATATGGTTCCACATATACTGGAATTGAAAGTGAAATATGTTGCTACAGATTTAATGATTACAGCACACTTTAAAAGTGGATTCAGCTGGACGTTATATGATTATTTAAGAGCACACTATGGATATTGGCATAAGCCAGTTTCAAAAGAAGCGTTAATGAAATTATTTGGTGTTGAGGAAAGGAAAACCTATCAAAACAATACAGGCAAATTTAAAAGTACTGTTCTAGATCCGGCCATTAAGGAAATAAATGAATATACAGAGTTGGATGTACGTTATACTGAAGAAAAAAAGGGGCGCAGTATAGTTGGGTTTGATTTGATATGGTCCAGTGGTAAAAAGATAAAGAGTGCTACGAAAAGACAGATCAAAGAACTCAAAGCAAACACGGATGCTATTTTTAATGATATGTACGATTTTATTGATTTGAATAATGAAAAGAATCGCGAGAGAGCAATTCTTCTGGTACGGGAATCAGAGCACATGAGAATTCACACGGAAGAACCGATTTGTATTACATATGAAAAGGCAGACGAGTTCATTTCTAAAGCAAATAACAATCTCAGAGAATTAGTCAATATGTTGGAAAAGGAAAAACACGGAAGAGATGTGTCCTTTTATTATAACTGGTTAGTAGAAAAGTAGAAGTATGCAGTTACCGGCTAATGATCTAGAAAATCATGGTAAAAGTGGTTGTCTGTAAGGATTTGATTATATGTTCCTAAGTCTTTGATAGGAAGGTTTGTTTCTAAACTATAGCAGCGTTGGTGTGTTACTGTATTTATTTCATCCATGAAAACAGGATCATTATCTTGTAATGGTTCTTTACAGACACCACAATGGATCCGTCTTTTTCCTGATGCCATCTTGTCACCTCCTTGTTTTATCCTTTTTATCTATTTGACATCATGCAGCTAATATCCTGCTTTCAAAAACAAAAAACAAAAATATAGATTAATTTTAAAATAGATGCCACCTATCCCTTCTTTCAATTCGATTGTTGTTATAAGGAAGGATTTTCGATGTTAAACAATCGCGCCCGATTGCTTAATATTGAAGAACTTTTATCTTTATTTTTTTTTATCTTTTTCCATATATTCTTTTATCTTTTTTTCTTCCCATTTTGAATTTGAATCCCTATCTTCGAAAACTGATAAGCCATGCATTGCAACTCCTATTCCCCATCCTCCAAGTGGATATATAAACCACCAATAGCCTTGAAAAGTATATAAGTTGATGGCGAAAATAAGCACATTTATGAGTAAGTAAACAGCCAAATGACGGTAAAATTCCTTTAAGTTTTCAACTTTTTTCTTTGCTCTCAAATATCTCTCATCATTCTCCAATGCAGTTACCTCCAAGTTATCTAGGACACCTTTAATGCTCGTCCTCTTTCTTTGGCGATCTAATCAGTCCGATACCCAATATAAGTAATCCTATTGCCAAAGTTAAGGCTCCTAAATAAGCAAGATATATAAAGGAATTTGGCTCTTCTGCCGTCGGTGAAAGCACAGAGAAAAAAAATGCTGCAGGTATAAAAATAGCTGATACAGGAATAAAGGTTTTTACTATGGATTTTAAACTTGTTGAAAGAGATGCTTTATCAACGTAGAGATAGCAAATTAATGATAGCATGAGCAAGATTCCAGCGTGAGCATGACCTGCACGAAAAAAATCCTTTCTGAGTGGGTTTTCCACAATCCCAACGTTTTTTGTGATAATTAAATTAAGGATACTAAACCCTCCATATATCACTGTAGGAAGTATAATGATGAGCCAACCTGCTGCCTTTTTTGTATCTGTATTCATTTGTTTACCCCCCGTTTTTTTGAATACTGTGTAGTTTCTCTTACTAAACAATCTGGCCCGATTGTTGAAGACAGTTCTTATTGAAAAGTCATTCAAATTAGTACAGCAAGTATAACATTTATAAAACAATATACGTATGAAAATCATGTTTTAATCCCATGCAATCACGGGTTCCACGAGTCAATCACCAGTCGATTATGTAGTGATTGACTTATGGAATAGAGGTAATTGCAATCATGATGTAGAATAGTAAAAGTACAGTAGTATCAACTCTTTACAGGTGAGTGATTGGATGGAGAGGGCGTGGTGATTAGAAGTGAATCAAGGTTATTCAACGATTCCTGAGATTGCAGAAGAAACAAGTATTCCAGCGTCAACAGTCAGACGGTATTTAGAGCAACATAACCATACCTTGAGAACGAAAAAGAGTGCGCGTGGGGCATGGTTGCTACAAAATGAAGATATATCCCTTATCCGTGAAATAAGAGCTTGTTATGAGCGTAAAATGAGCGCTGGAGAGGTAGAAGACTACTTGCTTCAAAGTGGACAACCACTAACAATCACGGTAGATGATGAGGAGGATCAAGTGATTACCCCTGCTAATGCGTTCATGCAATTAGCTGGTGAAGTGAATCGTCTCCAGGAAGAAATCACATCAACCAGGGAGCAATTATCGGCTGCTCACGAGCAAATTTCCGAGTTACAAAAGCAGCAAACAACGGATTCAGAGCAACAAAAGGAATCAATAGATGTGCTTACGAATGAAATGAAATCTATTAGTGATGGAATTGGTAGATTAGAGCGCGAAAAGCAAAAAAGGGAAGAAAGATCTTTCTGGGCTCGTTTGTTTGGGCGCTCCTGATCATGTAGGAGCGCTTTTAAATAAATAAAAGAAAAGTTAATGGTAAATGTGTCAAATGCCAAGATCAGGCACTCCTCACTCCGTTCGGCCCTCACAGAAAACCGGTTCGGGTGACAAATTTATTTTTGTACGCATCGGAAAAACTGCCGATAGCCACACTGGGAATAAGATGAAAAAGTGTGCCTATCAGCATTATTCAGTTTAGCATACAAAAAAACATGCAGTTCCAAAAGCGCCTCTGCCTCCTAAGAATAGGATGGAAAAATCAAGAACAAAACCGAAATCAGCTGTTTTCTCGATAATAGTTATTGATTAAATATTCGATTGCTGCTGTTGCGCTCACCTTCATGCCCAGTTTTTCTTCAAGCATTGCGCGTACGGTTTCCAGTTGATCTACTGTTTCGCTTTTAAAGCGATACGTTTTAGCTACACGCATGATAAAAACCTCCAGGAGGCCGGGCTGTAAAAGATCGTCCGGCCGTGTAATTTATTCTTCATCATATGGATCCGGAACAGAATAATTCTGATCGCTCTTCCCTTGCAACTTATGTTTCCACTCATACTTTATTATTTTCTTACCAGTTTCCTCTTCCAGCTCCTCGATCACATCTGCAATTCTATTACCCGGTGCAATGTGAAATATAGCCTTTTCATTGTCATAATAAGTGACTAGCAAAACATTCGTCATTGTATATTACCTCCTATAAGGAATCGCACCTTGTGTGTTAGTGCTTCTTTCGCACATATTCAATGATCGGGAACATGATTTGTTCTTCTCGGGTACTAAAATTAGTATCCAACAGTATTCGATTTCCATCGAAGCTAAAAGCCTCAAGCAGATAGTTTATCCTTGGCTTGCTATACGCACTACTATTGGCCAAACATGCTTCCCATACCTTATCCTCAAGTTCCCTCGGATAACGTCGATGCTCAATACATTCTCTGACAAGTGTTTTTTTAATTTCTGTATGACCCTCGAATATGTACTTTCCTGCCAGCTCCCACCACATTTCTGACCGTACCTTTTTCCTGATTTCGTCATTTGCAACATTCGTTGTATTACTTTCTCTTACAACACTTGTTGTAACGTGGTTGGGTAACCGTTGTTTAATAAATGCCTGCAGTTCATTTTCGTGGACTTTCCAACCTTCTTTACGTGTCTTTGGTGCAATCCCTTTTATGACACCTTGCCGTAACCACCTGCGAACACTCTCTTTATGCGTGGTAATTTTATTGGATTTTAATATCTCAAATGCCTCATCTACGTTAAATGTTTTCATATTTGCACCCCATTTATGCAACAACTGTTTTATTGATTATGTTATACAACATTTGTTGTTACAAAATAAAACAGTTGTTGTATTAGAGACCGAAGGAGCCGACAAAATCTACGCCCGAACCTTTTTTGATATTATCAAAACACTACCGTTTTTTAAATCGATTGCTCAGATAATCCCCTTGTTTTTTAAAAAATATATAACCTCGTTATCTATAAAACTTTTACAGTCGGACGATTTGATTTTAAAATTAATATTCCCCAGGTAGTACTTGATTCCATTATCATCATAAATAAAATAGCTGTTATGGATCCGGTTCTCATCGGTCCATCGATCAAGATAAAGCATTCGCTCATCTCGTTTAATAAAAGCCGCAACTGTATTCGCAAAGGTGGTGTTTAGATTGATTTGTTCAGCAAGCATTTAAAGTCCCCCTTTGATTTGGTATATACTTATTATAACACAAACGCAATAAAAGTGCAATACAAAAACAATACATTTGCAATACAGTTTAAAAATAAAGATAACATAAAAATGAACGACTAGGTCAGCAACCCCCGGCCATAACAGCAGTAAAAAAGAGTTCAGATCCACACGCGGACGCATCGCGGCAAGAACAGCCGCCATGCGAAAGGCAAAGGCATGGAAGATTTCTTTACCGGGATAAACCGCCCGGCAAACAAATCATTTGGCCGGATTAAACCAGACAGATGGTACATCCAGGACGGGGAGCCGGGATTCAACACGAGCTAAGTACGAACCTCTCCCCGAGAAGTCAACGCTCGTGCCGACCCCTTCCCTTCCTTCCACCCCCCAAACCCCCCGAACCTTCCATCCCATCCCCGTCAGCAATGTAGGATTGAAGATGGGGGGACTTGGAAGGAAGGGAAGGGGTCGATTGCCGTCGATTATTCGCTCCGCGAAAATCGCCTGCAATACTTGAATCCCGGCTCCCCTTTGCTCTCTAGACTAATTAGCAGGTACATCACGGTTGCGCGCCGCGGGAATTGCTGAAGTCCACCGCGGCACAACCACCCGCGGCCGAATCAGCACCGCGCAGAATAAGCACATACACCTTATACAGCGCTATTCCCGCCGCGCGCAACCTGGAACAGAACTGCCTTTTATTTCAGCCTCATAATTTTATAATAGGATTGGAATATGGACGGCAGCAGCTTCACGCTGCCTTGAAAAGACGCCTAATATTACCTTTTAATCCTGTATAATAATATATAACTCGCGCTTTGATATATCTTAAACTAGTGAAAAGAAAAGAGGTGGTAATCATTAATTCCTTTATCTTTTTAATAACATTTGGATTCGCTTACATGATGAACAAGACTGAAATTGTATAAATTTAGCGAAAGATGCAAAAAAAGGAAAATCATAGTATAATAGAACCATGACAAAAGGAGGTGATTATTAAAATGGCAGACAACGAAATTAGTGCTGTAAAGGTAATTACGAAAGTAGCGCTGAAGGCGAAGGTTGCAACTGGATATGATCCAATCACAGGAAATGAAAAAACAGCGAATCGATCATTGCCTCCAGTCGGAAATGAAAATGTCTCTCCCTTAGATGCATTACGTTCATTAAAGGCAGTTATGGATTTACAAAAAAATCCAGTATTGTTTTATGAACAAGTCGATACATCAGATTTAAGGGGATCAGAAGCTTTTTGGGATCAATATGAGTAAGTTAAATTTTTAAAAAGAGGAGGTGAAAAAAGTTGGCAAATGAAGTAAAAGAGGTCTTGCATATGACTTTCATGGATGATGGGGGCAAAAATAGAACAATGCGAGTGCCAGATCCGCGGGGGGATCTGACAGCCGCAGAGATTCTTGCAGCTATGGAAGTGCTTATCGAAACAGATATACTGCCTTGGTTCGGCCCACGTCCCAAAACTGCAAAAGTTGTTGAAACACATACTGAGCTTTTTGATATTACGATAGATTGATGCCAAGGGGGCGTAAGTGCCAGCTTACGCTCCCTTAATCAATCAGAAAGGGTGAATAAATGCCAGAAAATAAAATTGATATTGTAACTTTAGCTCAGGCAGTGTATAAAAAATGTGAATGTTGTGACAGAGTGCGAGATGTTTTTTTTGAAATGAATATATTTGATGCTAAAACAGGAAAAATGCTCGTTGGTGATTTCGATCTTTGTAAATCATGCGGTGAAAATATGAGCGACATATTAAATATATCTGTGGACACTGAAAGTACAGTCAGAGAATTTTCCTTTGGTGAATTTTAATGGATGAGCTTTTTAAGAACATCACTGAATTCGGATTCCCAATTTTAGTCGCTCTTTATTTATTAACGCGCATGGAAAAAAAGATAGAGAATTTAACGATCAGCATTACAAATTTAAATCATCAAATAGAGAAGATGGATAAATAATTGCTTTATTATCCTCCCTGACACTTTTAGTATACGGCATATTATTAAATAAGCGCAAGTGGTGAGACTTGTTGAAAAACATTGAAAATTATTTAAACCATTTAAAATTAGAAGGTAAGGCCAGCAACACCATTGAAACGTATTCCTATCACCTGAATAGATTTCATTATTGGTTTAGCAAAGCAAATATGAAAATCGACATATTAAAACCCAGCGATTTATTGGATTTTCGTGAAAACCTATCACTAGAAGGAAAAACAGCCAGGACAATAAACGCTGTACTGTCCTGTGTTAGAGGGTATTTTGATTACCTGATATTAAAAGAAATTGTAATAACAAATCCAGTTAGCGCTGCTCTTACCATTCAAGTTAAAAATATCATTGTTGAACCATTGACGGACGAGCAGCTGCAACTGTTTAAATCCCATATAGGAAATTGGAAAATAAATATAAATGCAGCGTTCCATCTTATGTTAGCTACTGGTGCCAGAGTTGGCGAGGTTGCTGGTCTCCAAAAGGGGGATTTTAAGCTGATAGATGGGAAGCTATGGATAAATATAGAGGATGCCAAGTGGGGATCCGATCGTAGAATACCAGTGTTGTATAAAGATTCGGCTATCATTATTTACAAATATCTTGAAACGATAGATATATATAACGCGCCAGCCTTTAGAGTATCAAGGCGAACGCTTCAAACGTATGCAGATCAGTTTAAAAATGATACAGGCATTAAATTTTCATGCCATGTATTGCGGCACACATTAGCAACTCGACTGTTGGAATCAGGAGTTGATATTGAAAAGATACGTTACATGCTAGGTCATAAGACCCACAACATGACCAGACATTACACACAAACAGCGAAAATGAACGTGGCTGATCTTGCACCGACAATATGGCAGGGGGATAAAATATGAACCAGATTACATTGCTCGGACGATTAACGAAGGATCCGGATATGAGATACACAGATAAAGGCATCGCGGTAACACGCTTTACAATTGCCGTCAGCAGAGAAGGTACTGATAAGACCGACTTTATTAATTGCATCACATTCAGAAAAGTTGCCGAGAACTTGGCCCAGTATTGCAAGAAAGGACGACAGTTACTGGTATCCGGACGGCTTGAAATCAATTCAAGAACCAATGAAACAAACAATCAGACAGATTATTTCACCCAGGTTGTAGCCAACCGGATAGAGTTTTTATCTCAGCCGAAATCACAGCAACAACAACAGCAGCCGGAACAGTACCAACAGCAAGGTAATTTTCAGCAGCAAAGATTCCAGCCAGGCCCTAACGGATGGCAAACCCCTAACGATACGGATTTAGCCTTCTAGCGATCAACCCCTTGTAGTGGTACCGCAGCGAAGCGAGGATAAGGAACGGAAAGGGATTGAACGCTTTCCAATTCACCAGTAATGCTAACGGTGCTAAAGGAATCCCATTCCTTTACGCCCAATGGCGAATGCAAAAGTTTTGAGGGTGCCTTTTTCAAAAGGCACGGTCTAATTACTTATTAAGGAGTGAATTTATGTTTATTTGGCCAACAGATGTCAGAAGAATAACAAGTCATTTCCGCACAAATAGATCCAATCATCATGGAATAGATATAGCAGAATCAGGTCATCACACAATTAAAGCAGCAGCAGCCGGAACGGTAAGTAGGTCATATCGATCGGATTCCTACGGTGAATGCATTATGATCTTGCATAATATTAATGGAAAAACATGGGAAACGGTGTATGCACACATGCAAGCAGGATCCAGAAAGGTAGTTTCAGGAACGAAGGTAAGGCAAGGACAGGCAATTGGAGTA
Organism: Bacillota bacterium; assembly: GCA_035303185.1. Classification (GTDB taxonomy): domain Bacteria; phylum Bacillota; class Bacilli; order Bacillales; family Amphibacillaceae; genus CALAMD01. The sequence continues at coordinate 12,148 of DATGRX010000152.1, forward strand.
ATGGGAAACACAGGACATTCAACAGGACAGCACCTACATTTTGAAGTCCATGAGGGACGTTGGAATATAAACAAATCAAATGCAGTTGATCCAATAAGGTATTTAAAAGAGTCTAATAGCAAACAGGAAAATTCGACAAACGGTATCACATATCTAGTAAAGGCAGGAGATTCGCTCAGTAAGATAGCAGCAGATCATAATACAACCATAGATCAGTTGATCAGTCTTAATGGCATAAAGAATAAGAATCTCATTTACCCTGGACAAGTCCTACAGCTGAAAAAAGGTTCATCCGGTAGTTATACCATTAAAAAAGGAGATACGCTCAGTCAGATAGCTGTAAACAACAAAACGACGGTGAAAAAACTCATTGATATAAATAACATCAAAAATAAAAACAAGATACAGATAGGCCAGAAAATAAAACTAATATAATACTGCATAAAAAACATATAGGCTCACACTTTTATTTGGACAGCCCCCTCCCACTAATAGGGGGGCGGACTGTCCTAAAAACAGGGGGTTCTTAAATGGCGAACGGTCATGCCCCACCTGGATTAGATAAGACTTTGGACAGCAGATTAGACGTAATTCTTGATTGGATTGAATTTACAGTGCATAACTATACCCTTTCAGACACGATTATACATCTACTTGAACTAAAGGAAGATTCTTTCACGAAAATACCAGGCGGGAAAAATGGTTATACAAATCAAAAGATATGGGATGAAGGTAATATTTTTATCCTGTATAACGATGAACCAGAAAACGACAGAATGGGAATACATATAATAATGAGTGGAACCGGCTGCCGTTTCTACGAACAAAAGAAAAATCTTCGCGAAATGCTTACAAACGTTATGGCACTTCAAGAGCATTATAAGTTCACTAGAATCGATATTGCGATCGATGACAGATCAGGAGAAATCATCAACTTTAAAAAAATAAGAAAAGCAGAAGATGAGGAAACTATCTCCAGTCTCTGGTACAAAACAACTTACTTAAGAGAAAAAAGAATAGCAGACGGTGTTGTGCTGGGAAGAACACTATATTTCGGAAGCAAGAAAAGTAAAATCTTCATGCGGGTATATGATAAGCATCTGGAGCAACAAAAAAGGCTGCAGCATAACAAGCGAGAAGATCCGACCCCATTAAAAGAACACGTTGACTGGACCCGTTTGGAGATCGTCTTCAGAGAAGAACGGGCACAACTATTATCCAGGTACTTATTAGAAACTGATGATATCGGAAGGCTGCTCAGAGGCACACTGAAAAATTATATAAGATTTCTTCAGAAGCCAAGGAAAAGTAAAGATATGAGAAAAAGAAAATGGAAGACAATACCCTGGTATGAAAGGTTGCTTGGTGATATAGAAAAGCTAAAATTAACAGTCAAACCGGCAGATAAATCCATTGAGGATATGAAAGAATGGATCAACAAACAAATATCCCCCACAATTGCCGCAATCATGGCCGCAAATGAAGGGGAAACAGATTGGCTTTATGATTTGATAATAAACGGCTCCACCCGTTTAAAAACAAAACACAAACAAGCAATAGCACAACACTTGAATAACAAAGATTAAGTTGCACTTATTTACATATTACTAAAGTTAGTGTTAAGATTCTAGATTTTATGTGAGGAAGACAAGTGCTTTCCTATGTATTAGATATATATTTCATTAACTTTGACAGATAAATGCCGCCAACTTTAACAGTATTAAATGGCGGCATTTATTATTTTTTTATTTAGCAATACGTTCGGAAATACCCGGAAGCACTTAATTGATCATGTAATACATTGGAAAAAAGTCTAATTTAGTTTAGAATTTATACATAATAGCTTGGTAACATAAATGTTAGGAGTTGCATTAATGGAGAAATTTTACTTAAGCGAAAAAACAATAACTGATAGCTATAATTCTCTTACAAGCATCAACGTTAAACGTTATAGCGAGTTGTTTTCCTTACTTATCTTAAAACATGCAGGTATGTCTCAACATGATTATCTGGATTTATCGAAGGATTCATCAAAGAGGGAGTTTTTGGTGGCAACGCAGATGCTATCTTATTTATTTATATCAAACGATTATATAAAGGTAAATTATAACTTTATTAATCCATTGTCTATGAATAAGTGGGGAAACAATACTAAGGAATCTGTTCGTCAGTGGTCTACACAAAGGCTTATCAATAATGTTACAGGTGGTGGACGTCAGTGGCAATCTATAGTCACTAGGGATCCTGATAACCCAAACTTGGTAAAATTAAAACACAATTATTTAGATTTCTTTAGAGGCATGGGTGATAAGGTGCCGTTAGATGCTTTGGGCATTTGGAGTGTAAGATTTAATGAGTTTACTTCTGAAGTACCACTTTCTAAGATAATCAATCAATTCATCAGTTACTTTAATATTACTGAAGAAGAGAAGGCATTAATTTTTTCGACAAGCTCTGGAATTAGAGTGGAATATGATAGTGAAGAAGTTACTTCACATTTTGTCAGGTCATTAATTGGCAATCCTCCCCAAAAAAACGACTGGCTTGAGAGTTTTAAAGATGAAGATGACGTTACACCAATTGAAAATTCGTTTCTTCAATTTGGTGTTGGAAATACTCTCCCACAGAATCAAACCTTTAGTGTTGATTTTTATGAAAGGTTAGTTAAAAAGGCCAACCAGGCAATTTTTATGGGCCCTCCTGGTACATCAAAATCATTTTTAGCTAAGCAAATATCAAAAGAGTTTGATGTGGTGAAAAGGATTCAATTCCATCCTCAATATTCTTATCAAGATTTTATAGGGGGGAAAATCTTAGAAAATGGGTATTTAAAGGATAAAAAAGGGGAGTTAATCGAATTTATTGAGGAAGCAATTTCCGGAAAAGAACATGACAAAGAATATTTATTAATAATTGAGGAAATTAACCGGGCTAATGTTAGCCAAGTGTTCGGAGAAATGATTCAATTACTCGACCGTGGAGAGAGATTAAAATTAACTTTTAATGAAGAAGAAATGGATTATTATTTACCGGATAACCTTAAGATAATAGGGACTATGAATACAACAGATAGGACAGTTGGGCGTATAGATTATGCCATAAAACGGCGTTTTTACCAGGTATATTTTGGACCTGATACTGGAATTCTTATTGATAAAGTGAAAATCGAAGGAAACGAATTCTCTGTAGCTGATTTGTTAACAAAGATAAACCAAAACTTATTCTCTGTTTTGAATAACAAAGAAATGGTAATTGGACATGCTATTTTCTTAAGAGATTATGTTTATTCTTCCGAAACCCAGAAATATGTGTGGCCAATGGAGGATTTTGAATACCTATTTAATTTTGTTGTTGAACCACTGATTGAAGACTATTGTAATGGAAACATTGATATGCTCATAAATGTGATTGGAGAAAAGTTGTCCAGCCAACAAACGGGTTCAGAATTTATTCAAGCTATAAAGGAATACTTGAGCTAATATGACTATTATTGATATATATGAAAATTCTTCTTATACCCTGGGTAAAGAATACATTGAGGAATTTAAGCAGCTTTTAACTGAAAACAAGGATTTACCTATGGCATTACAAGGCGAGACCATTATTTTTGATAGTTATATCATCGGTAGTGTTCGTATCAAAGATTTAGTGATTAATATTCAACCCCGTATAGCAAATCTTTCTACGAATCATTATTTAGAGATACAGCTGTACAACGAAGGGATACTAAACGACAAAATTAGTAGTCTGTTAGGAGAAAATGAGAGTTTTGGAATCCAAGAAAATTTAATTGAACTTTTTTTAAAGGAAGCTTATGAGTTAGTAAATCATGGAGTGGAAGGAGACTTTATAAAAGTTAGAGAAGAAACGAACAAAGTACGGGGGAAAATTCTGGTTGAGGAGATCTCTCCTGTTAATTTGTTTCAAGATAAAATCCCTATAGAATATGAAGTTCATACTTTAAGTACTCCATATAACAAAATTATTAAGTTGGCATTAGACAAAGTCAAAATAATAGGAAGAAAAGATAGACATATTAAGTTACATACAATCGTTAACTCATATTTTGATGAAATAGAAGCTAATATTACTGATTTACCCTTCTATGTATTGGAAAAAGAGATGAAAATTCATTTTGAAAATGAAAAATATCCAATAGTTTTAGGGCTGGCAGAGAAAATCTTGAAAGATTTGAAAATGAATTTGAAAAGCAATCAAGTTACAAGTTCTTCCTATTTGGTTAATTCCAATAGTCTATTTGAAAAGTATGTAAGAAAGGTCCTATCAAATCATATTAAACTTAATGTTTCAAAATGGGATAAAGCTAAACGAATGGGAAAGTTTAAGATAGGGTCCAATGAGTATATTAAATCTTATTCACCCGATATTATGATTGATTATCATAATGATACTAATTCAGCATTTGCAGTACTTGATGCAAAAAATAAGGATATCTCTAATTACAACAAGATTGGCAGGATATCTGATTTATATCAGATACTTTTTTATTGCCATGCGTTGGAGTCTAGTTATGGAGGATTAGTATATCCTTATTATGGTTCTCTTTCTCCTATAAAAATAAATATAGATAGCTTTAAAGAAACAAATTTATTTTCCTTTTCAGTGGATTTTTCTAAACCTATAAAGGAACGTAATACAATCTTTGCTGACTTTGTTAAGACTACACTAGGTTTAATAGATTGAGCGAGTGTCTAGAAAATTGAGATTGGGGAATAACTTGGTAAAGATATCCCCAGTCCAACATTTTCTGTTTTAGATACCCGTTAACTCTAAT